>JBMFHI010000060.1:0-23853 GCA_049976905.1 Syntrophobacteraceae bacterium | reverse complement strand
CTGCACTACTGCGCACACAGAGGGCGGTTGTCTTTTGCCTCGGAAATTAAGGCCCTGTTTACACTGGAGGAAATACCCCGTGAAATCGATCCGGTTGCGCTGGACCAGGTTTTTACTTTCTGGACCACGCTCAATGAGAGAACCTCGTTTAAAAATATCTTCGAAATCCCTCCGGGCAATTATCTTAAGGCCGACTCAAAAGGTATTGCGATAAGGAGATACTGGCAAATCCCGTGCATCCCAAGGGAGGGATGGCTCAAATGGCCCGAGCACGAGCTGTGTCAAAAGCTCGAGGAGTTGCTTGTCGATTCGGTCAGGATCCGATTGAGAGCGGATGTGAAAGTAGGCTGCTATGTCAGCGGAGGACTCGATTCCTCGGCTGTAACAGCCGTTGTGAAAGGAGGCTTTAATAACGAACTGAAGACCTTCGCGATCAGGTTCGAAGATGCGGGATTCGATGAAAGCCCCTTCCAGGATATAATCGCAGGCCACCTGGAAACCGATCATGCCTCTTTTGTAGCTCAAAACCGCGACCTTCTCGATAGCTTTGCCTCCGTTATCCGGCATTGCGAAAAGCCCCTGTTGAGGACAAGTCCGGTTCCCCTTTACCTGCTTTCCGATCTTGTCCACAGGGAAGGCTACAAGGTGGTGCTTACAGGAGAGGGGGCAGACGAGACGTTTTGCGGCTATGATATCTTTAAGGAAGCAAAGATTCGCGCGTTTTGGGCAAAAAGGCCCGAGTCCAAATGGCGCCCGCTTCTACTTGCAAGACTCTATCCCTATGTCTTCCGGGATCAGCGGTTAAAAAGCATGCTGCCGGCCTTTTTTTCCACCGCCATGGACCGCACCGCCGATCCGCTCTACTCCCATCTTGTAAGGTGGCAAAATACCGCAAGGACAAAGTTTTTCTTCTCCAAGGATCTTAAAAATGGTATTGGCCGGTATAACGGCTACGAGGAGCTAAGGCAGGGGCTTCCACCTGGTTTCGAGAACCTCGATGTTGTCAGTAAAGCCCAATATATTGAGATGTCGGTGTTTATGAGCAACTATCTGCTTTCCTCCCAGGGCGACCGGGTTGCCATGGCGCATTCTCTTGAAGTCCGGCCGCCCTTTCTGGACCACCGCCTGGTCGAGTTCGCCTGCCGCGTTCCTGCAAGCCTAAGGATGCTTGGCCTAAACGAAAAATACATACTAAAACAGGTCTTTAAAAAGATCTTGCCCGAGCAGATACTTAAACGCCCCAAACAGCCCTACCGGGCGCCCATTGCACCGATGGTGCTAAGCGGGAACCTGTGGGAAGAGTTGCTTTCAGACTCCTCTTTGGATCGCGCGGGGTTTTTTGACAAGACCAGGGTCAAAAGCCTTGCGTCCAAAGTGCGTTCTTTAAGAAAACTTAGCGAAATCGACAGCATGGCCTTGATCGGCATCTTGTCCTCCCTGCTCGTTAACGACCTGTTTGTTTCGCGCCAACCTGGTGAATGCGCAAAAAACGTTGTCTTCTCACTGCTGTTCGATTATCGGTCCGGGGCGATGCCGTTGGGCAAAAGGGGGGCTCTATGAGCGATCGGGGCGAAGGAGCAGACCCCAAAAGAGGCGAGCGGCAAACTGAATTATTCGCGGATTGCTATTTATTAGATATATCCAATATCTTAGATGTTTGCATAGCGCAAATCCATTAGCGGATGATCCCGACGTGCAGCTTTTATCCGGCGGCTGCGGGCAATCGAACCGGCGCAGAACTCGATCTTGGGCAATATTTCCGAAGCGATAAGGGCTACACGGTCAAATGCTGGTTTAAAACAGCACTCAGGCGCAATTTATGCGAATTGCGCGACCGGGTTATCTTCAAAAAAAAAGTCTTAGAAGCCTTGTTGCTGAAAGAATCACTATTCACTGAAAGAGGCTCTGTTTACTATGTTTGCTCCCGTGCTGGTCGACGACTTTTTGAAATTATCGGCAAAGCTCTACCCTAAAAAGGAAGCTCTCATTTGCGCACAAGAGCGTTGGACCTATGAGGCGATTGATAAGGCCTGCGGCAGGCTTGCCGAGGTCTTTAGGCTCCTCGGGCTTAAACCTGGGGAAAGGGTGGCGATATTTTTAGATAGTTCGGCTGAGACGGTGATCTCAATCTTTTCGGCCCTGCGCGCGGGGGGCGCTTTTATAGTCGTCAACAGTTGCGTTAAGCCAAGAAAACTCGACTATATACTGCGAGACAGCGGAGCCTCGATTCTCATTGCCGATGCCGCCAAGGCCTCCGTTGTCGTAGAGGCCGCAAAAGGGATCGAAAAACTCAAAACGATCTGGGTCGGAGACACCTCCGAGGTTCCTGCCTCATTTTGGGTTCGATCCTTTTTGTGGGCGGAAATTTTCCAAAAATCGGACTGGGCCCCGGTTGCTTTAACCTCGCACGGGGAGACGGAGAGGGCAATCGACTTCGATCTCGCGGCCCTTATCTACACTTCGGGGTCAACCGGGGAGCCCAAAGGCGTAATGTCCTCTCACTTTAACATTGTTTCAGCCGCTCGCAGCATCATAGAGTATCTTCAAAACACCGGCGGGGATAAAATATTAAATGTTTTGCCCCTTTCCTTCGATTACGGTCTCTACCAGGTCCTTATGGCTTTCATGTTCGCAGGCTCGGTCGTTCTCCAAAAATCCTTTGCCTTTCCCCTTAGAATTCTCGAATGCATTCAGCAAGAAAAAATTACCGGCTTTCCGATCGTGCCCACTATCGCTTCGCTGCTTCTAAAGATGGAAAACCCGGCTAAATACGACCTCAGGTCCATCCGGTATGTCACAAATACCGGCGGCGTTTTGCCCCCGGGGCATATCCGTGGGTTGCAAAAGATTTTCCATTCCGCAAGGATATATTCCATGTACGGTCTGACCGAGTGCAAGCGCGTTTCCTACCTTCCCCCCGAAGAACTCGACCTGAGGCCCGACTCGGTCGGAAAGCCCATACCGAATTGTCGCGCATTTATTGTGGACGAAAATGGAAAAGAGGTTGGACCCCACCAGATTGGCGAACTGGTAGTAAAGGGGGCCAATGTGATGCAAGGTTACTGGAACTCGCCTGAGTTGACGCAAAAGACCTTCCGGCCGGGCCGCAGTCCCGGGGAGGTTCTTCTATACTCGGGCGATCTGTTCAGAAAAGACAGCAATGGTTTCTTGTATTTTGTCGCCAGAAAAGACGAACAGATCAAGACCAAGGGAGAGAGGGTAAGCCCGCAGGAAATTGAAAATATAGTTTGCGAACTGGAGGGAGTCTTGGAGGCCGCGGTCATCGGAGTCCATGACGAAATTCTGGGGCAGGCGATTAAGTGTTTTGTAGTCTGCCGGGCCGGATCGAAAGTCGGGCATAGGGAAATAATCAATCACTGCTCGAAGAACATGGAGCCTTTCATGGTTCCCCGGTATGTCGAAATTCTTGAAAAGATGCCCTGGAACGCTCACGGCAAAATTGACAGGAATCTTTTGAAAACTATGGGAGCCGATGAGTCGGCCAATGGGTAAACGAAAACGGCTATGGCATTTTCAAAGGATTTGTTGCGCATAGACCCCGCCTTATGGGCCGCCAATATCGAGGAGGCTCTAAGAAGCGAGGTGCTTGTAAATCTTCGGCGCAGGGGCGTTGTGGTTGCGGTTAGCGGAGGTGTGGATTCCGCTGTGGCTGTTACTTTGGCGGCCAGGGCCTTTGGGCCCGAGAGGGTCTTGGGCCTGATGCTGCCCGAACGCGAGGTGGGACAGGAAGCCGAGGTGCTTGCGGAAAGTCTTCTGCGCACTCTGGGCGTAAGAGGGATAAAGGAGGACATTACCGCCGTGCTGGAAGGCTTTGGGTGCTATAGCCAAAGAGATGCGGTAATACGCCGGATGATTCCCGATTACGGGCAGGGCTGGAGCTTCAGGATTGTTTTGGGACACAACCCGCTGGAAAGCCAGGGGTTTAATATTTTTTTCCTTGAGGCCTTTGCGCCTCGTGGCGGAGAATCGTTGCGGCTGCGCCTGCCGCTTAGGGAATATCTCGATATAGTTGCGGCCACTAATATGAAGCAGCGAAGCCGCATGATAATGCAGTACTACCATGCCGAACGGCTCAGGTATGCTGTTTTGGGAACACACAACCGAACGGAATACGACCTTGGATTCATGGTGCGCCATGGCGATATCGGGGTAGACGTCCATCCTCTGGCAGGCCTTTTTAAAGTGCAGATTTACCAGCTCGCTTCCTACCTTGGGGTCCCGGAGGCCATAACCCTTCGGGCTCCGTCTTCGGGTACCTTCCCTGCGCCACAAAACGAGCAGGAATTTTTCTTCAGCCTTCCTTTCGAACTGCTCGACCCATTGCTCTACGCGGAAGCCTCAGGGGTTGCCGTTGAGGAGGCGGCCGGAGCTCTGGGGATTCCTGTGGAAGGCGGAGAGCGGGTCTACCGCGATATTCGCAGCAAACGAAGATTTTCCCAGCATATGCGCCGGGAGCCACCCGTCTTGGACGCAATGAACAATCCAAAGAGCGCTCAGTCCCAAAAAGACCGTTAGGAAAATAGCCACAACCAAAGACGCAAAGCGCTGAGTGGCAAGAGATTTTGTATATGCGCTATAGTATTGTTATCACGTGCTATAACCAGCGTCAATTTATAGCCGAGGCCGTCGAGTCGGCCCTGTCGCAGAAAGACTCCATTAGAGAAGTTATCGTTGTCGACGATGGGTCCAGGGACGGCTCAACCGATATTCTGAAGCTCTATAAGAGCTCAATCCAACTACTGGGTCTTCCGACAAACCGTGGGGCGATCGAGGCCCGAAATCGGGGCGCTGCCCTTGCCCGGGGAGACTATCTGATCTTTCTGGATGGAGACGATCTTTTCTTGCCGTGGACCCTGGATGTCTACGAACAACTCGTGAGCCGGAGGCGCCCGTCACTGATAGTTTCCGGTGTGCGCTACTTTGCGGGTCCGGTGCCCGTCTTTGGAACCGCCGACGTGCCCGAAAGGCTCGAATTTGTCGAATATGAAGCGCTTATGAACAAGGACAGGCCCCACGGCTGGTTTACAAACGCTATAGTGATTTCCCGGCAGGCTTTCGCCAATGCCGGCGGCTGGACGCCCGGAATTTTCCATCTAGATGATGTGGATATGGTTTCAAAACTGGGCTACTGCGGCAAGTCCATTCTTGTCTATTCCCCCTACACTGCGTTGTACAGGATGCATGCGGGAAATACGATCAATTTCGTGCCGCCGTTTTTGCATTCGGCTCGCCTTATAATCGAGAGGGAGCGGGCGGGCCTCTATCCAGGCGGTCAGAAAAAGAAGCTGGAAAGATACGCTTTCCATGGCGGCATGGTTTTCTTTTGGACGCGCAAGGGGCTTGAGGCCGGTCTCTACGCCGGGGCGCTAAGACTTGCGGCGTGCGGATGGCCGATGATACTGGCCGCGGTTTTGCGAAAATCCATAGTGGCAGTCAAAGGCCGGCGCAGGGTTGAGGTAAGTAAGCTCAGTCGGGAGTGCTCCCGACTGTATACTCCCAAGGTTTGAGGCGCAAAGCGCTGAAGCCGTTTTTGCCTCCCAGATCGTATGCCTGAGGCAAGGATCAAGTAATGGGGTTAAAGTTTGAGCCCTCCTGCGGCTATGAGAGGTTCCACCATGAGGTGTTTAAAGGCGAAACCGCGTCAGCCTGGGTCTCCAGGGAGGGGGAGGACTCATGCTGGGACAATTTCTTGCAACGCCACCCCCTGGGACAATTCCAACAGTCGACGATCTGGGCGCGGTTAAAAGAGCTTGACGGCTGGAAACCTGTGCGTGTGGTCCTTACCCTTTCCGACCAAATCGTTGGAGGTTTCCAGATCCTGCGCCGTTTCAGGTGGTGGGGCGGCATCGGCTACATTACCAGGGGGCCAGTGGCGCCGGTGCAACATCCGGAGTTGGTAAATTTTACGGCCGAGCTTGTGTGCAGGATTTGTCAAACTGAAAGGCTGCTGGCCCTGGTGGTTCAGCCCCCGGATTGCTGTCCGTCTATGGCATCGAGTCTTTCGCGCAAGGGATTTGTGCCGGGCTCACCCGTTAGTGTCTACAGAGCCACCTTGATTTTTGATCTCAGGGCCGGATTTGCCCCAATCGAGTTGGGGATGGCCAGGCAAACGCGCAGGAAGATACGCCAGGCCGTTAACCGGGGCGTTAGTATCCGGGAAGGAGGCAGAAAAGATCTCGAATTATTTTTTAATCTCATGCTCTCCACCTGCCGGAGGCAAAGGGTTGAGCCAAATCCGCCCGATGTTGGCCATCTTTTTGCCTTGTGGGACGCGGCCCGCCCGCTTGGGTGCATAAGGCTCTTTTTGGCCGAGTACGAGGGGAAGCCCCTCTCCGGTATCACCTGCATTCCCTTTGGCAAGACCTTCACTCTGTGGAAAAGGGGTTGGAACGGCATGGAAGCCGAACGGCACCCAAATGATCTCCTTACTTCCGAAGTGTTGAAAATCGCAGCGCAAGAGGGCTACGATATTTGCGACTATTCCGAATTCGACGAGCAGATGGCCAGGGCGATACAAACGGGTGAGCCGCTTACTGCCAGGCAGTCGCGCAGCCGCTACGGCTTTATTGCACATTTTGGTGGAATGCCTCGATTTTTGGCCCCGGCGCATTTGTACCTTCCCAATCCCTGTCTTCGTTCGACAACCATGACCCTTTGCAGATGGATAACCATTTTGCGCGCAGGTCTGAGGCGATGGAAACAGGTCTGCTCTTCGGCTTGAAAGAGTGCTAATTTCTCAAAACCTTATTTTTGTCCCATCCGCAGAGTCTGCCACCGGTCGCGGAGCAAGGAAAAACAGATATGCTGAAGCTAAGAGTCGAGGCCAGCCTAAACGGTGTGGAGCGCTGGATCGAACAACACAACTACAAAGGCTACGATCCATCCGATGGGTTGACATCCTTTTTGAGGCCTTTGACATTTAAAAATACTTTTTTGGAAAGAATTCTTCAGCAGATAGGAAGGCAAAGTCCGGTAAACCTAAGGCCCATTATAGGTATAAAGCCTCTTGAATCCGCTCAGGGCAGGAGCTATGCGGCCTGGGGCTATCTTGAAAGGTACAGGCGCACGGCAGAGCCCCTATACAAGACCAAGGCCCTGGCCTGTCTCGAATGGCTGGACCGCAACAAGTCTCCAAACTACGAAAGCCACAGCTGGGGATATCTTTTCGATTACGCAAGCCGGGGCGGCAGAAGAGCCGGCTATGAATCTACGAGCGTTTGGACCGGCTTGGCAGGCCAGGTATTCTTGGAGGTCTACGAGCTTTTCGGAATCGAGCGACACTTTGAAGTTATCAAAAGCATTAGCGACTGGATTAAAAAGCTTCCAAGAGAAAAGACATCGAGCGGAGCCTGTATCAGCTACTCTGCAAAGGGACAAGGCTCCATTCACAACGCCAACATGATCGGCGCGGCTTTTCTAGCGGGCGCCGCCCAATATACTAAGGATGGGCAAGCCCTTGAGGTTGCCCGCGAGGCTATGGAATATTCCTGCGGCAGGCAACGCGGCGATGGGGCCTGGTACTATGCGGAAAAACCCGACTGTCGATGGGTCGATAATTTTCACACAGGCTACAATTTGGACAGCCTCAAAAGGTATGCGCGCTACTCCGGCGACCTCTCTTTTCAGGAAAACCTCACAAAGGGCATTGATTACTACCGCAATACATTCATACGGGATGACGGCTTCCCAAGATATTACTGTAAACGATCCTACCCGCTCGATATCCAATGCGCTTCCCAGGCCATCGAAACCCTGACCTTTTTTTGCGAGGAACTTCCCGATTGCCTGATCCTTGCGCGCAAAGTCGCAGATTGGACCATCGAGAACATGCAGGATGAAGACGGGCATTTCTACTATCGCTTGTACCCCCTTGGCCTTAAGGCCAAAGTCCCCCTCATCCATTGGGGGCAAACGACGATGTACAGGGCTCTTGCCTGCTTGCTCTCAAAACTCTAAGCCGATCTTAGACCTTTGCCGAAAGCCTTTAAAAATATCAGTGAGGGCTTACCAATGCGATATTCCTACGTTTTGGTCACTCCAGCCAAAAATGAGGAAGACTACATCGAGGGGGTGATCAGATCGGTTGCTTCCCAGAGCATTGCGCCCAGCAAATGGATCATTGTCAGCGACGGCTCAACCGACCGTACAGATCAAATCGTGCGTGCTTACGCCCAAGACCTCGACTTTATTCAATTTATACGAATCGACGAAAACCGGGGGCGCAATTTCGCGGCCAAGGTGGGGGCATTCGACGCCGGGCGCCGGCTTCTTGCCGGCCTGGACTACGACATAATAGGAAACCTCGATGCCGATATCTCGTTTGAGCCCGATTACTTCGAATATCTGCTGGAAAAATTTGCGGAAAACCCGCGCCTGGGAGTTGCCGGGACCGCTTTCATCGAAGATGGCGGGTGCTACGATTACCGCTTTACCAACATCGAGCACGTCTCGGGCCAGTGCCAGCTTTTCAGGCGGCAGTGTTTCGAACAAATCGGCGGCTATAAGCCGATAAAAGGAGGCGGTATAGACTGGGTGGCCGCTACGACGGCCAGGATGCTTGGCTGGCAGACTCGCACCTTTACCGCAAAAACCTTCCATCATCACCGGGCGATGGGAACCGGGAACTGGAGCGGTTTGCGCCTGCATTTCAAGCAGGGTCAAAAGGATTACAGCTGCGGCAACCATCCGCTTTGGGAGGTCTTTAGAGCCTTCTACCAGTCGTTGGGAAAGCCCTATATTTTGCGAGGTCTGCTTATCCTGTCGGGATATTTGTGGTCTTCGGCACGCATTGACAAAAGGCCTATTCCTGTTGATCTCATGCAGTTTATCCGCGCCGAGCAATTGAGAAGGCTCAAGGCAAAAGTTCTTTTGAAGGACAGGTTAAGCCGTTAGCAAACTTTGAGAGGCTAACCGATGAGACAAATAGAGCGCCTGATTTGGAAATCCTCAACTGCCCCCATCGAGCTTAAGGGATATTTCATTCATTATGCGTTTTTTGACAACCCTGTGCGGCGTCCAGGTAAGGATTGAAGGCGGGTTATTGCGGATAGCCCGCCTTGAGGCCGACTCGTTTCAATTCCTCGATGAGCCTCGCCCAATGCTCGAAGCGCTACGCAGCTGCGGGACCAGAGTCGATCTGTTTACCTTCCTGCAAAGATTGCCTCAAACCTCTCCGATGTATGAGTTCCCCATGGAGTGGGACAATTTGGCGGTCTTGCCGGTTACCACCTTCGATCGCTGGTGGAATGAACAGATCGGGTTCAAGGCGCGCAATAAGGCCAAACAGGCGGAGAAAAAGGGGGTTGTCGTATGCGAGGTTCCCTTTGACGATGCACTTGTAAGGGGCATATGGAAGGTCTATAACGAAAGCCCGGTTCGTCAGGGACGCCCCTTCGCACACTACGGCAAAGGCCTTGAGACCGTTTACCGGGATGAGGCGACCTTCCTTGAGAGCAGTATCTTCATCGGGGCCTTTTGGGAAGGACTGCTTATTGGATTTATAAAGCTGGTCCACGATGAGAGACGAATCCAGGCCGGGATGATGAACATAATCTCCATGATGGGGCATAGAGACAAGGCCCCGACAAACGCCCTGGTGGCCCAGGCTGTCAAGTCGTGTGCGCAGCGCGGGATTTCCTATCTCGTATACTCGAAATTTACCTACGGCAATAAGCACAGGGACGGCATAATCGACTTTAAGCAACGCAACGCGTTTGAGCGCTTCGATGTGCCCCGATATTACGTGCCTCTAACGAGCCTTGGCTCCCTTTCCTTTCGCCTTGGCCTCCATAAAAGGTTTGGCGAACGTATCCCTGAGCCCTTGTTGGGCAAATTGCGGCAAATTCGCGCCAACCGGTGCGCAAGAACCGGAAAATAAAAGAGGCAAAAGGTCGTTGCCATGCCCGGTATCTTTGGAATAATTGGCGGCGGACGCCATGAGAAAAGTCCCGGCTCGGTGGAGCTTGGAGCGTCTTGCATGAAACATGAGCCCGATTACCTCGCGGGCGTTGCGGCCTTTGAAAATCCACGGCTCAGGGTGGGGTGGACAGCACACCAGAGGTCCTTTTCAGCCCGTATGCCCGCCTGGAACGAAACCCGAGACGTCTGCCTGATATTTTCAGGCGAGGACTTTACAGAGCCTTGCGAGATTGAACTTCTGAGGGCTAAAGGTCATGAGTGCACCTCCGGTGATGCCGGCTATCTCGTCCACCTCTACGAAGAAAAAGGGGCGCGGTTTCTTGAAAAACTCAATGGATGGTTCTCAGGTCTTCTCGTAGACTTTCGCAACGGGCAAATCATCCTTTTTAACGACCGTTACGGCCTTGGCCGGATTTATTATCATCAAAGCAAGGAGGGTTTCTATTTTTCCTCGGAGGCCAAATGGCTTTTGGCTATCCTGCCCGAAGTGCGCCAACTCGACTACACTTGCCTGGCGCAAACCTTCTCCTGCGGCTGCGTGCTGGGAAACCGGACTTTGTTTTCCTCCATTAATTTGCTTCCGCCCGGCTCCCGGTGGGTATTCGATTCCCTGGAAGGTCCCAAAAAACAGACCTACTTCACTGCCTCTCAGTGGGAACACCAGGACCCCTTAGGCCCTGAGGCATACTACACAGCCTTTCGTGATACGTTTTCACGGATTCTTCCAAGGTATCTGCGGGGGGGGAGGCCCTTGGCCATGTCTCTTACCGGAGGGCTCGACGGGCGCATGATTATGTCGCGGGTTGCTCGGGCTTCTATAAAACTGCCCTGTTACACTTTTGCCGGCCCATACCGCGACTGTATGGACGTAAAAATCGCAAGGCGGATCGCAAGAGCGTGCGGGCAATCCCATGAGACTATTTCGGTTGGCCCGTCCTTTTTTGCCCGGTTCCCCGAGTTGGCCGAAAAGAGCGTGTTTATCTCCGATGGTGCCATGGATGTATCAGGGGCTGTGGAACTCCATGCCAACAGGCTCGCCGCGCGGCTTGCCCCCGTGCGTCTTACCGGAAACTACGGCTCCGAGATCGTAAGAAGAAATGTAGCCTTTAAGCCCTGGAGCACCTGTGAGGCGATGCTCGATCCTGAATTCGCCGGGCTCGTCGCCAAATCCTCTGTGATTTATGAGGCTGAGCGCGGGGGCCATGAACTGACATTCATAGCCTTTAAGCAGACCCCCTGGCATCACTACGGGCGCCTTTCGGTCGAGCAGTCTTGCCTGACGATGCGTTCTCCTTTCCTGGATAACGATCTCGTGGCCCTGGCATACCGGGCCCCCTCCAGCCTGGTCGATAGCGCGGATGTATCGCTTCGCCTTATTGCAGAGGGCAGCGAGCGCCTCGGGAAAATCCCCACCGACCGGGGACTTTGCTTTAGACCCCTTCCGCTTGTCTGCGACCTATTGCATTTCTACCGTGAATTTACATACAAGGCCGAGTATGCATACGACTATGGCATGCCGCAGTGGCTGGCAAAAGTTGATCATTTACTCACAGGATTGCATTTGGAAAGGCTTTTCCTTGGCAGGCAGAAATTCTACCATTTTCGTCTCTGGTATCGAAAGGAACTGTCGGGGTATATTAAAGACGTTTTACTCGACCCTGTAAGCCTTGGAAGAGGCTACCTAAAAGGCAGGCGAATCGAGCAAATCGTAGCCGAGCATATCAATGGAAATGCCAATTATACGACGCAAATACATCAACTTCTCACTGCGGAACTAATTCATAGGTATTTGTTAGAAAGCATATAACATTAACTATGATAGACTACTGTAATTACGATGGTAATATAATTACAAACTCATAGCATAATGGAAAATATATGAAAATAGCCTATTTAATTACAGCATATCATAATCAAAAACATCTTAAGAAAATGATTAATAGACTCTATTGTTGTGACTCGTCATTCTTTATACATGTTGATTTAAAAAGTAATATTGAACAGTTTAGTGATATTATAGGCGATAATGTTTTTTTTACTAAAAGTAGATTGCCAGTTTACTGGGGAGAGTATTCGATGGTAGAAGCTATTCTGCTTCTGATGCGAGAAGCGTTATATTATTCATTAGATTATGATTACTTTGTCCTTTTTAGTGGCAGTGACTATCCGCTTAGAAGTACGGAATACATTCACGACTTCTTTGTGAAAAAAAAGGGTACTGAATTCATCAGCATGGTAAAAATGCCCAATTGGGATGCTGGATTTCCACTGTGGAGAATGGATAAAATGTGCCTGCCCTCGACCAGGCCTTTTAGCAGGTTTGTCGTAAGGGCCCTTGGTAAAATGAATCTGGCCAACCGGAATCATGCAAGGTATTTGAATGGGTTGCAACCCTGGGGGGGCAGCACCTGGTGGGCGCTGACAAAAGATGCCTGTCGATACATCCTTAAATTCGTAGAAGAAAACGGTTCAATCTGCAATTATTTTAAACATATCTCCTGTGCCGAAGAAATGCTTTTTCAGACCATCTTGGGGAATTCTGCCTTCAGCGAGCGCATTCACAGAAGCTTGATCTTTATGGACTGGTCGGCCGGTGGGGCCCACCCTGCAATGATTGGCCCCAGACATCTGGCCTTGTTTGAAGCCGGCGATAAGATAGTTATGAACGATGCTTTCGGCCCGGGCGAGGTGCTCTTTGCTCGCAAGTTTTCCGACAATGATCCCGAAAAGGTCCGAAAGATCGATGAAATGATAGAAAGGAAAGGATAAAAGAGCTAAGTCCCTCACTTTTGTCATGGGCTTAGTGAAAAGCACACAAAATCGAGTTTCCTTGCTTGCCGATTCGCCCGACGTGTGGAGAGTGTGAATTTTTATCCTGGCATGCTTCATGCTCTCCGTCCATCCGATCAGTGCTTCACGGAAAGCACGATCTTGGAATATGAAGTTGGACTACGTTTGGCAAATCAACAAGAAGGAGACTGAATGAATTTAGAGAAGTTTACTTCCAGCGGCAAAACAATCAGATTCTGCATGATTATCCTTGCCATACTGGCTTTATCGGCCGTTTGCGCCCAAGAGGGGCGCGCCGAGTATTCCTTTCCGGCCTCGAGAGTCATAGACTGGTCCGCGGCGGGGGTAATTGGTGGAATCCCCTCAAGGACCACGATTTATAAAACGCTGCAAGCCTCTTCTTACGGCAATGGCTCAAGCGACGCCTCAAGCGCGATAAACAGCGCCCTTTCCAGTTGTCCGTCTGGTCAGGTTGTGCTGTTGGGATCGGGCACATTCCAGGTTGCCAATACGATCCATATCCCCTCCAATGTGACGCTGCGAGGCTCGGGTCCGCAAAGCACGATCCTGAATATGACCGGAAAGGCAATCGGTATCGAATTTGGGGGCAATACGCCTCCCTATGGTACTAATGCGACAAGTTCCTCCAATTCTGTTGCGATTTCCGGGGGAGACACAAAAGGGTCTTCCAGCCTTACCGTGAGTGGTTCTCTTTCGGGGTTGGCCCCAGGCAGCCTGCTGTGGCTAAGCGAGTTAAACGACTCCTCGGTACCGGTTACCCAGTATGGGGGGGCGGGCGTATGCACATGGTGCGACGGCGGGATGGGCGGCATCCGCTCTCTTGGGCAGATCGCCCGGGTCACCTCGGTATCGGGCAATACTATCGGCATCGATCCGCCGATGAATACCACGTATTCGAGCAGCCTTAATCCTTTGGCCATACTGGTGACCAACTCCCCGACTCATGACGCGGGGGTCGAGAGCCTGCAGATGTACGACAATCACACCGGCCTTACGAGCAACTTCGGTTTTGAGGCAACGTATAATTGTTGGATAAAAAATGTGGAGAGCAACTACTCAGACGCCGATCACGTCGATCTGGACTATTCAACCCACGACACCGTAGCCGACAGCTACTTCCACGACAGTTTCATCCATACATCGGGAACAACGGACTCGGAGTTGGCACTGAGAAACTTTTCCTCTGCCTGTCTTGTCCAAAATAACGTTTTCAGGCGTCTGCACGTATCGGTTATGTTGGAATGGGGCGCCTCGGGCAATGTGGTTGCCTACAACTATATGGACGGCAACTTCGACCAAAATTCGTTGAACGTGATTATGACCCCCATATCCTTCCACGGGGCGCACCCGGAGTTTAATCTTCTGGAAGGCAATGTGGCTGCCATGACTGATGAAGACAGCATCTGGGGGAGTAGTTCCGATAATACATACTTCAGGAATTGGTTTACAGGTTCGATCCTTGTGTGTACGCCGGTAAACAACACGAGGGGAAACATTCAATGTTCTCCCGTGGGCACCCAGGGAGCCGGCGGCGTAAACGCCTGGTGGGCCTATCAGGCAGACAGGCCGCTGGAGCTAAATTATCTTAGTACCGCGGCCAACATGGCCGGCAACGTCATCGGGAGCTCCCAGCTTCTCAGCCAGATGAATATGACCAAGATGCTTGTATGGTCAAGTGGTGCCAACCGCGCCTACGAAGGGATGGCCTACGGCTACTCGCTTGGTTTTGGCGGCGGTGGGGCCGGTGACACCGGCACAGCTTCCAAGTGCGGCACCAGCGGCTACCCCGCTGCTCCGTGGTGTTCCGACAACTCCGAATCCTATAGCACGGGCATTATCCAGGGCGATTATTCCTATGCCGACGGCTCGACGAACTGGGGCTATGGCGGGTATAAGGATCCGAACTCCTCTGACCAGACTCTTCCCAGTTCGATGTATCTTGGTTCCAAACCGGCCTTTTTCGGCTCAACCGCCTTTCCGGCGATCGGACCCGATGTTACGGGCGGAAATGATACCTCCGGGCATGTGCACTATATTCCGGCCCAAGTTTGCTATACCGAGGGCCTCATGCCCAATTGTCTTGAAACAGCCGCTTCTCAAAACCAGCTACAAGCCCCGACCGGGGTCCATCTGATCGGTCAGTAGAAGAGCTTATCCGGGTAGACATCCGGAAGATTTCCGGTGGGCACGGTCGCGATCGTGCCCACCGCCCTTTCAATAAAGTTTTGCCTTCGCAAAGTAACAGCCTTTGGCTTTCCCCAACATTATTTCTGTATGATTTTGACTGCATACCGAAGTTTTTATCCTACATAGCCTGCTAAATACTCGAACTCGAGTCCGAATGCCTGATTGCAATCAGCCGCATATTTGCGTGTGCATCCCGACTTTCAAACGGCCTTTGCTGCTCGCAAGGTGTCTGGAGGCAATCGGGAAACTGGAAACCAGAGGGTTTTCCTATTCGGTGGTGGTTGTGGATAACGATGCCCAAGAGTCTGCAAAACAGGTTGCGACCCAATGGAGCAAGCGCGCATCGGCTAAGCTTCGCTACTGCGTCGAGCCGGTTCAAAATATTTCTTTGGCCAGAAACCGTGCGGTTGCCAACGCTCAAGGGCAGTTCGTAGCTTTTATCGATGACGATGAATTTCCCGAACCGGCCTGGCTCCAGGAGCTTTTTGAGGCGAGTTTGAAATTTTGTGCTGACGGTGTCCTTGGGCCGGTCAATCCATTTTTCGAAGGAACCCCGCCCGGGTGGCTCGTAAGAAGCGGCCTGTGCGTTCGCAAGTCTTTTCAAACCGGCGCCTGTTTGAGCAATCTAAGATACATGAGGGGCGGCAATCTTTTGTTTCGCCGCGCTATTTCAGATGGGGAGCCCCTGCTCTACGATCCCCGCTTCGGACTTACAGGGGGAGAGGACTGCGACTTTTTCGACCGCATGTTGAAGAAAGGACGCCGGTTTGTGTGGTGCGACGAGGCCATCGTCTACGAATCTGTGCCGCGGGGAAGACAAACCCGCTCCTATCATCTCAAACGGGCGATGATTCGGGGGCTTACAACCGCCGACCAGCTTCCACTCTTAACTTTTGGAACATTTAAATCCTTTGTGGCCGTCATTGTATATTCCTTATCTCTGCCCGTGATGTTGTTGGCCGGAGAGCATCTGTTCATGAAGTACCTCATAAAGGACTGCGATCATCTGGGCAAACTGCTTGCCTACTGCCGCATAAAGCCCGTTAGCAAAAGGAGCTTCCAGTAAAATGACAAACTCTTACACGCTGGATTTGAGCTGCTCGGATAGAAAAGGCTGGTATGAGATCCTAAGCCTTTTCGAGGATGCGAACCTCTACCAGGCGTGGTCATACGATAGGGTGCGCTATGGAGTCCACAATGTCTTGCCTCTGGTCCTTAGGAAGGGCAGGGAACCGGTGGCCGCGGCGCAGGCCCGGATCCTGCGCCTGCCCTGGATAAGGGCCGGTATTGCTTATGTGTTGTGGGGGCCCCTGTGGCGGCGAAAGGGCGAAGGCGAGGATGTCGAAGTGTTTCGCCAGGCCGTTAGGGCGCTACGAAGTGAGCTCTGCATAAAAAGGGGCCTCGCCCTGAGACTAAATCTTCTGGCCTTTAGGGGGTGCGACGACGCTTTATGCCCGATCCTCGCCCAGGAGGGTTACCATCGCTATCCTGAGGCGGCCAACCGGCGCACTCTCATAATGGATCTCAAGGCCTCCATAGAGGAACTCAGAGCCGCCCAGCACCCGATGTGGCGAAACCATCTAAACCGCGCGGAAAGAAAGGGGCTGGAACTGGAATTTGGCGAAGAAGAGTCGATGCTTGACGAAATAGCGCCAATTTATAGGGAAATGACTAATCGCAAAGGTCTGGTATTTGTAAATGACATTGAGCATTTGAAAAAAATCCAAAAAGACTTGCCCGCTTCGATCAAGCTTAAAATCATCCTTTGCCGTCAGGAGGGCTTTGCATGTGCCGGAGGTATTTTCTCGGTCATGGGCTCTACGGGCCTCTATTTAACCGGGGCAACCGCCGATCGCGGTATGAAGACCTACGGTTCCTACATGGTTCACTGGTCTTTTATCAAATGGCTCAAACAAAACGGCTATTTGTATTATGACCTTAACGGGATAAATCCGCAAATAAATCCCGGGACTTATCAGTTTAAACGGCAACTGGCGGGAAAATCAGGGTTGGAAGTCGCGATGCTTGGAAAATTCCAGGTCGCCGACAGCGCACTCAGTTCTCTTGTCATAATCGCTGGTGAGCGTTTGCTCACCGGTTATCGCAAAATGAGCCGCCGGGCGCGGATGCGCTCATTTTCCTTTCACCGCCTCATCTCCTGCTGAAGTCCTTTATATAATGGCCAAAATTGCCACCTTAACCTGCTTTTTTTTTATTTTCTTTCTCTTCCAGACTGACACAAAAAGAGATGAGCGCTTCTCGCGTGGTCTGTGGATCCCATTTATGTGGATGTTTTTTGGCGCTGGAAGATACCTTGATGATTGGCTGCATCTAGGCGCAAAAGGGTTGGCTACCGTCAAGGCCTACGATGAAGGAAATTCGGTTAACGCGGCGGCTTTTTTGGTGCTTATAATCGCCGGTCTCTACATCTTATCCAAAAGGAATATAGACTGGGGACGTTTTCTATCCAAGAACAAGATCCTATGGCTTTATCTTTCTTTTTGCCTCGTTAGTGTCTTGTGGGCGGACTTGCCATTTACATCCCTTAAAAGATGGCTAAAAGAGTTCGGAAACCTTGTAATGGTTTTGATCGTGCTTACCGATGAGCATCCCTACGAGGCGATTGGAGCGGTGCTGAGGCGTCTGGGTTACGTGTGGCTTCCCTTATCGGTAATCTTTATCAAATATTACCCTGCCCTGGGAAGGAGCTACACGGAACAGGGCGGCCAAATGTATATGGGCATAGGGATGCAGAAAAACGAGTTGGGTTCCATATGCCTGATTTCCCTTATATATTACGCCTGGTATTTCCTCTTGCGCCGCAAAACCGCTTCTAGGTTCTGGTCGATAAATAACCTGGTTGACCTGGTCCTCATTCTTATGGCCCTGTGGCTTTTGCACCTGTCAAAGAGTTCGACTTGCCTGGGGTGCGCGATCATAGCGACGGCCATGTTGGCGACGAGCCGTTTTACACCCAACCACCCCGATCGGATCTTCACATGGAGCATCGCAGCTGTTTTGCTTTACCTGGGGCTAAACGAGGTTTTGGATCTCAATGCCATTATAATCCATATGCTGGGACGCAAGGAAAATTTGACGGGCAGAACGCAGATATGGTCCCTTTTAAAGGAGATGGCGGTCCATCGCTGGATAGGCGCAGGCTACCAAAGCTTCTGGGTCGGTGACAGGTTAAGGGAAATCTGGGAAAGAGCCGGTTCGGATATCATTCAAGCACACGATGGTTATTTGGAGCAATACCTGGAATTGGGATACATTGGCGTTGGTTTCATCGTTGCCCTGATTCTCTGCGGGCTGGCAAAAATTAGGCGGTTGTGCCGGCGCGACTATGCAGCCGGTGTATTAATGCTATGTTTTTTAGTTGTCGCAACGCTCTACAATTATACGGAAGCTTCCTTTTACGCCATTTCCAACATCTGGATCCTTATGGTGCTGGCTGTTAGCGAGGCGCCGGGCCGAATTTTGGAAGAGGCGATCACACAGCCGGCAGGGTGCTCAAAGGGGACCTTTAGCCGATTAGGGCGTTGACTTAAGGTCTGTTTGTCCCACGCGAAGCCGCGAAGGCGCGAAGCCGCGAAAATTGAACCCGTAAAAAGCGCCATTTCGGACTGGTCTTCGAGGGCTAATTCAGGCCTGGAGCGCTCAGGTGAATTCGGACACATTGCGTATGGTGTTTCTTTCATCTTGGGACCTTCCGCAAAGAGGACCCAATCCTTGATTAAATGGCCTGCGCTGTCGACTTCGAGTACTTTATGCCAAGTCGCAAGGTAGTGTAAATGAGCCAATCGCTGAGAGCGAAAACCGCGGCAAATCTTGGCTACAATTTATTGTCCCGGCTCTTCATATTTGTGCTCTCCTCCCTGACGAGCATAATTCTTGCCCGTCATCTCAGTACAAGCGATTACGGCATTGTCGGTTTTGCAAGCATATTTGTAATCTTTCTCGGTATGTTTGATGATCTGGGTGTTACGCAGAGTATAGTCCAAAAGGAAAAAATAGGAGAAAGCGAGCTTTATACTGTTTTTACGCTCAAGGTTATCCTTGGCCTTCTCATTATTTTACTCTCCTTTGGATGGGCGAGCCTGAGCCGCAAGGTCTTCGATAACCCGGCCGTGAAGCCTGTTATAATAGTTCTTGCCACCTGTTCCTTGATCAACTCCATGGGGTTTCTGCCCCTTACGCTTTTATCGCGCGCGTTGAAATTTAAACACCTTACGATTCCCCAGATCGGCGGCCAGAGCATAGCGACCGTCGTAGCCATCATCTCGGTTTATATGGGAGCCCGGTATTGGAGTCTTGTATTTTCGGGCCTGGCATCCTGTATCGCCTCGGCTGCGATCGTGTTTGCCCTGTGTCCCGTACCCTACAGGTTTAGATGGGACCGGGCCGCGGCAAAAGAGCACCTCAAGTTTGGAAGTCACCTGTTTATGGCCTGGATCATGGCTTTCGTACTGTTTAACTCAGACAACTTTGTCATAGGGGCTGTCGGGGGCGCGGCCATGCTGGGGTTCTACTCTATAGCCTTTAACTGGAGCAGCAAGGCTTGCAACCTCATTGAGGCTGCCACCCAGGGAGTTCTCCTGGCCACCTTCTCGAGGCTCCAGCACCAAACCGAAACGCTAAAGCGCGGATATCTAACGGTCCTTGAATATGTCGGCCTGGCGGCAATTTTGGCAAACGTGCTCCTTTTGATCCTTTCCAGGGAACTGCTTACGCTGGTGCTTGGAGGAGGCACGGGCAAGTGGCTCCCGGCGTTGCCGGCCTTACGGATTTTGTGCGTCTACGGAGCCCTGAGGGCTATCGTTGAGCCCGTGAGAAGCATGGTTATCGCCATCGGAAGACCTGGCCTGATATTTAAATCCAATACGGTGGTAACCTGTTTTCAGATCGCGGGCCTCTATCCGGCCCTGAGATATCTTGGGTTGGAGGGTGTGGCGATTGCGGTCACTTTGTCCTATGGGCTCCAATTGTTTATCTATTTTCCGCTCCTTCGCCGGGAGCTTGATTTATCGTACCGGGCCGTCTTTGGTTGCCTGCGTTGGGCTTTGCTCGCGGGGGGCGCTCTTGCAGCTTTTGGGATGGTCTTTAGCCGGTTTGCCGGTGTGTCCTGGTGGACTTTGGCGGCTAAACTTTTTTTGGGGTCAGGATTGTATCTTTTGATTTTTGGCTGTTTTACCGGATGGAAAATGTTTCAGGACGCTCGCGAAGTGGTAGATGCGATTGCCCTAAAACTCAACCGTTCCACCGTCTGAACCTCTGAGGGAGGGCTTTCCCGTGCAAATTTGAAAATGGATATTTTTGAAAAAGCCCGGATCCTTAGAAACCGCTACACCGTTAAGACGGTGGTAGTTCCGGTCCGGGCCTCCGATAAGGACCCTGACAAACCGAAGCTTATTGCATGCAGATCGCCCAGATCATGATCCGGCAAGCCCGGCTCCAGCCATGCCGGATTTTGGCTTTTCGCCAGGTTGAGCCCTTTACTCTAAACGTTGCCCGCCAGGTTGGCGGATTTGTCAAATCGCATCCCGATATTCATTAAAATAAGCTCCTGGGGCAGGGAGGATAAAGCTCGATGTTTGGTCGTGTCTGTAGGCACTCTACCGCCTTTGTGGCGGTTTTTTCGTTTTTATCCACTAAAAGGCATGTGGCTTGCCAAATCTTTTCGCGTAAGATTTGCGGGGAGAAATTACTTCCGCTCTCGGCCGGCAACAGGTTTGGTCCAAATGATGCGAAAAAATATTTTAGTCCTTTAAGTCCGTCTCGTGGTAAAAGGGTCACTGGCGCAACTAGTTCCAGGGCGTGCGCGAGCGCCATTTCGGCATGAGAAGAGGTGTTGATTTTGATAGACGCTAAAGCAAAAGCCACTAACATAGTCTGGCATAACGCGCAGGTAACGAGATCGCAACGCGAGGCTCTGCTGCATCAGCGCGGGGGTACGATCTGGCTAACCGGCCTGCCCTCTTCGGGCAAGAGTACGACGGCTTACGCTCTCGAGGCGGAGTTGTTTGAAAGAGGCTTTCCGGCATACGTTCTAGACGGTGATAACGTGCGGCACGGGCTAAACAAAGACCTCGGGTTTTCAGCCGCGGAAAGAGCGGAAAACATTCGCCGGGTGGCCGAAACCGCAAAGCTTTTTGCCGATGCGGGCTTAATCGTTATTACAAGCTTCATATCGCCTTACAGGGTCGAAAGAGATTTTGCCAGGCGCATTCATTTGGCTGCCGGTCTCAGTTTCGCGGAAATCTATATAGATACGCCCCTGGAAGTATGCGAGGAGCGCGACCCCAAAGGGCTTTACGCCAGGGCGAGATGTGGTGGACTCAAAGGTTTTACGGGCATAGACGACCCTTACGAACCGCCGCTTAGCCCCGAGCTTATCTGCCGTACGGTAGACTTCTCGCCCCGGAAGATCGTGTCGGCGATTATCGAGTTCATGGCCGAAGAGGGCTTTTTCCTGGACCGGCATCGAAGCGCTGCCATCTGATGGTCTTATCGGGCTATACGCCGAAACAAACGCTTGGAAGAGCTATTTTTTAAGATTCCGGCGGCCGGGCGCACCTCCTTTGGTTTTCTAAACTGAGCTCATGGAGTATATCTTAGATGAGTGGAACAATCCTTGTTACAGGTGGTGCGGGTTTTATCGGAAGCAACTTCGTGCTGCGGGGAAGGTTGGGTAAAAAACGTATCGTAAATCTCGACCTCCTTACTTATGCCGGAAATCTTCTAAATCTGCAGGAATTCAATGACGACGCGGACTATATTTTCGTAAAAGGCGATATAGGCGACAGCGGCCTTGTCGGAAAGCTCTTGGAGGACTATCAGCCGGAGGCTGTAGTGAACTTTGCGGCCGAATCCCACGTAGATAGATCTATTGAGAGTCCGGAGAGCTTTGTCCAAACAAATATCGTGGGTACCTATAAGCTGTTGGAAGAAACCCTTGGGTATTTTAGAAGACTTCCCGCCGAGCGTGGCGAGAGGTTTCGCTTCCTTCACGTCTCAACCGATGAAGTTTACGGCTCTCTTGGTCCAGAAGACCCCGCGTTTACTGAAAATACCCCTTACGCTCCCAATAGCCCCTATTCGGCGAGCAAGGCCGGAAGCGATCACCTGGTTCGCGCTTATCACCATACCTTCGGACTCCCGGCCATAATCACCAATTGCTCTAATAACTATGGGCCCAGGCAGTTTCCCGAAAAGCTCATGCCCCTAACGCTTCTAAACGCCCTGGAGGGAAGGCCTTTGCCCGTATATGGCGATGGTCTCAATATTCGCGACTGGCTCTATGTCGATGACCATTGCGAGGCCTTGGAGCTAGTGCTGCAAAAGGGCAAATCGGGCCAGACCTACAATATCGGAGGAAGCTGTGAAAAGACCAATATTGAAATCGTTAGGACACTTTGCGCTCTTTTAGATGAAATGGTCCCCCAGTCGCGCCAGGTGCCACATTGCAACCTGATTACCTTCGTAAAGGATCGCCCCGGCCACGACCGGCGCTATGCGGTGGATTGTTCCCGCATTGAGCGGGAGTTGGGCTGGCGGGCAAAAGAAACCTTGGAGACAGGTCTTGAGAAAACCATTCGCTGGTATATGGAAAACACCCAATGGGTCGAGTCCGTAAAATCGGGGGCCTACAGAAACTGGATAGCCAGGCAGTACGGAGAGTAGGAAAAATGGGCAACAATCGGGATCTCAAGGGAATCATTTTGGCCGGCGGATCGGGAACCCGCCTCTATCCCATAACGAAGGCAGTGAGCAAACAGCTTCTTCCCGTCTACGATAAGCCGATGATATACTATCCGCTTTCGGCCCTGATGCTTGCCGGGGTCCGGGATATTTTGATTATCTCGACTCCTTGCGACCTTCCCAGGTTCGAATCTCTTTTGGAGGATGGCTCCCAGTGGGGATTGCGCTTTTCCTATATTGTGCAGGAGCATCCATCCGGCCTGGCTCAGGCTTTTATTCTAGGCAAGGATTTTATCGGCACGGACAGGGTTTGCCTCATTCTTGGCGACAATATCTTTTACGGCCACGGCTTCCAGGGTATCATCCAACAAGCTGCCTCATTTAGTCGCGGGGGGCTCGTGTTCGGCTATTATGTGCGAGATCCGCAACGCTATGGGGTGGTAGAATTCGATGAGGCAGGAACTGTTCTGGGAATCGAAGAAAAACCCGCTTGCCCAAAGTCGAGCTATGCTGTTCCCGGGCTCTATTTTTTCGACAACAGGGTGGTGCAAATAGCTTCCTCTCTTAAACCTTCGGCACGGGGGGAGCTTGAAATAGTCGATGTGATGATTTCCTATCTGACTATGGGTGAACTCAGGGTGGAACTTTTGGGAAGAGGGTTTGCCTGGCTCGATACCGGCACCCATGAGTCCTTGCTGGAGGCATCGACTTTTGTGGAAACCATCGAAAAACGGCAGGGTCTAAAGATCGCCTGCCTTGAGGAGATAGCCTACCGCCTGGGTTACATCGATCGCGAACGCCTTAAAATATTGGCCGAGCCTTTGATGAAAAACGGATATGGGCAATACCTGAACGATCTTCTCAATCAGGAGAGCAAAAACGGAAAGTAAGCCTCCCCTTCATTTTTAGAAACGTTATAATCAGCGCCGCGATGGCGGAAAGTGCTTCGCTCTGCAAAAAAATTAAATAATTCTGCGCTTGCGGCCGATAGAGTTGGAGATGGCAAAACTGGGTTACCGACCGCGGCAGACAAACAATCTGGGAAAAGAGGTGCAGATGAGAGCCCGTTTTCGGTTCAATGTATTAATTTTACTGATTCTGATCTCTATGGCTGCTTGTGGCGCCTCGCCGCAAGTAAAAAAAACCAGGTATCTTGCAGCTGGCGACAAATTCTTTGCCCAAAAACAATTTAAAAATGCCCTTATCGAATACGGC
>JBMFHI010000059.1:0-24090 GCA_049976905.1 Syntrophobacteraceae bacterium | reverse complement strand
CGGGCGAAAGTAAAGCTCTCATTCAAATACGAGGGAAACGGTTGATCCCAATGCAAGACTAAGACCAAAGGCCCCGCCAAAGGCGGGGCCTTTGCGTTGCTGCCAATCCGTCCCACTACTTTTGATCGACGTAGATTTGTCCGTTCATCCCGAAAAAGGAGTGCAGGGCTTTGTTGCAGTAAAACTGATAGATCCCCGGTTCGTGAAGTTCCAAGTTGATCGAAGTTGTCTTGCCGGCGGGAAGATCGATATTTTCCAGGATATTCCACGCTGGGTCCTCCAACGTGAAGTTTTGCCCGGAGCCGGAAACATTCCTTATTTGGACGCTCAGAGGCCCCGGTTTATCGACGCGGATTTCGTTTGGCCAAAAATAAAATTTGCCCGCCTCAATCGACAAAACACCCAGATTGCCGCTTCTTACCGCAGCGGTCTGAACGCTTCCCCCTCCGACACATCCGGCAAGGGCTGCAACCATGACAAAAACCACCGACAGCGATCGTTTTGAAAATGGAGGCATACTCGAACTCCCAGACGGTTGGCTTCAAGGAAAAAGTGGGGGGGCTGGAGCGCGGGTGGCCCCAGCGCCCCCTGCCACGACAAGCTCACTATTTGGATCCTAGAAGATCGCGTGCGATGATTAACCGCTGGATCTCGCTTGTCCCCTCATAAATGGTGGTCACACGAACGTCTCTGTAGAAGCGTTCGACAGGAAAATCGTTGGTGTAGCCATAGCCGCCAAGCATCTGAATGGCGTCATAGCAGGCTTTGTTGGCCGATTCGGTTGCGTACAGCTTCCCCATTGAAGCCTCCCGGGAATAATGCTTCCCCTGGTCCTTGAGATAGGCCGCGCGAAGCAGCAGCAAGCGCGCCGCCTCGAGCCTGGTGTAATTGTCGGCGATCATCCATTGGATTGCCTGCTGGGAGGCGAGGGGTTTATCAAACTGAATTCTTTCCTGAACGTATCTGACCGCGTGGTCCATGGCGGTAAGCCCAATTCCCAGAGCCATTGACCCGATGCCGATTCTTCCGCCCGCAAGCTCGCCAACAGCTATGCGAAACCCCTGGTTTACCCCGCCCAGCAGGTTTTCCCGAGGGACCCTGCAGTTTTCAAAAATCAACTCATTGGTCGATGAAGCGCGCTGGCCCAGTTTATGTTCGTCTCTTCCGACCTTAAAGCCGGGAAAAGCCGGTTCGACGAGGAAGGCACTGATCCCCCTGCCCTTCCTGGCCTCTTTATCCGTAACGGCCCAGGCCACAAAACAGCCTGCGTACTCGGCGCTGGAGATAAAAATCTTGTTGCCGTTAAGCACCCAGAAGTCTCCATCGACTACGGCCGTCGTGCGCATTCCGGCCGGATCCGAACCGGCGCAGGTTTCCGTAAGGCCAAAGCTGCCGGCGCAATATTGGCCGCTGCAAAGGGGCGGGATATACTTATTTTTTTGCTCTTCGCTTCCAACGGCCTGGATAACCTCGGCCACCATGTTGGTAACCGAAGCCGTAACGGCCGTAGCCGCGCACGCACGGCCAAGCTCGGTCATGACAAGAGAAAAGGCCACGCTGCCGGCGCCCGATCCCCCATACTCGGGGTCCACATTGAGCCCCATAAAACCCAGTTCGGCCAGTTTTTTGAGATTGGCTTTGAGGATAGCGCGATCCTTGGTCCTGTCGATTTCGGCGGCAACAGGTTCGAGTTCGCGTTTGGCAAACTTTGCCGCGGTCTCCTGAATTATTCTCTGCTCTTCGTTTAGTTCGAAATCCATTCCGGGGTCCTTATCAATATTCGTAGAATCCGCGACCGTTTTTTTTGCCAAGCCAACCCGCCTCGACGTACTTACGCAGAAGAGGACAAGGCCTGTACTTAGAGTCGCTAAAACCGTCGTAGAGGGTCTCCATTATAGCCAGGCAGGTATCCAGGCCAATCAGGTCCGCCAGAGCCAGAGGGCCCATCGGGTGATTCATTCCAAGCCGCATGACCGTGTCTATGTCCTCGCGGGTCCCAACGCCGTGATAGAGACAATAGACGGCCTCATTTATCATGGGCATAAGGATGCGGTTGGCGATGAAGCCGGGGTAGTCGTTGGCCAGGGCGGGGGTCTTGCCAAACTTTAGCGAAAGCTCCCAGGTCGTCTTGAAGGTCTCATCGGAAGTGGCCAGTCCTCGAATCACTTCGACAAGCTTCATAACAGGCACGGGATTCATAAAGTGCATGCCTATGACCTTGTCGGGCCTTTTGGTCTGCGCGCCTATGCGGCCGATGGGAATGGAGGAGGTGTTGCTCGACAATATGACCTCCGGCCTGCAAATGGAGTCAAGATCGCGAAAGAGCTTAAATTTAATCGTTTCGTTTTCCGTTGCGGCTTCCACAAGAAAATCGGCGGCCGCAAGGTCCCCAAGGCCTGTGCTGGGCTTAATGCGGCCCAACACCGCATCGCGCGTCTCAGAAGTCATTTTGGCTTTTTCGACATTTTTTGCGAGTATGGCTGCGATATTTTTTAGACCGCGCTCGACGAACTCCTCTTTTATGTCGTTCATAATGACCTGAAGGCCGCTCATTGCCGCGACCTGGGCGATTCCGCCACCCATCTGGCCGGCTCCGATAACTCCAAAAGTCTTTACTTCCATACCGATATTCCTTTCCTCGCAGCTCTTCGGTTATCGTCTAACCACCATGGCCACGGCCTCGCCGCCTCCCAGACACAGGGAAGCAAGGCCGGTCTTGCTGTTGGAGCGAATCATTTCGTGGAGCATGGTCACCAGAACGCGGCAGCCGCTGGCCCCGATGGGATGTCCCAAAGACGCGCTGCCCCCCGCCACGTTCACTTTGGAGGCATCGAGTTTGAGTTCGTTTAGCACGCACAGCGTGGAGCCGCTAAAGGCTTCGTTTATCTCAAAAATATCAACATCGGCGATCCCTATGCCTTCTTTTCGCAAACACTTTGGCACGGCCAGAATCGGGGCCACCAGCACGTATTTCATATCAATGCCGCTCGAAGCCTGTGCACCGATGGTCCCCATGACCGAGCAGCCAAGCTCCACGGCCTTTTCCCTGGACATGACGACAACCGCGGCCGCCCCGTCGCTTATAACCGATGAATTCCCAGCAGTCGTTACCCCGCCTTCTTTAAACGCGGGCTTCATTTTGGCCAGCTGCTCATAAGAGGTCGGCCTCGGGCATTCATCCTTTGAGAAAATGAGCTTTTCCCCCTTGCGGGAAGCCAACTCCACGGCTACGATCTCCTCATCGAAGCGACCCGCGGCCAAAGAGGCCATGGACCTTCTGTAGGACTCGGCCGCATAGCGATCCTGGTCCTCTCTTGAAACACCGTATTTTTCACTGCAAAGTTCGTTTGAAATCCCCATGTGAAAATCGTTTACGATATCCCACAAGCCGTCATGAACCATGTGATCGACCAGGGTGCCGTTTCCCATCCGGTAGCCGCTTCGCGCCTTTTCCAGATAATAAGGCGCCATGCTCATATTCTCCATGCCGCCGGCTACCACGACGTCGGCATCGCCGGTTTGAATGGCCTGGGCGGCAAGCATAACCGCCTTGAGACCCGAACCGCAGACCTTATTGACCGTAAGGGCTTCGATTTCCCATGGCATGCCGGCGGCCACGGCAGCCTGTTTAGCCGGATTTTGCCCATAACCGCAGGAAAGCACCAGGCCCATTATGACCTCATTTACCGCTTCCTTTTCTATTCCAGCCCGCCTGATGGCTTCTTCGATTACAATGCCGCCAAGCCTTGTAGCTCCAACAGAGCTTAACGAGCCGTTAAAGCTCCCAAGGGGAGTTCTAACAGCACTGACGATAACCGCTTCTCGCATTCCTATCTCCTGTGGTAGTAATTTAGCTTCCCGACTCGACCCGGTTTAACTTCTGCTTTACAAACTCCAGGGGCCGAGAAATTACAAACGTCTTATCCCTGGACTGCCCGCCCTTAAGCAACGTTATTTGCGACTTGGAAATTCCAAGGCTTGCGGCAAGAAAGGCAATGCATTCCCGGTTGGCCTCGCCTTCGAGCGGAGGCGAACTTATCCGCATCTTCAGCCTTTGTCCGAAGAGGCCGCAAAATCCACTCTTAGCCGCCCGGGGTTGAACATGGGCAAAGAGCAGGGTATCATCCCCCTTTGCGGACAAGTAGCTTAAATCGTCAACGGACATGAGAAATCCCGACACGATAAAGTTTTCACACGCGTGCGCTCAAATTGACACACCGACCACTCGTAGAATATATATCTCAATTATCATTAATCGAAGAAAAAATACGAGCGTCACGATATTTTGATGCGGCGTCCCCGGACAGGCGGCAGGATTTTTATGGTAAAGGTCTGTACATTTTTTATCATTATCTTCTCCCTATCGGTTGCCACAGTGTCTCCCGCCCATGCCGCGCTCGAATTTTCCGCCAGCCTGATCGTTTCTCCGGCAGGCTCAACACCCTATAGCGGCAAGATTTTTGTAAAGGGCCAAAAAATTCGACAGGAACTCCCGGGCCCCGGCGGAACGCAAATCATGATTTTCCGCCCCGACATCGAGCTGACCTGGATACTGACAAGTCCGGGAAAAATGTGTATGCAGATGGCTTATCTGCCCTCGGACAACCCCTTTGGGGAATGGGCGGCGCTAAAATCGAAGAGTGCAAGGTTTATCGGAAAGGACGCTTTTTACGGCATGCCTTGCAGTAAGTACCGGGCGGTGGAAGACGGTAAAGATACCCTTTACTGGATTTCCGATCAATTCTCTTTTCCGGTAAAGATTCAAAACCGGGATGAAACTATCGAGTGCGAGAACATAAATAGATGCAGGCTCAAGGATTCCCTTTTTGAAATTCCGGCATACTATCGCAAAACCATTAACACCATAGCACCTCCAGAGGAGTAGAGCAGATGGTCGTTTTACCGGTTTTTGGCAAATCGCGGCCCTATGAGGCGCGCCCCTCTAAAATAATAGCGCTGGGCCTTAACTACCACAGCCACATCGCCGAGAGCCATTCGGTAAAGGTCAGCGGCTTTACAGAGGAAGTTCCACGGGAACCCCTGCTTTTCCCAAAGACCCCGAACGTGCTGGCGGGACCGGGCGAACCAATAGTGATTCCGGCTTTTTTGCTCGACTACGGCTTCGAAGATCTTAGAACCGACTATGAGGCCGAGTTGGCCGTAGTGATCGGGAAACAGTGCAAAAACATAAAGGCCGAGGAAGCCTTTGACTATATTTTCGGCTATACGTGCATGAACGATGTCAGCCAGAGAAACATTCAGTCCGGGGATCGTTCGGGATGGTTCCGGGGGAAATCCCTTGACACCTTCGGCCCCATCGGACCGCGAATAGTGCCCCGGGAGAAAATAGCAGATCCCAATTCGCTTCGCATCCAGTGCCGTCTAAACGGCAAGACCGTTCAGGACGCCAGTACGGCGCAAATGATTTTTCGAATCGATTATCTATTGGAATTCATATCCAAAAACTTCACCCTCATGCCGGGAGACATTATCGCCACGGGCACCCCTGGCGGAGTGGGCAGAATCCGCCACGGGGAC
The DNA here is from genome assembly GCA_049976905.1 of Syntrophobacteraceae bacterium. Taxonomy (GTDB): domain Bacteria; phylum Desulfobacterota; class Syntrophobacteria; order Syntrophobacterales; family Syntrophobacteraceae; genus SbD1. Next base: position 18,552 of record JBMFHI010000059.1, on the reverse strand, counting down.
ATAGTAGAGGTAGAGATAGAAAAAATAGGGATCCTGAGCAACCCGGTGGTGGAAGAGTGGGTAAGGTGAGGCGCGCCTGTGCAGGACGAATCATGAATGAGTCGCGTATTCTTATTGTCGAGAATGAAGCCGCAGTCTCCGGAAAGATCGAGGAGAGGCTTACCGCCATGGGCTACGAGGTGGCGGGGAAAGCCTCAAATGGCCAACAGGCTTTCAATCTCGCGCGCGAGCAACGCCCGGATCTGGTTCTTATGGATATCCACCTCGGTGGAGACAGGGACGCGATCAGCACGGCAAAAGATATTCTCGGGCGCTTCCATGCGCCGGTCGTCTTTCTTGCGACCTGCTCCGAGGATTTAACCCTGGAGCAAAACAAACTTGAGGAATCTTACGGCTATCTCCTAAAGCCTTTTAACGACTGGGAACTCAAATCCACGATAGAGATTGCGCTCCATAAGCATAAAAGCGAGCAAGAACTGCGGCGTATGAGCCGGTTCTACAACGTCCTTAGCCAGGTAAACCAGGCGGTGTTGCGAACGGGGGGAAGGGAGGAGTTGCTTCAAACGGTCTGCCGTATCGTGGTGGAGTGCGGGACCATGGACCTTGCCTGGGTCGGCCGGTTTAATCCTGAAACCGCAACAATCAAACCTGTGGCAAGTTTTGGGGAAAAACGCCACATCCTGGGTGAAGCACCTTGGGACACACAGGGTTCGATCGAGGAGCGCTGCGACCTTAGCGGTGCAATAATCAGTGGCAGCACCTTTGTTTGCAACAATTGCGGAAAAGAAAACTGCGCCTATGGACGTTCACACTCGCCGGAGTGGCTCGCTTTCGAGTCCTGCGCTTTTTTCCCTCTGTGGTTTCAGGGAAAAATCTTCGGGGCCTTGAATATTTGCATCGCTGAGCCGAATTTTTTTCATCAAAAGGAAATCGAACTCCTCGAGAAAGTGGCTGAGGATATTTCCTTTGCGCTGGACAAAATCGAGGGAGACGCCCGCAGAAAACTTGCCGAAAAGTCTCTGGCCGAAAGCGAGGAGCAACTGCGCCTTTTTATCGAGCACGCCCCGGCCTCACTGGCAATGTTCGATTCCAAGATGCGCTACCTCAGCGTCAGTCGCAGGTGGCTAAAAGACTATAATCTTGGCGAGCGCAACGTGATCGGACTTTCGCACTACGAAGTATTTCCCGAAATCCCGGAAAACTTGAAAAAAATTCACAGACGCGCACTCTCGGGCGAGGTGATACGGGCAGAGAATGACCGCTTCCAAAGGGCTGACGGTTCCGTACAGTGGCTGACCTGGGAAGTGAGGCCATGGCGCGAATCCAGCGGCGCTATAGGCGGCATCGTTATTTTTTCCGAGGATATTACCGAGCGCAGGCGCGCCGACGAAATGCTTCGTGAAAGCGAGGAGCGCTACAAGCTGGCAATGGAGGCTGCCAGTGACGGCATATGGGACTGGGATCTTCTTACCGGCGACGTCTATTACAGTCCCGCCTACTTCAGGATGCTTGGATACCAACCAGGAGAACTTCCGGGCCATGCCGTTACCTGGTCCAGTCTCATCCATCCCGATGACCGCCAGCGGGTTCTGGCTATTAACGAAGCATGCATAAGAGGCGATGTGCCGACTTTTAGCGTCGAATTCCGCATGCGCTCCAAGGATGGGGGCTACCGCTGGATCCTGGGGCGAGGCAGAGTCGTAAGACGAGATGCCGATGGGCTTGCCCTGCAGATGGTTGGCACTCACGTAGACATTACCGATCAAAAACAGAAAGAAAGGGAACTCGAACGACTCTATCGGCAAAATCAACGCATCCTAAATACCGCGGGAGAAGGCATCCTCGGTTTGGACAGCCAGGGCAGAACCACTTTTGCAAACCCCGCAGCGCTAAAAATACTTGGCTACGAAGCAAGCGAGTTTATAGGGGCTTCGCTGCATCGACTTATCCATCATCACAAATCCGACGGCAGTTTTTACCCCGAGGCCGAATGCCCAACACTTTCAACACTTGCGGCCGGAGTTACCGTCCATATTTCCGACGAGTTACTCTGGAAAAAAGACGGGACCGGCTTTCCGGCCTCCTACTCGGCAACACCCATTATTGAAGAGGGCAGGATAGTCGGCGCGGTGGTCACTTTCCGGGATATCACCATACGCCAGAAGGCCCTGGACGCTTTAAGAGAAAGCGAGGAGCAGTTCAAGACCATGTTCGAAATGGCTTCCATCGGCATAACCCAAACAGATCCGAAAACGCGCCGATGGGTCCGTGTAAACCAGAAGATGTGCGAGATTACCGGCTACTCCTGCGAGGAGCTTTTGGGAAAAAAAGCAACCGATCTCACTCACCCCGAAGACCGGGAACAGGACAAAGATGAATTCCGCAATCTTATCGAGGGGAAAACGAGGTTTATCCATCTCGAAAAGCGCTACATCCGAAAGGACGGGGAGACAATTTGGGTCAACATAAACGGGGCGCTCATCCGCGACGCCTCGGGGGAACCGGTAAGAACCGTAGCCACAATCGAAGACATTACGGAGCGAAAGCGGCTGGAAAAGGAGCAAGCCCTGGTTGAAACCCAGATGCGACAGGCACAGAAGCTCGAGGCTCTTGGTACTCTTGCCGGCGGAGTAGCACACGACTTCAATAATATTTTGAGCATAATCATCGGTTACGCAGAGCTTGCCAAAATGGATGCCCAACCCGATAGCAGGCTTTGGAAAAAACTGCAGCAAATTCTCGACGCGGGCGGCAGGGCCAAGGAACTGGTCACTCAAATCCTCGCCTTCAGCCGCCGGTCCGAACATCAGACGCTGCCCATCCAACTACCTATAATCATAAAAGAATCCATAAAAATGCTCAGGCCGTCCCTGCCCTCCACAATCGAGATAAAAACCGATCTCGAGAGCAAATCGGCGGTGCTGGCCGATCCGACCCAGATGCACCAGGTCCTGATGAACCTGTGCACCAATGCCGCCCATGCCATGCGCGACAAGGGCGGAATGCTCGAGGTTGCCTTGAGCGATACGACGCTAACCCGGGAAGACATCCAGCCCTCGGATAGTTTGAAGCCCGGCGTTTATGTCCAACTCAGAGTTAGAGATAGTGGCCATGGGATCGATCCAAAGATAATCGACTTGATTTTCGACCCCTTTTTCACAACCAAAGAACTGGGGGAAGGAACGGGCCTTGGCCTGTCGGTAGTCCACGGAATCGTCAAAAGCCATGGCGGCACTATAAAAGTTGAGAGCACGGTTGGAAAGGGAACTGTTTTTACCGTGCTTATCCCTGCGATGCAAGCCGCCGACGAGGAGAAAAAAGAAAAAATTGTTCTATCCTTTTCTCCGGGCAGGGAGAGGATCCTGGTCGTCGATGACGAGCCTGCGCTGGCGGAGATGGTGCAGATGATGCTCTCAAGGCTTGGCTATGACGCGGTTTCGTGCACAAGCGGCATGGAAGCCCTTAAGATATTCGCAAATCAAGCTGAAGGTAAATCTTTCGACCTGGTAGTTACCGATATGACAATGCCCCGTATTACCGGTGAGGATCTTACCCGTGAAATTTCAAAACTTCAACCCGAGGTCCCGATAATACTAATGACCGGCTTTAGCGAAAAAATCGACGCCGAGAAGGCAAAAAGTCTCGGCATCAGGGGTTTCTTGTTAAAACCGGTTATTTTGACGGAATTGGCCGCCATGATTAGAAAAATTATGGATAAAGCAAACTGAGAATCGATCCGCGCCGGTCGGCGGTTGACATTTAAAGGCGGGCCTGGTTACGATAGGCATCAATTTTTGAAGGAAACTCATGTCACACGCTAACGCACGGGATCTTGCGATCTATGTCGCCAACCATTGGGAGGACAGCCAGCTCTCCGGCTATCAGGGCCCAATCGGTTGTGAACCCGTCGATATAGTTCCCCCTTTGGAGACTCTCGAAACCATTCTCTCGTGTTGTTTTCAGGCCAGTCTCATGAGGGAGGAGGATCGAGCCGTGCGGTTCCGTCTCATCTTGAGGAAACCCGACTGCTTCACCGGCGAGGATGGTCCGCCCAAAGGGCTATACAGGCTTTTATTCAGCGAACCAAGACCCTTTGACGAATATGAACTTCAAAGGCTCTCTCCTGCCGTCGACTTCAATCGCTCCCTGATTGGAGTAAGCTACGAGCCAAGCAAGCGTCTTTGCATCTGGGGCATCGTCCATTCTGGTCCCAGATGGGTTCAAAATGCATACGGCGGCAAGGTTATCGCACCGGCGCTGCCTTCTTCCCTGGTCGTTTATGTAACCGATCCCGGCCGGCTTACCGTTTGCAAAGGCAATCTGAACATTGCGACCTTAAATAGCGGCATGGTGGTGCCTCCAAGCCACGAAGTTCTGGATTCCACCTGGCTTCCCGGCAATTTTACCAGGGTTCGCTCCAGGCTGTGGGGACTTCACAAGGCGGCAAAGGTAGCGGCCTCCCGACCGTGGGCGGACCTGGATCCAAGCATCGTCAAGGCAATTGCCCAACAGGTAATCAGGCGAATCATAAGCTCGGTTAGAAATGCAAGGCATGGAGGCACAATTCTGGTAGTTCCGCCGGAAATAGTCGATCATGTTTTCGATGAAAATTCCTACTTGAGCATCGAGTACAGGGTAACCGACAAGGTCGCGAGAAAAAGATTCGAGACTCTGGTCTTAGACCTGATGAATACCCTTGCCGAAGTCTACGGCCAGAAGGCGGGCACGGGCAAGACAATCGGATGGAAGGAATATGTGGCAAGCGGCGTAGAATCTCTTGCGCTCTGTGACGAGGCCATTTTTGACCTGGCCCAGTTCTTCGCCGATCTGGCTTCTGTGGACGGAGCGGTAGTATTCAGTGAGGGCTTTGAACTGCTGGGCTTTGGGGCCATGATATCGGGGGGGCTAAAAGGCACAAGGGCAGTGGCCAAGGCATTGGATATAGAGGGCAATGAAAGGCAGCTGGTCTACTCGGGAAGCTTTGGCGCCCGCCACCGCTCGGCGTTCCGTTTTTGCAGCGCGGTCCATGACGCCATCGCCATCGTGATTTCCCAGGATCGGATCGTGCGGCTCGTAAAATGGAAAGAAGACGTCGTCACCTACTGGGAGGGTGTTTCAAACAGCATTATGGACTTTTATTGAGGCCACAATCCAATACCTGGTCCTTTTCCAGGTTCTCACCCGGCCTTTTCTCCCACGTAAAGGCGCGGCACACGCCGTGAAAGCGCGCAGGTAAGCTCGTAGGGAATCGTACCTATCCTTTCGGCCACATCCAGAGCTTCAATGGTCCCGTCAACACTTTCCCCCCACAGAAGCGCTTCATCACCCAACTCCACGGACCCGTCTCCGACATTGACCATGATGTAGTCCATGGTGACGGTCCCAACCATGGGATAACGCCGGCCCCTGATGAGCACCTCCCCGTTATTGGTGAACCTGCGGCTAAGACCGTCGGCATAGCCCACCGGAAGCACCGCTATCCTGGTGGGCCCGGGAGTTGTCCATTTCCTGCCATAGCTTACGGGATAGCCCCCGGGCAGCTCTCGCAGGTGGGCCACATAGGTTTTAAAGGACATCACCTGCCTTGGTGAAAGGGACCGGGAAGTCTGCCTTGACGGATAATGGCCGTAGAGCAATATGCCGGGGCGTACGGCGTCGAAATAGCTTCGCGGAAGATCGAGAATGGCGCCGCTTGCCGCCATATGTATAATCGGCGGCTTCTTGCCCGATGCGCAAATAAGGGATATAGCCCGGCCAAATCTTTCGAGCTGCAGATTTGCAAAAGTCTTATCCTTCTCGTCGGCCGTTGAAAAATGGGTGTAGAGCCCCTCCCATACACAGGCACCGCACTTGCCAAGACGGTCGAGTAAATCCGCCCCCCCGGGCAAAAGCAGCCCTACTCTGCCCATACCCGAATCCAGCTTCAGGTGCACCCGAACACTCAGCTCCGGGCGGCAACCGATATCCTTTTCAATCCAGTCGAGATCCTCGGGATCGAAGATAGAGATGCTTAGACCGGCCTTTGCAGCCTCCCTTATCTCACCCGGAAAGAGCCGGCCGAGCACCAGGACTTGCGAGGTAATTCCGCTCTCCCTTAGCTCCATGGCCTCTTCGAACCTGGCGACCGCAAACATCGAGCACCCTTCCCGCACAAGACGCCTTGCCACCATCACCGCCCCGTGGCCGTAAGCATCGGCCTTGATAACGGGAATGATTCCGGTGGCCCCGACCTTTTGCCGGATAGCCCGAAGGTTGTGGGCAAGATTGTCCAGGTTTATTTCCGCATAGGTTCTAAATTTCATAAAAGCTCCGTGCTTTTGGGTCTGTTAAAAAATATGCTTTTCATAGTCCAAAGCATTAGAGCTTTTCAAGCATGTTCAGGTATTCTTCCGATCTATCCAGATAAAACGTAAGCGCCTTTTCGTACTTTTTGCCCGCAATTGCGTTCATGAGCAGTTGACTCACTTCCTGCCTGCGCCGCAGCACCGACTGGGTCCGAACGAGAATCTCGCGCTGCTCGGGCGACATCGCCTCGATAAGCAGGCGAAATTCATTACCGGCCCTCGGCTGACACATCCAAAAATAGAGAAGATCCAGCCCGTTTACTATTATGATCTTTTCCAGATCGCGAGCCTCGGAGCTAAGCCGCGTCATGAAATCCCCGGCAGACTCGAGCATCTTTAAAACATCGGCCTCCGGATACATTAGCTCCAGTTGCGCGTAAGCGTCGAATAACTGCTTTAGTTTTCCGGCGTAGTCGTCCGCGCGCATGTCTATATACTCACCGCGATCGCTTAGCCCCTCGATCACCCCCGCCACACAATCGGAAGCGGCCTTGGATATTATCGCCGCCCATTTTTCCAGCATACCGGAGACGTCCGCAACGTTAAAGGCCCCCAAAACGCGACCGGCGGCCATGCTCATTACAAAAGCAAGGGGGATGGAAAGAGCGGTTCTAAAAATGAGATTGCTGGTGGCAGACCCCTTCGGAAGACCACGAAACCTGTTATGGGTAAAGATATAGAGCCCGTTGGCAAGAGCTATGAAAGCGTAGAGCAGCATTGGGCTCGTAGAAGTCGTAATACCGAAGGAGCGGTCTAAAATCACGGTTTTTACAAGATAGTCGAGCAGGGGAACCGAAAGACCGGTATAGAAAAGCGAATCGCTGATTCTACCCCAACTTATGTAGTCGTCCCATTTGATCAAAGAGGAGGGGTGGAAGGCCCCCGCGCCAAACACCGACTGGATGACATTTCTAACTCCGGTGATCGCAAACCAGATCGGAGCGCCAAACCATGCAAGCACCCACCAGTCTTTTGTCAGGTAAAAGCTGAGGAAAGCCGGGATAAAACCCGCCGTTATCTTTACAGCGTTTTTGAAAGTATCGTTGAGGTAAACCCAGGATATTTCCCTTGGAGACGAACCAGGGTGAGCTTCGATTTCGATTCCGTTGCCACGGCTCTCGTTTATGCCCCCGAGGGTGACGACGTTACCCCTGGCCTGGATCCTGGTGGAAAGCTCCTTTACCGTCCAGCCCTCTTCGCGCTTTAGACCAAAGCGGCCAAGCCCCGGCAAACGGCTCAGCAGGAAGTAGAGAAGGCGGAGAAGATAGTGGGGCCTGCGCACCGGAATATAGGTGTTTTGGAAAAATGCGTCTATTCGAACGGGAACGATAACCCTTTGCGTACCCTTTGAAACGCGCACCTCCTTTTGCGCCTTCGGCGCCAGAGTCTCAAGGACCGCCAGCCCCATTCCGTGAAGCCTGTGGGAATTGCCCGTCGAATCACTTCCGATCTTTGATCGCAAGGGTCCTTTTCTATAGTATGCCTGAAGGGACGGGATGTTTCGAAGAATCTCCTGAAATTTTGCCGTTCTTTCATCCCCGCTCTCCCGCATCCGGCCGATCATCGCCGTTATAATCTTCTTTAGCCCCACGGTGTCCGCATCGTTTACGGCCCGCTGAAGCGCATTTATTTCCTGGTAATGTTGCGCCTTTCCGCTTGAGAAGTCCTTTAAGTTAAAAATCTCCAGATCGCTCACAGCCCCCTTACACATGTAGAGCAGTTCCAGCACATCCTCGGCTTTAAGATCGGTCAGGTTAAGCGTTATTCTGCAACCCGCCCTCAATCCCCTTAGCCTCTCGACGAGTTCGGGTGGGGTGAGCTTTAGCAAATTGGGCACTTCGGGACCATCGGAGGGCGCGTGAACATCGGCGATACCAGACTTTTTGGAAGGTCTTAGGAAGCGCTCGACGATTGCTTCCGAATCAAGCCCGTTCATCTCCTCGACAAGAGCGGCTATCCTTTGACGCTCCGAAACCGGCGCCGTTTTAAAGATCGGCCTCAGCTCAGCGGCCCTCTCGCGCATGGCGCCAACCAGCTTAAAGTGAATGAACCTTGCCAGATGCAGTATCGAAGGCTGTCCAGCACCCACATAGGAAAGAAAAGCCGAACGGTCGAAAGGTTCGAGGTTAAGTTCGTATCTCTTTTTAATCTCCGGCAGATGGCGACGGTTGAATTTCTCCAGCACTTCCAGGATATATCCGGACTGGTAGGCCGAGACTATCCTTCCCTCCTCCATAAACTGCCTCGTTGGCCCGTCACCCAGGAAAGCAAGAAAATCCTTCGGGTCGGAAAAGCCCGCGGGAGCATATATAAACTCGATATAGCGGTCGTAAAACCGCACGGGAATGATTATGCCTATGCGCACGGAAACGCCCATTATCCCGGCGGCTTCCAGTAACTCTTCGGCGACCTGCGCAGAAACGTAATTGTAATAGACAACGCTCAACCGCCGTATGCCCTTGATCCATGCGTCCATGATAAGATGGGAGGGCGTTTTGCGCCCCTTGGTGCTCGAATCGTGGACATGGTCGTCAAAAGAGACCTGGCTCCAGTTTTCGGGCATCTCCAGCAGGTGGTAGCGGCGCAGCAGGGAACGGATCGCCCTGGGCCTGCCTATCACCGCCGTTCGGAAATCGTGGGCAAGTTTTAGTTGTGTCAGCCGGCCGTCTGGCTTTCGTACCAGTTCCTTGGTGATTTCAAGCAGCACTCGCGCGGCGTTTCTGCGCATCTGCACTTCCCCCGCGCTCATTACTTCGTCGCGAAGACAACGAAGGGCGGTGATACGCTCCTCGACCTTTCCCGCTTCCAGGGACTCCAAAAGCCTTAGAGCCGCATACGCCATTCGCAGGGCGGGCGAAGCCGCCAGCTCTTTTATTCCGCGCGGGTGAAAATAGGGGTAGAGCAGTTCCTGCAAATATTGGAGCGAATCCCTGCGTTCGAGCACCTCGTCTACCAGGCCAAGCAGATCGTAGTCGCGTCGATCAAAAAGGATTCGGGGGATTTGCCTTCTCATGGCGCAATTCCGGATTTAGCGCAACACCAAGGGCGATTGCGGGGCTAAATGATTTGAAGTATAAAGACTTCACGGTTTATGTTTTTTTCCAAAACGGCTTAAACACAATGTAATAACATTCTATCATTAAATGAAATAAACTATAAACAGGTTAACGTCTTTGCATCGAGGAGTTGTCGTGATGCGCATCATCGAAAATATCGCAGGGATGCAACGGCTGGCCGACGCCTGGCGAGCCGAAGGAGAAAGGATAGCGTTCGTTCCCACGATGGGCTTTCTGCACGAGGGCCATCTCAGCCTTTTGCGCACGGCCCGGCAGCTTGGAACCAAGAGCGTTATCAGCATTTTTGTAAATCCCACTCAGTTCGCACCCACGGAGGACTTCGCAAGCTATCCCAGAGATCTGGACCGGGACCTGGGCTTTTGCACCCAGATCGGAGTAGATGCAGCCTTTGTCCCCTCGGCCTCGGAGATGTATCCCGACGGCTTTCAGACATTTGTCGAGGTTAGCGGCGTTACTCAAAATCTTTGCGGCGCCAGCCGGCCCGTTTTCTTTCGCGGCGTGGCCACCGTGGTGAGCAAATTGTTTAATGCCGTAAAACCCCACACGGCTATATTCGGACAAAAGGACTTCCAGCAGCTTGTCACTATCAAACGCATGGTCAGGGACTTGAACCTGGACATAGAGATTATCGGCCATGAAATAGTCCGCGAAAAGGACGGGCTTGCCATGAGCAGCCGCAACACCTACCTCAAGGCCGATGAACGGCCCGTCGCCCTGAGGCTCGGCAAATCGTTGCAGATCGCACGCCAACTCGTTGCTTCAGGGGAAAAGAATGCGCAAAAAATCCTGAAGGCCGTAAGCGATTGCCTTACCGCAGGCGGGGGCGCATCCATTGATTATGCAAGGCTCTGCGATACCCAAACCATCGAAGAGGTCGAGAGCGTGGAAGGCCCTACCCTGCTCGCCCTGGCCGTATGGGTAGGAAAGACGCGACTCATCGATAACTGCGTACTGGGCGAGTAGCCGGTGTTACTTGCGCGCTCCGTTGTTTTTCGGCTATCTATGATAAGACCTGGAACATAAAAGGAGAGGCTATGCGCCAGAGGCTGACCGAAACGGTCAAAACGCAGATCGGAGTGCTCTTTATCTGCTTCATGATTGCGGCAGTGACGTTTCTGACCGTTTTCGGCCCAACGGGCAGAACGCAGGAACACTCTTCCACTGCCCAAAAGAGCAGCGTGACCCGGCCGATTCCACCTCCCGCGCCACCTTTTACGATACTCTCGATCACGCCCAATGCCGTGGAAAAGAGCATAGCAATCCGTTTCAGCCGGCCCGTCGATTTGCACTCGATCCTGGAACATATAAGCCTTCGCCCCGATATTTATCTCTACAAGGAGGACTCCGCCGATAAGCAGCTTTCAGCCGACACGGTGTCGATCCACTCGGATGATTTCGCCTGGCAGAAGCCCTACACGGTCATTATCCCGGAAGACTACGAGGTTGCCGGAGCCAGGTACAAAAAGAGTGTGGACAGCTTCATAATGCCGCCTCATCCGCCTTTAATCGAATTTTTGAATGACCATACGCTCATCGAACGCGACAGCCGGCAACTGCTCCATTTCAGGACAAACAATGTAGACCAGGTACTTCTTGAAACGCTGAGACTGCCCCCCCTTCTTCTCCCGATCGCCCTTGGCGCGCCAGGATCCTCCGCGCAGGAACTGCTCCCCGAACTTCAAAAGGCACAGAGCCGCCTTGCCGCTCTCGTGAACAAAAACTCACCTTTTTCCCCCTTCCTCGACCAGGCAAGGGAGGAAAACAGCGCTTTTTCCGCAAGGCATGAACAAAACAAGACTCGTGCCTTCTCCGTTCCCCTTTCCTTTAGAAAGGACAGCGGTCGCGGCGCCATCGAACTCATAGGCATGAAGTCCATGAACGGCTCCTCTCAACCCCTCGCCAAATCCAGGCTCTATTGCATAACCGATCTGGGTTTGAGCTACAAGCGCACCCGCGACAGTCTGCTGGTTTGGACCAGCTCCATCCGGTACGCTAAACCTCTAAAATCTGTATCGGTTCTGGCCGTAACCAAAGACAGCCTTATCTATTACCTCGGCAAAACCGACGACAGAGGCCTCCTTGTCTACGAGAGCCCAAAACCCGGCGCGGATGCGAATGCCGACACCGCCGGGCAAAAGCCCACAAAGGCGCTCGAGGGCTTATCGGTTGGCCCATCCGGCCCTATCCGCCTTGAAAGAGGCTCTCCTGCGGCAGCGGCCATAACGCATATCCTGGCCGCCACAAAAGACGACGTTTCCTTTATCGAAGTAAAACCAAAGGGAAACGTCATACCCGCCGGACAGGACGGCACAAACTTCGATCCGGCGGCCATCGCGGAAGACAAAAACTGGAGCGATCTCGGCATATCCAACGGCTATGTCTTTACCGAGCGGGGGCTCTACAAGCCCGGCGAAACAGTCTATTTCAAGGGCGCGGCGCGCTCGTACAAAGACGGGAAAATAGCACCTCCCTCGGCGGGCAAATGCGATTTTGTTCTCACGGACTCGCGCGGCAACAAAACCTGGCACACCGAGAGCGCACTCTCCGCATTCGGAACCGCATCAGGCTCGGTAAAACTTGCGGCTTATGCCCCTCTTGGCATGTACAAGCTGGAAATGTTTTTCCAAAACGACAAGGAACCCAAAAGCAGCGCAACGTTCCAGGTGCAGGAGTTTCGGCCTCCCCGCCATTTCGTCCGCGTCGGCTTCGAACAGATGAGCCGTGAAAACGATCAGTATGTCAATATCAAACGCAGCGAAGAGGTGGTCAGGATCAAAATATCGGGCAGATATTACGCGGGAGGTCCTGTAAAGAACGGGCAGGTGCGCTGGAAAATTTTTCACACCGGCGTCGATCGCACCCTTGAAAAGTACAAAAACTACACCTTCGACTATTCCAGCGCGGATCCTGATGAGGATACGCAAGCCGATAATCTGGTCGAAAGCAGCGAATCCACCCTCGACGACAAGGGGGAACTCGCAATCGACTTTCCTCTCGATAGAGACGTACGTTGCGGGAAAAACGACCTGTTGGTTGAAGCAACCGTTGTCGACTTCGATGGTCGTCAGGCGAGCGAAAGCGGTGTTTTCAAAATGCGCAGGCCCTTTCTGGTGGGCATAGCCCGCCACGAGGAAAAAGTCTCTCCCAAGACGGCGCAAACCCTTGAGGCGATCGTTGTGGATAAAAACGATAAGCAGGTAAATCAAGGGGTCCTTCAAGTCGATGTGCTTAAAAACGACTACATCACCGTTCCCTATAGAAACCAAAAGGGCGACATCGAAACCCATTCGAGTGTGTGGAAAAATGTCCTGTCGAACCAACTGCCGATTAAGAGCGGGCAGGCTGTCTTTCATTTCGACTTCGGAAGCGGGGGCAAGTACCTGCTGCGCTTCACCTACCACGACAAAAACGGGCAAGCCTTCACTTCGGCCACCCGCTACGACGCGGTTCCCGATATATTTTCAGACTACTGGCGGGTAGCCCAGGAAATAACCAACTATAGACTTGCGAGTCTGCCCCTTCTTTCCGATAAAAAGCAGTATTCGCCAGGCGAGACGGCTGTCATTTTTCCCGTTCCGTCTCGCCCCGTAACGACCTATCTGGTAACCGTCGAGCAGGACGAAGTCATGTCCCGACAGATTATAGCGGCCGATGCGGCCAAGAAGGGCATAAAGATCCCCATTACAGCCGCCTGCATGCCCAATGTTTATATATCCGTGCTGGGGGTTTTGCCCAGGGGGGGATTTCCCCTCTATTCCCGCCAATACGATTTCGAGGCGCCAACGGCCTTTTTAGGAACATTGAACGTTCCGGTGCGCATGGGGGCCAGCCCTCTTAAGATAAGCATCGGCGGCGCCACGGACCCGATAAGGGCAAAACCGGGAGAAGCCTTCAGCCTCGATTTGAATGTGGCGGATAGCAGCGGCAAGGCCGAGCTGGCCGAGCTGGCCGTGGCCGTAGTCGATGAATCGGTCCTCCAGGCCACACGGTTTAAAACCCCCACGCTGGACTCACTGCTCGATTTTCAGGGCCCCCTTAGCGTCGCCACGGGAGAGCTTCGCGCGCTTCTCCAGGACCAGACCCCCTTTCACACCCCAAATCTTAGACCCGTCACGGGGGGCGGAGGCGGAGAGCAGGCCCCGGGCGTAAAGATACGCAAAAACTTCAAGCCCGTCGCCTACTTTAACCCATCTGTGGTTACCGACGCCCAGGGGCATGCGAATGTATCCTTCACGCTTCCAGACAATATGTCCACCTACCGGATCTATGTCGTTGCCTGCGACCGGGGAGCGCAGTTTGCCAGCGCGCAGCGCATGCTTACCCTTACAAAGGATTTCTACCTCCAGCCCGGCCTGCCCGCCTTCTTCACACTCGCAGACCGGTTCCGCTTTCCAGTCGGGGCCGTAAACAACACCGACACAGCCGACAAGGTGTCTTTGGATTACACCGCAAGCGACAACCTGAAGCCCATGCACGGTTCCGCGACGATCGATTCCCTGCCCGCCCACGGCTCCGGCAGGCTCTATCTAAGCGGCCAGGCGGTAAAGGAGGGAGAGGCGACGGTAACGCTCGTGGGCTCTCTTGGAAGCAACAAGGACGGCGTCCAGGTAAAACTGCCGGTCACTTCCGAACTGGTAATGGGCGTTAGCGCCTCGCAGGGCTCGCTCGGCGGCTCCGGCAAAATTTCCATGCCTCTTGACAAGGCTGCCCTCGCGATTCCTTTCGACAAGACCGGCTACAGGGACGTGACCGCGAGCCTCGAGGTTTCCGCCTCGCCCATGGTGCTTCTCTCCGGGCCGCTTCATTACCTCCTTGAATATCCCTATGGCTGCATCGAGCAGAAGAGCTCCGGCGTAATAGCGCTGGCGGGACTTCGCGGACTGGTCGAAAAAGGCATGGTCCCCGATATAACCTCTCAGCAAACGGACAAATTTCTGGCAAAGGGGATAGATGATATTTTTTCGATGCAGACCGCGTCGGGAGGTTTTGGCTACTGGCCGGGCTACAAGCAGAGCAACCTGTGGGGGACCCTCTATGCGGTCTCGGCTCTTGGCATTGCCGCTAAAAACGGCTTCCAAATCCCCCAAAACGGCCTTAAGGCCGCAATTAGCCATCTCCAGAAGACCATACTAAAAAAGGAAAACGGAATCGGCTACAGGGCTTTTGCCGCTTACGCCCTATCCCTTTGCGGAGGGCTCGACGCCAATACCTTTGGCGCGGTTATGGCCGACTATCACCAGGAAGACCCAATAACGGGGATTTACCTTGCCCTGGCAGACCTCAATATCGGCGGCAAGCCCTCAGACGATCTTGAGAAAACCGTGCGAAGCGAGTTGAGCCGTCCGAGGCAAAATCCAAAGAGGCCGATTTTTAACGCCTGCTACCTCAACCAGGCAATGGCATTGCTTGCGGGAGCGAGCCTCATACCAAACGATCCTCTAACGGCCAGGGCCGCGCAGCGGTTGCTGGACGCTATGTCCAAGCACTCCATCTGGTCTTCTACAGGCGATACCGGGTGGGCGCTCTACGCTCTTGGCCAATACTACCGGCTCACTTCCGCCGGCGCAGGCGATGCAGGTCTTAGGGTAACGCTTACCAGGGCAGACGGCGTCAACCAAATAGTGCAACTTGGCCCCGGTCAGGCCCATTGCTTCCAGCTCGATCCTCGGGCCGTGTTTTCAAAGCCGGAGGTAAGAATCTCGGTAAGCCCGGCCCATAAGCTGTTTTACCGGGCCGCCGTGCGGTTTCCTCGCCTCGACTATGCGGCCACGGGTCATAACGGGGGTATGAAGCTTTGGAAAAAAATCGAGAACACGGACGGGAGAAACCGGATAAGGGTTGGCGATATCGTAAAAGTGACCATCGGAATCGACCTTGGCGGCAAGGAGGTTAAGCGCTACCTGGCCCTGGACGATCCGCTTCCCGCCGGCTTCGTGGCCATTAACAGCGCTTTTGAAACGGTTGAGTCGCCCCAGGACGCTTCATCCAGCGAAAATATCTTTTCCTTCTGGTCCCCGGACGGCTTTTTCATGTTTCAGCCCAACTTTTTCGAGCTTCACCAGCAGAGGGTTACGGCTTTCCGCGACATAGCATGGCCAGGGGCTTACAAATTCATCTATTACGCGAGAGCTGTTTGCGAGGGCGTGTTCCATGTAGCCCCGACCAAGCTAGAGGAGATGTACCAACCCGAAGTGAACGCGTTCACACCGGCGATAAAGGTGCAAATAGATCCTGCGGGGAGCTGAAAACTTCAGACTTCCTGGAGCGCACGGGAAAGAAACAGTGAAACGGCTCTGGATGAGAAAAGCAACCGCAGTCCTTTTGTTCCTGTGCCTTTTGCCGGCCTCTGGCTGGGCTCTTTGGACCTTTAAACTCGAACCGAGGACTCGAATCGACCCGGCAAGGTTTTACCTTGCCCCTTGCCGGGTTTTCTACGACAAAAACGGCAGGATGCTAAACTTCCAACCGGATAAAGCCTTCAGGCGCCATATCCGGGCGCCGGGCGAAGAGATCCCCAAACAGCTCGAACAGGCTTTCATCGCGGCGGAAGACCACCGTTTTTTTTCCCATCACGGAGTCGATCCCGAGGCGTTGCTCAGGGCGGCCTGGAAGAGTGTCCTCACGGGCAGGATCGTCTCCGGGGCTTCGACCATCACGGAGCAACTCGTCGGGCTTGTCTATCCGCACAAACGCACTCTTGCTTCCAAGTGCATCGAGATAGTAAGAGCCCTCCGTCTTGAAAACCTCCTTGGGAAAAACCGGATATTGGCTCTTTATCTAAACAGGGTTCCGCTGGGAAACAATCTCTACGGGGTAGAGACAGCTTCCCTTTTCTATTTCGGAATCCCTTGCAGCCGGCTTAGCGCAGCCCAATCGGCCCTTCTGGCCTCGATCCCGAAGGCCCCAAGCATTCTAAACCCTTACGGACCCAATGTAAAAAGACTGCTTGCCCGAAAAGACTGGGTTCTTTTTCGAATGCGAAAGCTTGGCTTTATCACCCCCGACAGATTCAAGATCGAGAAGCGAAGGCCGATAATCTTTCTTGCCAGACGTTTCCCGAGGGAAGCTCCAAACTTTATCAACATGATACAAGGCTCAAAGACTCCGCGTGGAGGTGACGAAGCGGTCCAGACCACTCTCGACCTCCCGCTCCAGCGCCGTGTGGAAGAGATCCTTCGCTCTCACAAGATTCGGCTAGAATCACGCGGAGCAAGCCAGGCGGCGGCGGTCGTGCTGGCCAATAAAGGTGTCTGCCTGAGGGCCCTCGCCGGCTCCATCAGCTATTGCGGCAAGGACGGCGGGTTCAATAATGGCGCCCTTAGCCGCCGATCCCCCGGATCGGCCCTTAAACCTTTTCTTTACGCTCTTGCCCTTGATCGCGGCCTCACCTCCTCGACCGTGCTCTATGACGTAAAGAGGAGCTACCCTTTTGCGGGAAACCGCTACACGCCCCTAAACTTCGACCGGGTGGCCTACGGACCCGTGCTCATGCGAGACGCCCTGGCAAACTCGATGAATCTCAGCGCGGTCTGGCTTTTGCAAAAAATCGGCATTAAACCCTTCTATTGCGTTCTCCAGGCGCTGCGGCTCATTTCCCAGCCGGGCAAAGGCGCCGATTACTACGGCCTGGGCATGGTGATCGGAAACCCCGAAGTCACGGTTTTAGGCCTTGCAACCGCCTACGCCGCCCTGGCCAACGCAGGCATCTACAGGACCTGCCGCATGTGGAAGGGCGAGCCTCAAAGTGAACCGAAGCGGATTTTCTCGCCCCAGGCCGCCTGGATCGTCTGCAACATGCTCTCCGACCCTGCCTCCCGCTCACTCGAGTTCGGACATACCAGCGCCATGACGCACCCCTGCGGGATAGCCATAAAGACCGGAACCAGCACGGGCTACAGGGACTGCTGGGCCGCTGCCTTCACGCGGGATTACACCGTGGTCGCATGGGTTGGCAATTTCAATGAACGACCCACGGAGCAGTTGACCGGGGCGGGCGGGGCCGCCCCGATCGTCTCGGATATCCTTTCCGCGCTCTACCTCTGCTCCTATCCCCTTGCCTTCAAGCGGCCGGAGGGGGTGGTCCCGCACAGGGTCTGCTCCTTCTCAGGCATGATCCCCTGTTCTAAATGCCCGGAGCTCCGCGACGAATGGTTCATCGAAGGCCACGAACCAGACCATGTGTGTACGTACCACCAGGATTCAGGCGCTACCCACAAGCTTCCGGATGAATATGTCGGATGGCTTCACGAAAGATTTAAAAAGGACGAGCAAGGAAGATTCGCTCTCCAAGGCTTTGGCGCAAATCTCGAAGAAATATTTCAGAAAGGCACGGGGGGAAAAGAGAAAGGAAGACGAAGTCCACGGCCTGAAAACGGCCTTGTGACAATAGCGCCCGAATCCGAGGACCCGCTCGCAGGCCTCATCAGATTCGTTGCCTCCCAGGAACCCGGTTCGATGGAAAAACCGTGCAAAATAGCGATCGTTTCCCCCCTGGACGGGGACCGCTTCGTTATCGACCCTTCCCAAAAGCGCAAAACAATCGAGTTTTCCGCCGTGGCGGATAAGCCCATGAAGGAGGTGGTCTGGTTTGTAAACGGCGTGCAATACGCGGTTTCCCCACCGCCCTACACCGTGCAATGGCGGCTCGAAAGAGGCCGCTACACCATTACCGCCGTTGCCCCGGATAAGACGGCGGGTTCGGTAAACATCAGTGTAAATTAGGAGCCTGCACCTTTTGATGCCGTAGCGTGTTTTGTCACCAGGACAAAAAATGGGGAGTACTATACGCCCTCCCCATTTGAGGAAAAAGATCGCGCAATAATGTTTTTTTATTCGCTCTCCTGCCCTGCTTCCGCCACACGCTTCGCGCTCACTTCGTCTGTGGAGTAATCGCGACAGCATTGGGGTCGTTCCCTCTTACCTTCGGCACGGGCAGGAAACCCGAGACTATCTGGCGAAAATCATCGAGCACACCACGATCACGGTTCGACATAACCAGCCATTATTATAGGAACTCCTGGGAGATAAGCACTCCGTGAAATCGTTGCGATGGTTGTGTCCTTGCGGCAGGCGTGCTTAACTCGCAAGCCGAGATGATTTATCCTGGCGTCACCCTGAATTTTAAGGAGGTA
>JBMFHI010000058.1:0-24275 GCA_049976905.1 Syntrophobacteraceae bacterium | reverse complement strand
ATGCAGCTTGGCTGGCTGTATGCTATCGGAACTTCAGCCGACAATATTTGGTTTTATTATCCTGCTATGGACTCCTTTTTGTGGACCAGTGAATCAATTTATCCAGCCATGTACAGGGCAAACGACGGGGTCTGGCTCTACTATGATGAGGGCTCTTCAAATCCGAGCGTTTTCTATAATTTCAACTTAAAAAAATGGGAAAATAATTAGTTTATTTTAAGTTTTACTAAGACCGTCATTAATTACCGAACATATACCGTGCCCATAAATCGTTGGTGGGCAACGCTTTCGCTTTTGCCAACCCTACTTGGAATGTTCGGTTATTTATGCCTCTATTAGTAAGCAGGCAGTATTGATTTTCGCACAGGGTATCTACTCCTTTGGTAAATGAGTAAAAGAGTTGGCAACGCTCTGCTTTTCCAACACTCGTCAACGACTGCCTGCTACAATTTGCCGGACAGCAGTGATTCCCGCTCAATTTTGTTTGACAAAAGGCCGGAGGATTGGCGGGTAAAATAAAGATGGCGGGCAGAAGCAAAGGTGAACTGACTTTGGAGACAAGTCGTTGCTGCTTTGCCCGCCTTGCGGTTAACTTGGAGCTTGTCCGTAAATAAAACCTTTGCGCTTTTGCCTCCGGCTTTTGGCCAAAGCAGTCTCAAAATCCAGCACAATCCCTGATAGGCTTATTTACGGACAAGCCCTTAAATGAAAGCGCCTCTTTAGTCGCGGCCGGCCCTTAGCTTGGCGAGCGCGTTGTGGGCCGCATTGATCAGCGGGTGAACCGTGGGGGCCGCTGAAAGCAGCGGGTGGGTGGCAATCTGCATCATCTCCAGTTCCCGGACATTGAGTTTCATCTGAATACCGATGGAGAGGGCGTTGATCAACTCGCCAACCGAAGGCCCCCCTGAAATCTGTCCACCCAGCAAGGTGCCGCTGCGATCGGCAAAGACGAGTTTGATCTTCATGGCAACCGCACCGGGAAGGGTCCCGGGGTGTCTATCCGGAGCTGTCGCCTCTCCGGTAACAATGCGGAAGCCTTCCGTCTGGCAGGTGCGGCACGTCATTCCGGTGCTGGCAAAGCAGAGCTCTCCCATCTTTGTGGAAAAGGCGGAGACGGTCCCCTGGATCTGGCGCAGGACCCGAATGCCGAAAATATTTGTTCCAGCGATCCTTGCTTCGGCCGTTGCCGTGGATGCAAGCCATACAGGGACCTCTTCCCTTGTGAAAAAATCGCGTTTGAGGGCGCAGTCGCCAACAGCAAAAACATTCTTATCACTGGTTCTCATGTAGGAATTTACCCATATCGAGCCTTTTGGAGTAAGCATCAATCCGGCCTTTTCCGCCAATTCCGTGTTGGGTTTTCCTCCAATGCCCACGATGACGATATCCGCCAACAGGGAGGTCCCATCGTCCAGCACTAGCGCCTTAACTCCGTTTTCCCCCTGGATCGATACTGCCCGTCTGCCCGTATGCACCTGGATGCCGCTCTTGATCAGTTCCTGGGTAATAGCGTCGCAGAACTCATCGTCGAAGGCCAGATTGAGTAGTTTTGGCATCATCTCTACGATATGCACTTTGGCAGAGTTTGTTTTTGCCAATTCATCGGCGAATTCGGCTCCGATAAACCCTCCACCGAGAATTACAATGTTTTTTGCCGACTTGGCCCGCTCTCTTAAGGCGGACAGGGCTGCAAGGCTCTTTGTTATGACAAAGACTCCGGGTTGCTGGATACCTTCCAGGGGCGGAAGAAAAGGTTTGCTGCCGGTCGCAAGTACGAGCCGCTCATATTCCAACTCGCGGCCTGAAAGCATGGTAAGTTTTTTTGCGGCCGTATTGAGCGATTGAGCCTTATCCACAATGATCTCAATGCCGGCGTTTTCGAATGGTTTATTTCCGACGATATTTTGTGAAGGATCGGACATGGTATTTATCATATAGGGAATCGCGCAGGGGATTACGCCGTCACCGATGTCTTTGATGATGCAAACGGATTTTCCAGGATAGACACTCTTGGCGGTAAGGGCGGTAATGGAACCAGCCGGTCCGCCGCCCACAACAACTAAATCAAATTTCATGGAAGCCTCCTAAATGGTTTTGCAAAAGCCATTGGAAAAGAGAAAACGAGATCGTGCGAGAACGCAGCAGTCGGCCTTGAGGTACAATGGAGCTAAAGAAGCAATATTTGTTCCTGATGTTTCAAAACCGCTTCCAGCCTCCTTGTAGATCGAAAAGTGGCAAGAGGAAAACGTAACGGTAACGCTACATATCCTGGTTAAGGTTGCGATTTGTTGCGCTGTGTCTTTGCGTAGAACAGGTATGGATGGTGCCGGGGGGAGGCGTTGTGTTCTGCAAAAGCCGCTTTGCTATTTATCTTGCCTGTTGCTTGATATGTATAGGAATCATTAGATAGAGCGAAGGGATCAAACGGAGTTTCAGTTGAGCCGGTCCTTTGACCGATTGTTATTGTTCTATTTATGGCCAGAGGTTAAGAGGGATTTTTACCGCTTGCAAAATGACGTCTTTAGCCTTATAGGCATGTTGTTGGCGGTGCTATCTTGCGATCCGGCAGGGGCGGCGGATTGTGCAAAAAAGGGGTTTTGAGGGGATGGTATGAATCTTTTTAAAGATGTCGGTGCAATAGCTCAAGAAGTTGAGGGGGAAGAGGGGCTCATAGAGGAAGAAACCGCTGAGGCCGGGGGAGAATGGGTGGTGCCACCCGCTTTTCAGCGGCCCTTTGAAGAGCGGGGGGCGCATCGCTACAGGTCGCTGGCGATTATTCGCAGTTCCTGGGTTCCGCAGATAGAAGAAGCAATTCACAAATCCTGTGAACACTTTTTTAAAACGCAGTATCAGGAGGGTTATTGGTGGGCGGAGCTCGAATCCAACGTCACGATAACCGCTGAATATGTCATGCTCACCCACCTTTTAGGTGTTTCCATCGAAGGAAAAAAAGAGGGCATAGTCAGATACTTGCTTGGCCATCAGGATGAAAACGGGGCTTGGGGACTCTATTATGGCGACGGCGGGGAGCTTAGCACATCCATAGAGGCCTATTTTGCACTCAAACTTTTGGGACTGCACCCGTCCTGCGAACCCATGAGGAAAGCAAGGGCTTTTATTCTCCACCACGGAGGCATCGAAGCTTCGAGAGTTTTTACCAAGATCTGGCTGGCGCAGTTTGACCAGTACGAATGGAAAAAAATCCCCTCGATGCCAGTGGAGCTTGTACTTCTCAGGCCTGAGTTCTATTTCAATATCTATGAGTTTTCCAGTTGGGCCAGGGGCACAGTGGTTCCGCTTTCCATAGTGCTTTGCATAAGGCCAAGGTCTGCACTGCCCGAATCCCTTTCCATTGCCGAGTTGCGCGTTGGAGGGCATGGTAAAAGGCTTGACAGCCGCATAAACAAGCTCTTTTTCATCCTTGACCGTATTGCCAAAAGGCTGGAGAAAAGACCGATAAGGAAGTTGAGGCGCAAGGCCATCGAAACGGCTCAAAACTGGATAATCGATCACCAGGAAGAAAGTGGTGACTGGGGGGGGATTCAGCCTCCAATGGTCTATTCCATGCTGGCCCTGTATTACCTTGGGTTCCCACTTTCCCACGAGGTCATGAAAAAGGGTCTTAAGGCGATCGAGGACTTTTGCATGGAGGACTCCGATGGTATCAGGATGCAGTCCTGCATTTCTCCTGTGTGGGATACCGCGTTGACGGTCATGGCGCTTACCGACGCGGGTGTTTCCATTGAGCATCCGGCTCTTAAAAAGTCGGCAAAGTGGCTTGTCGAGCAACAGATATTGACCGGGGGCGACTGGCAGGTCAAAAACCGCTGCCGTCCGGGGGGATGGGCTTTTGAATTTTACAACTCTCGTTATCCGGATGTAGACGATTCGGCTGTTGTCTTGAACGTGTTAAATCGCTTCGACCCCAAAGATGTGAAGGGACTAGAACTTTGCAAGTCCAGGGGGATGGATTGGCTAATCTCGATGCAAAGTTCCAATGGGGGGTGGGCCGCCTTTGACAGGGATAACGACATGGAGGCTCTTAACCGCATCCCTTTTGCCGATACCGAGGCGATGATCGATCCGGCCACAGCCGACGTTACCGGAAGGGTAATGGAGGTAATGGGCTGCTGGGGATTCGAGCCTGGACATCCTGTGGTAAGACGCGGCATGTCTTTTCTAAGGCGCATTCAGGAAAAGGACGGCAGTTGGTGGGGGCGTTGGGGTGTCAACTACATATACGGTACATGGTCTGTTTTGCGTGGGCTGATCTGCATGGGTGAAGATCCGAGATCTCCTATTATTAGAGCTGCCATGCACTGGCTAAAAGATCACCAGAATAGCGACGGTGGCTGGGGGGAGACGTGCGCTTCCTATAAGCAGCCCGAATTGGGTGGCCAGGGCCCCAGTACCGCCTCCCAGACCGCCTGGGCGATAATGGGTCTTCTTGCCGGTGGGGAGCATAAGTCTCTTGAGGCTAGCAAGGGCGTTCAGTATCTGCTTAGAAATCAAAAGCCCGATGGGACCTGGGATGAAATTCATTTTACCGGAACGGGATTTCCGGGGCATTTCTTCATAAGATATCACAATTATCGCAACTGCTTTCCGCTTATGGCCCTGGGGCAATACCTGGGGATACTTCGGAAAGTATGAAGCCTGAAGCGAAAAAGATTAAGTTTTTAGCTCCAGGCGGTTTGCTTGTGGCTCTTCTTGCTCCCGAGGGTTTCCATGGAAGATAGCAGGGTTATAGCCGAGTTGCTCTATGAGGCTGAAAGGAGCTTAACTCCTGTTGAACCGCTCACGGCAACCTGGCCTGAGTTGACAGTCGAAAAGGCCTATGCGGTTCAGCTCGACGGAGTGGCGATCCGATGCCAGAGGGATTCGCTAAAGGTTGTTGGGAAAAAAATCGGTTTGACTTCGCTCGCGATGCAAAAGGTTATCGGAGTCAATGAGCCCGATTACGGCCATCTTTTCGATCGCATGTTGGTGCGGGAAGGAGAACCTGTTTGTTGCAGCCGACTCCTGTTGCCCAAGGTGGAAGGCGAGATTGCCTTTGTGCTCAAAAGAAGGCTGAAGGGGCCGGGCGTTACCATAGCCGATGTGCTAAGGGCTACTGAAGGCGTGATGGCTTCCATCGAGATTGTAGACAGCAGGGTCAAAGACTGGAAGATAAAACTGGTGGATACGATCGCAGATAATGCCTCGAGTGCTCGCTTTGTGCTTGGGGCAAGACTTGTTGATCCCTCCGATCACGATCTAAGGCTGGTAGGAATGGTCATGGAAAAAAACGGGGAAGTAGTAAGCACCGGTGCGGGCGCTGCCGTTTTAGGCCATCCTGCAGCTTCGGTTGCCTGGCTTGCCAACAAGATGGGCGAATATGGGGTCGCTCTGGAGGAAGGTGAAATTATCCTCTCGGGGGCACTTACCGCCGCTGTCGATGCTATCGCCACAGACAACTTCCTTATGTCCTTTGGCGGACTAGGCACGGTTGGTGTCCGGTTTTGCTAACCGATGAGCGGGCGAGGACAAAGCTAGTGCGGCGTCCTGTAAATGCGAGGATATTCTCAAGCGAGTCGGTGGGCACAAAAAGCAGTGCCTACCCATTTTCGCACCGTTTGGAATAGCATTTAACTTAAGGGACGCTACGGGAGAAGCAATTAGAGCCCGAATCGGGAGAAGAAAACCGGCCGAACGGTTCTCAAGTTAAAAATGCCATACCCACAACACGCCGGGGCCGCCCTGTCGCGCGCCGCCATGTCCGTTTACCTGGGTGTCGGCGGTTGACTGGCGCACTATCTGAGGTTGGCCCGGTATGTACTGAGGGCTTGCCGCAATGGGTTGGGCGCCGGAATAGGTTAGAGGTCCAACGGGTCCAAACAGGGACTGCCCTGGAAAATAAAGGGGACAGGCCGCCAGGACCACTGCGTACAAGAGCAGAAAACGGCTAGATTTGGGTTTCATCGTTGCCTCTTCCTTCGTCTATTGCGAGGATAAACACCGAATCGAAAACCACATCGCTTGTCCTTGCCGGGTCGGCGCTCCTTTAATCAATCAACTGCAGGGGCGAAGACCGCTAAGCTTTTGGTCGGTTTTGTCGACTTCTATTTCAATATAAGGTCGGCTAAGTTTAAAAGGAACAGAGATTAAGCGGTGGGTAAAAGAGGATATCCGAGAGGGGCCCGGGAAGTTTTGTGCCCGGGCCGCAGGGGTCTAAGCTTTCGGGGTAAACTGCGATAAATCATAGATACCGAGTTTTGCCTCTATTTGCGCTACCGATTCGACTATTTTACCAAAGCCATTCTCACCGAAAAGCTCGGTTTGTCTTCTTTGGAACTCTTCGCCTGATTGCGTGAACTCCCGGGGTGACACCCTAGAGCGAAAAGCGGTAAAAACCACTGTATCTTCACGTGCCGCGTGAGGGCGATACATGCGAACGAACTGTTCCAAAAGGACCAGCAGGCTTTGCTTGCTAAGTGGGATTCCACTTGCGGTCATTTTTTCCTCGCTCGTTTCCTTGCCAAGGAGGTGAGTAATAAGAGGAGTCCCTCCGTATATCTGGGCCACCGCGGCCGGCATCTTTTTGGCTTTATCTTTTTGCTCTTCGCTGTGCTGTGCTTGTTTAACCGCCACGGGCTTAAAATATTGCTCGATGGAATCGGTCAACCTCTGTCCTGCCGCGTGTTGGGCGGTCAAAATAGCGATCAGGTTGCCAAGGCTTGCGGTACCTGAAAAATGAGGAAAAATTTGTTCTTCTTCGAGCTTTTCATGGTAGTTGTGGATGAAGCGGCGGATTATGCCCGCTGAATCTTCAATAACGCCAGACGGTATTTGCATATTATTTCTTATGCGGTTTGCCGCCTCATCATAAATAAGCAGCACACGGCGCAGAAGGCCGTGTTCGCTCATGAGGTCTTCCACCGGGTTTACCCCGGTTTCTTTTTGAGCGGCTCGAACCGCTGATGGAATGGCGGGTATAACCATACCCGCAGCCAATCCACCGGTCAGGCACAAAAAACGGCGCCGGGTCGTGAGTTTTCCGGTGTCCATAGACTTCTCCTCCTTGAAAATTGATTGCGAAAAGCCGCAATTTGTTTTAACCGCAGGTCTTTATGTTGCAGGGCGATTGGAGCCTATTATGCAGGGTTGTGTCTCAAGGGGCAAGCCTAAGCTTTCTTGCACCGCTAAATTGTGTTAATTGGGGATAAAAGATTTGTCAGCATCCGCTGGGCTTGGATCTTGGGACAAATCCCTGCTGTAATTTTCTATGAGTTTGTTTGAGGAGATTGAGCATTGTCATCGCTATCGAGAGAACAGGCATCCGCGGTCGAATATCTGGAGGGGCCGGCGCTCATATGCGCCGGAGCTGGTGCGGGCAAGACATCGACCATAGTTGCAAAATTTGAATATCTCCTTGAAAAGGGCTGCGATCCAGGAAGGATTCTGTGCATTACCTTTACCAATAAGGCAGCAAACGAACTAAAGGATAGACTCACAAAATCGACGGGGCGCAGGGGGGGCGATTTCCCCTGGGTGAGAACTTTTCATTCATCGATGCTTCAAATGCTTAAGGCTCATGCCTCTCTGATCGGCTTTTCCATTCCTATTTCCATTTATGACGGCTCCGATCAGCTTGGCCTCATAAAGAATATCCTCGAAAACAGCTTCAATATGGACGGCAAGTATGCAAAAGGGGTCCGAGCCCATATCGGCAAGGCGAAAAATTCCGAGGTTGCCGAGGTCTACATCCACTCGGTAAAAGAATTCAGAAAGCTTGATTTGATCTTTGAGCACTACAATTTGCGGCTAAAGGAATCCAATGCGATGGATTTTGACGACATCCTTGTACACGCTCACAGCCTGCTAAGGGGGCAACCGCAGGTTCGCGCCATGTATCAGGAGCTGTTCCAATACATTCTTCTTGATGAGCATCAGGATTCCAATTCGATACAGAACGCGATCGTAAAGCTGCTGGTAAACAAGGGCAACATTACCGTTGTGGGTGATTTTTCCCAGTCGATTTATGGTTTTAGAGGCGCCGATCCAAACTATTTCGCAAGGTTTCCCTCGGAATATAAAGGGACTAAAATATTTCTTCTCGAGCGAAACTTTCGCTCCACTGCTCCGATTGTCGAATTGGGCAATGAAATCATCAGCTTTAACCGCGAGGAAATCAAAAAGCAGTGCTTTAGCACCAGGCCCGGGGAGCCACCCTCGCTCAGGGGCTTTGAAAATTCCTACCAGGAGGCAAGGTGGGTGGCCGAGAGGTGCCGGACCTATCGTCGCGACGGACTTGGTCTCGATCAGATGGCTGTCCTTTTCAGGACAACTTTCATAAGTCGAATCATAGAGAAAGCCTTCAATGAGGTTGGGGTAGCC
This sequence comes from Syntrophobacteraceae bacterium, assembly GCA_049976905.1. Lineage (GTDB taxonomy): Bacteria > Desulfobacterota > Syntrophobacteria > Syntrophobacterales > Syntrophobacteraceae > SbD1. The sequence continues at coordinate 15,899 of JBMFHI010000058.1, read as the reverse complement.
TACAAGCTGGTGGGAGGAGTTTCCTTTTTCGAGCGTCGGGAAATAAAAGATCTCACTAGCTATCTGGCCTGTGCGGTAAACCCAAAGGATGATGTGGCCTTCGAAAGAATTCTGAATGCGCCCAAAAGGGGGATAGGGAAAAAAACGATCCAGAAGATAAGAGAAATTGATATGCCTGGTGGTTCTTTAGTGGAAAAAAGCCCGATCGCGATTCAAAAAAAGACGGGTTTGCAAAAGGTTTCGGGGGCAATAGGGATGGTGCTCTTTATCCTGGAGCGGATAAAGAATATGCCGCCTAGCCAGGCCCTAAGGGAAGTAATGGAGATCACGCAATATGAAAAGTACCTGGAGAGCTGGGCCGGAGAAGGAGAGGACAGCAGCTTTCGATCGCGCCTGGAAAACATTGACGAGCTGCTGAGCATAGCCGAGGGTAAGCAGAGCATAGAGGAATTTCTCGAAGACTGCAGCCTGCGCTCCGAAGAAGATTCCGAGGAGGAATCTCAAGATCGCGGGGTGAGGCTCTCGACTATCCACTCGGCCAAGGGACTCGAGTTTCATACTGTTTTCGTGGTGGGGTGCGAGAAGAATATTATGCCCCACTGGCGTTCGGTCGAAGAAGACGGAGGAAAGGCCAACGGCCGCAATATAGAAGAAGAGCGCCGGCTTTTCTATGTGGCGTGTACGAGGGCAGGGCGCAATCTGCACATATCCTACGCAGGCATGCGGCAAAATAAAGCAGCTGGAAAGAGTCCCTTTCTCGAGGAACTCTCGGACGAGCACCTCAACAGGCTGGACTGAGGATTGCGTGTTGCCCCCGCCGGCAAAAAAGGCCGACGGGGGTGGTGATTAGCTGCTTATTTTTGAGAGCAAGATCACCTCGGGGGGGTCTGCCAGCAGGCTCTTAGCCTTGGACCTGAATTGGCGAATACAGGCGGTAGCGGAATGCTCGCTCAAAAGCTCCTTGTTTTCCCAGGTTTCATAGAATACGAAAAGCTCGGGGTCATCTAAGGCCTGGTGGAGGTCGTAGCGTATGCAGCCCTTGTCGGACCTGCTGGTTTCTATGAGACTCAAAAGAAGTTCCTTGAGTTCCCGGTCCGCTCCCTGCTTCGCCTTGAAACGGGCAATGACGGTTATTTTATCTTCCATTCTTAGATACCTCAAGTGTGTTGGTTGCCGGCAAAATTCCGAAGGTAAAAGTCTCTATTTTTTTACTATCGTCCTCGAAGGTTTCCGCAGTTTGCAGATCGCGGGTCAGCCAGCCCGAGCGGGAAGCGCTCATTAAGGCCCACAGGGAGATCCACGATAGAATGAATACGGACATAAACGAATAGGGTACGGCCCAGAGCCAGCCAAACCATGTACGGTAGCGAAGCTGATAGACGGCTGCCGGCAAAAGAGCACCGATAAGGCATCCGACCACCAGGACACGGAAGGTTGGAAGAGGTTTCATGAGAAATTCGGCAAGAATTCCGACCTTAAGCGCTTCTCCCACGGTCAGCCTAAACATCTGGAGTCCGCTAACGAATCGAATCCATCCACCTCCCTTGTCGCCTTTTCTAAACTTTCGGATAACAAAGGTCATCATTACGATACTTTCACGGACGTTGCTGCGCGCCCAGCGCAGGAGCATTCGGCGCAGCCCCCGGAAAGTGGCCGGGATCTTTGTCATTACCACGGCTTCTCTTTGATAGACGACCCTGTAGCCGCACTTGAGCACAAGGTTTGTCAGCGCCCTGTCTTCTCCGATGGTTGCCGGGGTTCCAAGAAAAGCCTGTTTTACCCACCCCGTCAAATTGCGCCTTATTACAGACACCCTGTAGGCCGATAGAGCGCCCGGGGTGCAGAATACCCCGCCGTAGACACTTTGGCCTGCCCGGATAAAGTCAAAGCCAGCCGTGAAGAAAACCTCCATCATCTTGGGGATAGCCCCGTCGGCCCGGTTAAGGACACGTACATTGCCTGCCACAGCCCCCACTCTGGGGTCGGTTGCAAGAGGGCTGACAAGGTGGCGCAAGGTGTCGGGCATGACTTCGGAATCCGAATCTATGGTGACCCAGACGGTGCCAACCGCATAGCCGAAACCAGACATCAGGGCCTGGCGCTTGCCGCCGTTGGCGGGCTGGCGCACCAGCTGAATGCGGTCGGGATATTCTTTTTTAGCTTCAACCATCCATTGCCAGGTATCATCTACCGAGCCGTCGTCTACACATATCACCTGCATTTTGTGGGGTGGATAATCGCTTTGCATGACCGAGCGCACGGTGGGCAAAACCTGCGGGCCTTCATTGTAGGCCGGAATGATGATCGTTACAACCGGCAGGTCCTCATCGGCTACGGGGGCGCAGGGCTTGTAGCGCCAGGCCATCCAGATTCTCCAGATAAGCACGCACATGCCAAAAATTGCAAGGATCGCTCCTGGTCTAAGGCCAAGAAGCGGTGGGCAGGGATGTTTGAGGGTTTTAAGGATGTGTACTTTTCCCGAAAGTCTCGAATAAAGGAGCGAGGCCGCAATCAGCAGGTCAATGGCAAGGACCCATAAATAGAGGTGATCAATCTTGTTTTTAAGAGAATACGCTCTCATTTTCATAGTCTTATTCTTTTATGCCTCCCTGTGGCTAAAAGCTGAATCGAGACCTTGTCCAATGTATTGCCCACCCAGCAGGTTGCTGAAAAAAGGCGCTCTTCTAAACAAGGTCTTTTTCTTCTACCAATACAAAGTTGGAATACAACAACTCCGGGCGCTGCGACGCCATGCCTTGGCATGAGCAAGGTCTGTTCCATAGAGCCGCTGGACCCGCTTTTTAAGTTATTTCAAATTGATAACTCCAAGATGTGAAACTTTTCGGGACTAAATCGACAGCTGCAGGTGACAACAGCAGTAACCCGATAGATTCACATGTAAAACAACAGGGGCGCAAATGCGCCCCACATTGTGGGCCTTAGCCGACTTGACCCTTTGTGGACAGGATAAAACGGGGCAGGCCCTCTTCCCGTTCCCTTTGCTGTTAGAAAAAGTTGTTTTATAAGTTTTAAATTTTGACAGGTTCGCTCCCCGAAGCTCTGACCTGGTCTTTGATGCGCTTAACATTTCCGCGTCCAAGTCCTTTTACTTCGCACCCAAGCTCGAAGTAGCGCCGGATGTCGGCATCTGTAAGAATCCCGAAGCTATCGATTACTGCGACCGGTTTTCCGGTCATCTCCACAAGGTCGTCGGCGGATAGATTGAAGTAGGGTTCGTGGCGCACGGCAAAGACAACCGCATCGGCCCCGACCACTGTTTCTTTCATATCCTTGTTTACCACAAGCCGTTTAAGGTTTTCCTGGTTTCGGAAAAATCTTGCCCAGGAATGACCCGGAGCAGGGTAGGAATCCTGTTTTTCAAATTCCCACCAATGTTTTACGTAGGGGTCGTGGACTGAGATATCGGCCCCCATTTCGGCAAGTTTTCTAACGAGCATTTCCGAGCCGGAGTAGCGGGTATCGCCCACATCTTCGCGGTAGGAAGCGCCGAAAATGGCTATCTTGCAGGCGGCTACGATTTTTCCCATGTTTCGCAAAGCGTCTCGAACCAGGCGAGCCACGTGAAGGGCTCTTGTATCATTTATGTCGATGGCCTGGGGGGTTATTTTGAAGATATCGTCCTCAAAGCCGAGCAGGGTTTGATAAGCCCATATGCCAAGCCCTCCGTCCTTTGGAAGGCAGTAGCCTCCTATGCCCGGCCCCGGGAAAATGATATTGGAATGTGTAGGGCGAACCTTAATGGCTTCGATCACCTTTACCAGATCGACGCCGTTGCGTTCTGCAAAGACGCTCCATTCGTGGAGGAAGGCCAGGATAGTGGCCCGGTAGGAGTTTTCGATCACCTTGCAGGTTTCGGATTCTATGGGAGATTCAAGAACGGTAAGCGGAAATTTTTCGACATTGAGGATTTCGGAAAGGAACGTCTGCACCCTGGATTTTGACTCCTCGTTTATGCCGCTGCAAACTCTCCAGAAATCCCGAATGGAAGACACGTAATTTTTCCCCGGCATAACCCTTTCAAACGAGTGGGCAAGCATGGGTTCGGCCTCGATACCCCTGGTTTTGAACGCCTTTTTTATAATAGGGTATGCCACATATTCGGTGGTGCCCGGCGGCACGGTGGTCTCAATAAGGACCATGCATTGGGGGTCGATCTTTTCGCCTATTACCTTTAGACAGTCTTCCAGGGCTGCAATATCGGCGCAGCCCTGCCTGACGTTTCCAAGCGTTTCTTTTTGATAGTCGCATTGAACGTCAACGACCACTACGTCGGCAAGGGAGAGCACCTCATAGGTGTAGGTAGCTATAAGCGTTTTTTTGTCCTGAACGCACCTTTTAATAAGAGGGGCAACCTCGGGGTCTTCAGCTTCAACAGGGGCGATCCCACGGTTTAGGTATTGAATTTTCCAAAAGGATCTTGGCGAGGGCCGTTGCATTCCTATGACGAATTTGGAGGATTTCCCCGTCGTCTTGTCCACCGAATCCGCCACCACTCCGGCCATTACCGCTCCGACAAAGCCAACTCCCATAACCACAACGATCTGGCGCCCGAGGCTGCGCTGCTGGGCGACAATTTCGCGGAGTCTGGCGATTTCCTGCGCGTGCTCCGATTCCCTGGGAATCGGGAACATCTCGCCGGCCGGACAAGTGGAGAAGAGGTTGCTTTGGACTTGCGGATCATGACCTGTCTGACTCTGCATTTTGCATGGTCCTTTCCTGAATGAATATCAAGGGCTATAAAGTTAGAGGATTATTTAGCGGTTTCCTGCCTGATGACGTGTTCTTGAAAATTTTGAAAGAAAGGTCCATTATCCCAGGCGAAAAAAAATATCAAGCGATTAAGGCATCCCCATGGTTTTTTGTGTGTACAGTCGTTGTACAGCTTCGAGGCAATCGGGAGTATCAACGCCCATTACTTCTTCTTGCCGGGCGCAAACCATTGCTACCGGTAGCCCATCTGCGGTCATCATTGCAACCAGGTCAGTCAGGAAATACTCTTTAACGACAATCCATGCGTTGTCTCTCTGCTTTTTTACCTCGTGGGGTCTTTCTTCCATTCGATCCATATAGGCTAGCAAAAGGGTCCTTTTGGCTGCATAGACACCCGCGTTGCAGAACCTGAGCCTGGCTTGTCTTTGCAGCGGATAGTCCTTCCAGTATTTCCATTCGACGATGCCGGCAATCTTTTCGCCCTCCATTTCGATCATCCCGTACTGCGCCCGGTCTTGGGGTTCAAAGCCAAGTATAGCCAAGTCGCATTCCTTTAGCCGATCGAGAAGTTCACTATAGGTTGGCGAGGCGATGAGGGGAACATCTCCCATAGTGATTATAGCATTATCTGTGGCGCAGGATTGGAGAAAGGAGCGAGCAGCCAGAAGGGCGCCACCCGTTCCATTAGTTTCAGGTTGCGAAATGAAATGGACTTCGGGCATAGTGACCGCCTCGCGAACCTGTTGGGCGCAATGGTTTACCACTATGCCTTTTGGGCCGTTGGGCAGGTTGCCCAGGACCTCCATAATGAGCGGGTGAGTCCCCTCGTATCTCGATTTTTGGGCAACAAGGGGCAGCAGGGTTTTATTTCCGGAGTAGCCCGTCATGCGTGTTCCTCGTCCCGCGGCAAATATTATGCTTGCAACCGTGCTCATTTCTTGTCAGCCTCATTTTTTGCTTTTCTGGAATTCGAAATGGCCTCTTGCTGTTCTTTAAGAGTAACGGAGAACTGGTGGGTGGTGGCATTATTGCTTACAAAATAGAAGTATGGGACTTTTGCAGGATAGAGGGCCGCAAGGATTGATTTTTCTCCGGGGTTGCAAATCGGACCTGGCGGCAGTCCCTTGTGAAGGTAGGTGTTGTAGGGACTTTGTCTTTTGAGGTCGGCCGGGGTAACAGGCCCTGAAAAGCCTGGGAGATCGTAGACCGCGGTAGGATCGCTTTGCAGGGGCATATTGTTTTTTAGCCTGTTATAGAAGACGCCGGCAATGATGGGACGCTCTGAATCGACCTTTGCCTCCTTTTCTATCATTGAGGCCATTGTAACTACTTGATTTAGCGTCAGGCCAAGTTCTTTGTCGCGGTTCTGCCAGCCGGCAGGAAGCTTGCGCCGGAACTGGGCGACCATGCGTCCTAGAATGGCGGCGGCCGAGATCGGTTTTTTGAAGCGGTAGGTGTCGGGAAAAAGATAGCCTTCCAAAGTGTTGGCCTTTACGTCTAAAGATTTTGCGATCCTGCCGCTGAGGGCTGCCGCGACGATTTCGCTGCTTTTAGCAAGGCGGTCGCGGGCCACGATGGCGGCGATATCGCGCAGGGTAGATCCTTCAGGGAGGGTGACCACATAAATAACAACTTTTCCGTTTACGATCTTATCGAGCACCTGCTGGGGGAGATCAAGGGTCGAGAAGGCGTATTCCCCGGCCTGGAAACGGTGGGTGGCATGTTTTAACAGGGCCAGCAGATAAAATTCGTAACCGTTTCGGATCACTCCCTGGGATTGGAGAAACCTGGCCACAGTTAAACCGTCGGTTCCGCGGGCAATGAAAAACTGTCGTTTTTCCGGAACCGGTTGGGCCGGAAGGTGCAAGAAGAGCCAAAAATCAAAAGAACCGATCATTGCGACAATGGCCGCAAGGCAGAAAAAAACCAGAAATAATCCACAGATCGCATTAAGGAGTTTTTTGCCAAGCGACATCCCACCCTCCAGCTTTGCGTCTCTATTATCACAGGAGTTTGGGGTCTGGCAACCTCGAGCGAGCTTGTAAAACGACAAAGCCTGCCGTTGCTATTTCCTGGAGCCATACTTTTCCAGTATGCGGTTTTTCTCGTTTTCGGGAAGGGATTTGATATAGGATTTCCATCCCGGACACCAGTTTGTATGCCACTTCCAAAGCCTGCCGATCAGGGAACCGGGATTGTCGTCGTATTTTGCCCGAAACCAGCAGTTGCCGCAGTTGCGTAGCGCCATGATGCTATCTCCTTTTAGAGGCGGAAATGAGAGCAACTAAAAATCATGAAATTTGATGTGATTATAATCATTTATTTGAATAAAGACAGATGATCGCCCAAAACTATTGCTGCAGTCCTCCTTTGACGCAGGTCCTACGAGCAACTATATTTTTGATGTAGGGAAGCGAGACTTCCATTGGGAACTGCAAAGAATGGAAGAGCGCGTCCACTGCATGGCAAGGTGAGACAGTAACAGCTGATAAAAGGAGTAAGACATGAAAGTAAGGTCGAAGTTTTTCGTAGCGTGTCTTGCAATCGCTTTGGTTGTAACTTTTGGTGTAGCGACCAATGCACAGGCGCAATGTTATTCCTTCGGCCAGATTATAGGCGCGCCTATCTATGCGGCCGGGGTAGTTCTTACGGGAGCGGCCGAAGTGGTTGGAGGGGCGGCATCTCTGGTGGCAGGAGCAGTAACGGCGCCATTTAGGTGCGGCGCATGTACGGCTTGCGCCCCGTGCGCTGCGCCGCGTGCGGCGGTGTGTCCGGGCTATTGTGGCTGACTTTCTATTTAAATAGAGAAAAGTCAGCATTTTCATCCCTGTTTAATGTAGCTTGAAACCTTGATTCCCGCGGCCTGAGAAAAGAAGCTGCAGGCCGCGGGAGTACTGAAAAAAGTGCGCAGCCCATGCTCGGTTTTTCGAGAAAAACACAATTGATTTCAATGCAGATCTAAAACGAAAAGGCGCTCACTTCCCAGCTCTGACTTAGCCAGTTCAACCAGGTGGCTATGGTGCGTGAACATGATAATTTGAGTTATTTTACTGAGTTCTCCCAGAACCCGAAGGGTAGCCCGGGAGCGTTCGTCATCGAAGTGGACCAGGATGTCGTCGAGCACCAGCGGCAAGGGTTCGTTTTTCGAGGCGTAGTGTTCGAAGCTTGCAAGTCTTAGGGCCAGATAGAGCTGGTCGGCGGTTCCTTGGCTCATCGCCCGTACGGGCACAGGTTCGCCTCCCGGCCTCAGGCCGACGATGGCGTTTTTGCCCGAATCGTCACCTGCGATAACTCCGTCAAAGGAGCCCAGGGTAAGTGTTTGAAACAGCTCGCTCGTTCGTTTTATGACGGGTCCCTGGCTCCTTTGGCGATGGCGCTCCTTTGCTCTTAGCAATAATTCCTGGGCGATTTTGAGCCTTGAGTACTGTCGTGTGCGGTTTTCAAGGTCTGCAAGACGCGCCTGAATCTGCTGGGCCACTTCGGCAGCCTCTCCCTGGCCGTTCCAGGTACTCAGCCGGGTCTTCTCCGAGCCTATAGTCTGATAGATTTCGGATTTATCTTCGTTTAGCGCAACTATCTTTTCGTCCAGGTTGGCTATGAGCGGCTGGAGCAAATCGGGGTCCTGCTCCTCGGTTCGGGCGCAAAACTGCTCGAGCGATAATCCTGCCGCAAGTTCGATCAGCTGCTCTTCGATTTGTTCGAGCTTTCCTTTAAGTTCCTTTTGGGTCGCGGATTTCCTCTCGGCCTCGAAGAAATCTTCGATGTTGGCGCAGGCGGCTTCGGCAAGCATTGCGGAAATTTCGATATGGAGCCTGTCGTTTCTATCCAGCGCCCTGGTGAGTTCCTTTTCCTCATGGATTATCTGATTTGTCAGGTCCTCTTTTTTGATTTTTTCTTCCCTGGCATGGGTCATAAGGTCGTAGATTGTCGGCACGGCGTTTTCTGCCGGGATCCCATGAAGATCGGGGGCAACGGCGCCAACCAGGCTGGCCGCCTGTTTTTCAAATAGTTCGCAATCGGCGTCTAATTTTTCCAACTGTCGGCCCAGGCTTTTAGAATCCTTCAGGCAGGCAAAAATTTCCTGAAGTTTTCCAAGCATCCCATTTGCCTGTTCGGGGATGGATTTAGCGCCAAGTCCCAGAGGAGAGAGTGCGTTTGCCCATTGTTGCCGCCACTGCTCAAGCTCCTTCGCGGCCTTCTCGGACTGGGCCTCGGCCTTTCGAAGCTCACGCTTTTTTTGTTGCAGATCGTTTTCGAGCAGGCCTCGTTCGGAGGCAATACGGGTTTGGATTTCGATGAAATTTTTAGCTTTTGCGACCAGATTGCGGAGGGGCTCATCGTTTTCAGTACTTAGCCCTAACTCCTTTAGACATTCTTCAAGAGTGTTCTTTAGCTCCTCGATCCTGTTTGAGCGGTACTGGGCCTCGGCCCAAAGCTTTCTTAGGTCCATGCGCGCGCGTACGAGTTCGGCTCTTTTGGCCGCCCACTTTCGCATCTGGGCCGGAGAGCCCGGCAAAACCCCGCAGGGAACCCAAAAGTTTTCCCATTGCAGATGAATCCGCTCGAGCCTTTTTTCCAGCTCTTCCTTTTTTGCGACCGCCTCGTTTCTTTCCAACTCCAACGCTCGGGCTGTTGAAACAAGACCGTTATATTCGGCCACCCGATGAGCCTCGCGCCGGAGCCGGTCGCTAAGGTCATCGGCAATGAGAACGCTCTTTTCGAAGGCATCCGGGAGCGTCTTTGCGCTGGGCACTTCGCGGATAAAGGCTGTGTGGTCCTGCTCGCAAGGGATTGCCCCCTCCATTGCCGCGCGGAGCAATTTCCAGCCGGTCTCACGAAAAGATCTGGCCTTATCGAGGTCTTCAATCGAGACGACCTCAGAGGCCCTTAGAGCTGAGATTTGACTTTCGATCTTTCTGATGTCTTTGGAAAACCTCTCGATTTCCCTGGCATAAGCGTTAATCTGATTTGTGCTTTCCCGGATTGTTCCATCGAACTCGTCGATGGTTTCCAACTCCGGTATCCGAAGCCTCTCCAGGTCATCGAGGCTGCCGGCCCAATCGAGTCGGGCCAAGTCGATATCTGCCTGTTGCTGGGCGCTAAGAATATTTACTTCGATCTGGGAGTGTTCCTCTTCGATCCTTGCGCAACTTTTTGCCTCCTCGACCACAGTTAGAAGCCGTGCGGTGTCCCTTGGGACGGCCATGGCGGCAAGTTGTTCGCTTAGCTCGGCGATTTCGACGGTGAGCCTTCTTAAATGTTCAAGGGCGTTTTCAAGGTTTGCTGTGTGGTTGCCGCGCCTGGCACCAAGGTTTCTTATTATGATTTCTTCGTCGGTTCGAAGGCGCAGTTCTTCGATCCTTTCGAGGGGAAAGTCTTTGCGCACCTGTGCCAGAAGATCTCGGGCCTGGTCTTCGAAGGCCTTTTTTTGTACGGTGAGCGTCGGGCGGGCGGCCAGAGCATCGCGGTAGCTTCCCAGCTTGAGATAGAGTTCGCTTATTTGCTTTGAAAAATCCAAAATTGCAGAGGAGGAACCGAGGGCGCCAAGCTCCAGGTGGAGCTTTTCGATTCTCTTTTTTGTCTGCTCCAGGTTCTGCTCTTCCAGCCTGAGGGCCTGGACGGCCTGCTGCCTCTTTTCGGAGAAACCCTCCGCAAGGATGGGCGCATATCGGTAACCGGAAAGTTCCATTAAAAGGGACTTTCGTTTGCCTATTAGAGGGAGGGCGGATTTGAGGCGTTGCAGCCGATTTCTTTCCTGCCGCGCCCCTGCAAGTTGGGCTTCGAGCTCTTTTGCCTTGGCTAGGGCATCCTGGCAGGCCTTGAAGTGTCCATCATATTTTTCGTTTGGAAGCTGAAGCTCTCGAAGTTTGCTCTGGTCCTTCCTAAGGTTTGAGAGAAGTTCGTTTATCTTGGGCTTGGAGCCCCCGGGCTTAAAAAGGTCGTTTGCCTCATCGCGTACCTGCTCTTCAATCTTTCGAAAAGAGGCAAGGCCCGCGCCCGCTGTGAAAAGGATCTGCGCGAGCTCACCTTCGCCTTTAATGATTTCACTTCCTCCCTCGACAAGGGCATTGTGATCGATTCCAAAGCGCCTGGAAAAGTCTTCGGCCGAAATCCTGCCGCAGGCCTCAAACCACAGGGAATCCTCCAGCAGGGAATCATCGGGTTTTCTGAGGGTGTTGGCTCGTCCCTTGCGCCTGACGGCCTCGATGATTCTAGCGGCCCCGGTCTTTATAGCTCCCCCTATTCTGAGCTTCTGGTAGGGGTGTAGGAAGTGGTCCTCGCACCTGTCGGGAATGCCGAAAAGGAAATATCCCAGAGCTCGAAGAGCGGAACTTTTCCCCGCCTCATTGGGGCCGTAAATCAAATGAAAGCCTTCCTCGCCTCTGCTAAGATCAAGGCTCAGGTCGGTAAAGGGCCCGCAGGCGATGAGATCGAGCCGCACTATTTTCATGTCCGTGTCGCACTCATTTTGAAATTCCCAGTCTTTGAGCGAGCATAGGCCGCACTTCGTTTAGCAGGCTCAAAACCGCCCCGGGATCTTTTGGAGAAACAGCCGACTCGGCGCTTTTTAGCTCCTGCGGAAGTTTATCCCAAAGATCGCCAAGACAGGTTCCGATTTCCGAGAGCTGCTCTGGGTCGGCTCCGATTTCGTCGATAAGGTCTAAAAGGATTTCAACCGGTCCACCGGCGCCGTGAGGGTCTTCGCCGGCAATGGCCGACGTGTTGAGCTTGACCTGCTCGATCCAAACCCTGTCATAGAGAAGAGAAATGGTTTCGGCCCGGATGACGTTTAAAAACCGTTCAGGGTCCGAGCCAATACGATCATGAGCGGGGCAGCTCCCAATGATGTTTACCCGGAGGGCCATCGCAAGGTCGGTTTGCGAGCATATTGCCGATATAGAGTTGAGGACCTTTTCAAAGACCTCCGACTCGCTTGCCAGGTCTGTGACATCGACTGAGCAGCGCTCCCATCGGAAGACCTCCAGGGGGCGAAATTGATAGTCGGGCACTCCGTCCTGGACCCTTACGAGCAGGCAGCCCTTCTCTCCGGTTTCCCGTATATTGCGGCCCTGAATATTTCCCGGGAACAGTATGGGAGGGTCCTGGCAAAGCGCTTGCCGTTTGTGAATATGGCCCAGCGCCCAGTAATCGTAGCCCTTTGTCCTCAAACCCTCGACGCTGCAGGGGGCATAAGGATCGTGGTCGCGGCTTCCGGTGGCGCAGGTGTGGAGCATTCCGATGTTGAAATATCCCTTGAGGGCGGCCGGGTAGTCGGCTGACAGATCGCGGTTTACGGCGCCGGAGGGAAAGCTTTGGCCGTGTATGGCCGCTGCGGCATGTTCGATGGGAAATGTGGCCGGTGCGTGCGAGCCGAAGGTATGGACCCCCTCGGGCATCCTCAAGCTTCTGGTCATTTTATTTGCCGCGTCATGATTTCCCGCGATGATGTAGACGCCGATTCCGGCATCGGCAAGCCGCGCCATTCTGGATACGAAATAAAGGCCGGTATTGTAGTCCTTCCAATCTCCATCATAGAGATCACCGCTAATCAGGACGAAATCGACCTTTTCCGAGATTGCCAGATTTACGAGATTATCAAGCGCCCTGCGCGTGGCCTGGCGAATTTGCTCGACCGGTGCCCCTTCATAGCCCTCCAGCCGCAGCATAGGGCTGTCCAGGTGAATATCCGCGGCGTGAAGGAAAGAAAACATACCGCCCCCCAAAAAAAAGAAGCCAAAAGAGAGCCTGGTGAGGATGTGCAAACCACCCGCTGTTTTTCTTTTACTTTTCTATTTAGTCTTGTCAAACTATACCACAAAAGAGCTGAGTCAGGTTTTCTAAATGATGGTGGGTGCAAGGAAAGGACCGTTATGGGTATGAAAACCCCGAGTAAGGACAAAGAAAAGGGGCCAATGGAAATCCCGCTTTCGCCTTCTACCGAGAGCGCTCCCTCTGTGTGGGAAATCGTTTTTACCTGGTTAAAGATAGGCACGATCGGTTTTGGAGGAGGTTATGCGGTTCTGGACCTGATTCATTCGGAACTGGTTGTCAAACATAAGTGGATAAGCGAACAGCGCTACGAAAACATGACGGCGCTCTCCGAGATGGGGCCGGGCGCCTTCACGGTAAACCTTCTGGCCGCCATCGCCTACCGGCTTGGGGGGGTAACGGCGATGATCGCGGCTACCATCGCGCTCGTCTTGCCTTCTTTTCTGCTCATCGTCGCTTTGGCCGGAGTTTTTCTCGCCTGGGAGAACAACCTGGTGGTAGAGTCCGCCGTGAAGGGACTTACCGCTGGAGTTGTCGGGCTTTTAATCGCGGTCGTTTGGGATATGGTGAAGCGGATCCCCGGGCATTGGTGCTGTTTTTCGGTCGGGATCGCCGCCCTTTTGCTCGGGCTTTTTTTCCCCATCAACCCGATCTGGCTGGTTTTGATGGGAGGGCTGGCCGGGGCGGCCAGGGTGCTGGTGCCGGAAATATATGGCAAAAAATCGGCCTAAAGCGGCCAGAACCTCTAAGAGCGGTTGAAGATGAACATATTCTACGAGCTTGCGTTATCATTCTTAAAAATTGGTTTTTTCGGCTTCGGTGGAGGATTTGCAATGATCCCGCTGATGCAGAATGCAGCGGTCTACCAAAACGGCTGGCTGACCTCCTCACAGTTTGGGGCGGCCATCGCGCTGGGGCAGATTACCCCGGGGCCGGTTGCAATCAGCGCAACCTTCATCGGGTATAAGGTCGCGGGCTTTGGAGGTGCCTTTGTCGCCACGGCGGCTATTTTTGCCCCTTCGCTTTTGTGCATGTACCTGCTCGAAAAATTCTATCTCAAGGTAAGGGGAAAAGAGCTAACCCAGGCCATTATGCACGGGGTCCTTCCGGTTGTCGCCGCTATAATTCTTACGGCGGCAATTTCTCTTGGGAAGGAGTCGATGCACTCTGTGTGGCAGATCGCGGTGATAGTGGGGGTGGCGGGGCTTGCCATTTCGCGCAAAGTCAGCTACGGGGTGCTTGTGGGCGGAGCAATGACGGTTGGCGTTTTAATGGCCTTTATCTGTAAATGATTGCTAAAAGCGTCAATCACTGTTTCCACAGCACTCCATGGGAAACCGAGACGCTTTTGATGACGGCGAAAACCCGCATGCCGGGCTTTAGATCAAGCGTTGTAAGGGCAAGGGGGGTTATTCGGGCAAGAAGTGGACAGCCGATGTCAAGCTTTACGTCCACAAGACAACCGTTTCCGATGGTAATTTCTTCGATGGTTGCGGGGATGATATTTTGAACGCTTATTTGCTCGGGAGGCAAGAGCGCAATGGCCACGCTTCTTGCCTCTATTTGCACCCTCACTTTGCTGCCGATGGCGACATCGAGCCGCGGGACCTTCAAAACGCCTCCCGCAAAGCGCAGACAGCTTAGACCCGCCGCCTCGCGATGTGATTCCACAATGGTCGATAACACCGCCCCGCAATCGGCATAGCCGGTTAAACTTTGCAGATCGCGGCTGCTCATCAACTCTTCTATTTTGCCCGATGCGATTGTGCGTCCCGATTCGATTACCACCATGGCGTCGGCCAAATTCAAGATTTCTTCGAGCGAATGGCTAACATATAAAATGGGAACGGAAAAATCGCGGCTCAGGCGAGCGATAAAGGGCAGCACTTCGGCCTTTCTGGCAAAATCAAGAGATGCGAGAGGTTCGTCCATCAGCAGAACCGAAGGGCTCGTTAGGAGGGCCCGACCGATGGCCACGCGCTGTTTTTCACCACCCGAGAGTTTGGCGGGTCTGCGGTCCACCAGGGCTTCCATGCCGAGAAGCTCTACGACCTGATCGAATTCCACGTAGCGTTCGCGTTTGGGCGTAAGGTGCATGCCGTAGGTGAGGTTGGACCTTACCGACAGGTGAGGGAACAGACGGTCTTCCTGAAAAACATAGCCCACCCGTCGTTTTTCGGGAGAAAGATCCACACCTGTTTTGGAGTCGAACAGACAGCGGTTGCCTGCGATAATGTGGCCCTGGTCGGGACGAAGGAGCCCGGCGACCATATTGATGATCGAGGTCTTGCCCGCCCCCGAGCGCCCAAAGAGGGCTGTCACGCCCGCGGCCTCGGAATGGAATGCCGCATCTATTAAAAAATTGCCCTGTAGGCTCCTTAAGGATACATCAAGCACGAAATAAACCCTTTAGCCCTTCATTTGGACAGCATAGCGTTTGGCCAAAAGCTCCGAGGCCACAAGTGCCCCCATCCCAAGGGCTATCGCAATAATGCACAGCCGCATTGCCGCCCGTTCTCCTCCCGGGACCTGGGTGAGCGTGTAGAGAGCCAACGGAAGTGTTTGTGTCTGTCCCTGGATATTGGAGACAAAGGTAATGGTGGCGCCGAATTCGCCAAGGCTGCGGGCGAAGGCTAAAATCGCTCCCGCTGTCACACCCGGTACGACAAGAGGCAGGGTAACGGTAAAAAACACTCTTAGCGGTCCGGCCCCAAGGGTTCTGGCCGCAGCCTCCAGGCGCCGGTCGACGTTTTCAATCGACAGCCTCACGGCGCGCACAAGAAGCGGAAAAGCCATGACCGCGGAGGCCAGCGCCGCCCCCTTCCAGGTGAAGGCAACCGTAATTCCAAACGTTTTATGAAGCCACGACCCAAGGATCCCCCTGTTTCCAAACAGCACGAGCAGAATATAGCCCACCACGACGGGCGGAAGGACCAGAGGCAGATGAAGCAGGCCGTCGAGTACGGTTTTTCCGGGAAACTTCAGACGTGCCAGAACCCACGCCGCCAGGATACCGAAGGGAAGGCTAACGGCCACCGCCCAGCCCGAGACCCACAAGCTAAGCTTTACGGCCTCCATCTCTACAGGAGTAAGACCAAGCCAGTTCATTTTATTGCGCTGAAGCCATATTTTTGAAAAATCGCCCGCGCCTCATCGGTTTTTAGAAATTTAAGAAAACTTGTGGCTGCGGGAGTCTCATGTCCGACAACAAGGGCCGCGGGGTAGACGATGGGCTGGTGGCTTGCGGCTGGAAATACCGCGACGATCCGGACCTTTTTGGTAATTGCGGCGTCCGTGGCGTAAACGATCCCCAGGGGTGCTTCACCTCTTTCAACCAATACCAAGGCAGATCTAACGTCGCTTGCCCGTGCAACGCTGTCTTTAACCGTCTCCCAGAC
>JBMFHI010000057.1:0-24321 GCA_049976905.1 Syntrophobacteraceae bacterium | reverse complement strand
CGTCCTCGAATACTGGCAGGTAACCGGCGAGGTCGCCAAGCGTTTCTGCTGGGTCACCGACATCACATTGAGCGAGGACAAGGTCTATAGGATCATGCGGGCCGGCCGGGCCAGGTGGAAAATCGAGAATGAAACGTTCAACACCTTGAAAAACCAGGGATACAACTTCGAGCACAATTACGGCCTGGGCAAAAAGAACTTGAGCATGGTTTTTGTCAAGATCATGATGTTGGCCTTCCTGGTGGACCAGGTCCAGCAGCTGTGCTGCGCCCTGTTCCAGGCCGTCCTGAAAAAACTGGGCACTAAGAGAGCCCTGTGGGAAGATACGCGGTCACTCTTCCGCTGCTTAAAGCCCGAATCGATGGAAATGCTCTACAGGTCGCTATTGCACGGGTTCTCCAAACTCGAACCAATTATCGGGTCGGACACCTCCCGATGGCGAATGTTGACTCAGTAAATCCGCGACCGGTCCTGCTCCGATGCCCCAAAATGAAGGCACTAGTGTGACATTCCGTAAATTAGCTGATATATTATATGTAGTTGGTGGGCACGAAAAGCTGTGCCACCCTACGCTTTTGGCGGGTTTGAATATCATGGAACTTAAGGGACGCCACACCAGGTCGCTATTGCCTTTTTTCCGCAGTTTTGTGGGCTTTTGCCGCTGGATTGGGAACTCGAGTCACATCACAGCACCGTGATGTGACTCATTATGGATATCGGACCTCGGAAAAACCACTCTTGACAGCAGGTGAGCTTTCTTCATGCTCAGTTCCGGGAATTGCTGGGAGAATACCGCCCACGGAGGCTGGAAGTGCGATCAATAAAAGTTTTAACAGACCGAAAATGCACTGGATTCCGGCTTTCGCCGGAATGACGAAATCAGGTGCCTCGCGCACTTGTAGCATGTTCGCTAATCAATGAAGGTTTTAGTAACTTGTCAGGGTGGAGAATGCAGATATGGCAAAGCAGGAGAGCGTTGTAACTAATCGGCCAGACCTTATTTTGAAACATAATTTATTAATGCCAATACTTGCCACTGAGGCACGAGTGGATGAAATTAGAAAGCAAATACAAGATATTAATAGTTCGGAAGTTATAAACGGTCTATTCGTTATTTTGGTATCCTACCTTGAAGCGATGCATAAGGAAATATTAAAATACTATCTGCGATACAATCCTATAAACATACGCATCTGGGAAAAAACGATTCAAATCGATAAGCGGCTAATGGTAGATGGTGATGGTTTTAGATTAATAGGACATATTGTTGATGAATATTTGGATTATATGCCATATGGAACGTTAATTCCTGTATTCTATAATGCATTAAATATCAATAATGCCAGTAATAGTTTACACATAGTAGATATTCAAAGAAAACGAAATAATCTAATTCATAGTAGTATTATAATAGATATCAAGAATAACCAAGCATCTAATAACAATATATCTAAAGAATATATTGAAAGTTGCATATATGAATATGTTCAATATTTAAATCATATGAAAGATGTAATTGCTAGTAAATATATAGAGCAAACTAGAATTAATGTGCTAAAAGGATTGTGGCGATATACATTCAGGACAGGATTATGTGCAGATTTTGATGCATATTGGCACATTTATACAGAAAAAAATATCATTGTCGGACTAAAACACCCTGATTATGAGAATAGGTTGTCTACTAGTGAGATATTTATGTTAAGTATATGGAGAAGCCAACTTACTGATTATAATGTTAAGTTTTTAAATATGTCATCTCTTGGCGATCATATGCAGTCTTGCCTTTACATGTTCCTGAAACTATCCAATGACATTTTTTTATACCAATGACGCGGAAAGGAAGAAGACAAATAGCTGGACAAAATCACGTCTTTTGTCCCGTTCCTGAAAACGCGGGTTAATAAAATCGAGGGTTTGTGGGCGGTCACGAGGGGCGATTACTGGACAAAATGCCGCGCCGCTGAAAAGCCGAACGTCTTGCCCGCTTACGCTGATTGCGCATGTAGGTGGAGGACGTCGCGCTCCGTTCTTGCTTTGCCAGGGTCGTGGATGACGATGTCCACGTCGCAGCCAAGTTTTGTGAGCATGCGCATAAGCCGTTCGACCGATACGTCGCGGAATTGCCCGCGCAGAAGCCGCGATACGTCGGGTTGACTGATACCCATGCGCGTGGCTGCATCGGCCTGGGTCAGATTGCTTTCGCTAATTATGTCCCGAATCCGCGTGACCAATCCTGCTTTCAAAAGATGTGTTTCCGCATTGGCATAGCCAAGGTCGGCGAACAGGTTTTTACTGCCGCGCTTGATGCTGGTGTCGTCGTTTTTCATGATTTCTTTCCTTTCGCAAGCTGGGCTTTGTAGTCGGCCTCCGCAACCTTGAGCCTTCGCTCGATCAAATCCATATCCATGACCGGCGTCTTGCTGCCCGTTTTCGATTTTTTCTGGAAGGCATCCAGCACATAAACCGCTAGGGCGAATTTTACTGTGTAGACGGCGCGGTAAGTGTCGCCCATAGGTTAGACACGATCTCCAACACCCCCGCCCCGCCAAATCCTTTAAGGGGCTTGGCGTCTTCATGCTTGTCCCCTGTTTGGGCAAGGTGCAGCGCGTAGCCCATGTGATCTTGCACATCGTCGGGGAACGCCCGGAAGTCTTTGTAGCTGGAGCCGACCCATTCAACAGGCTTAATTTCGTTATCCGACATTTTCATAATATGGCGAAACAACCATAAATAGTCAAGAGGTCATTTCCGCGAGGGGTCTTTCACTGGTTGTCTGATGCCGCTAAAGCCCTGTAAGGCGTCCGGCGCGAGACATTGAGCGATTGCGCCACGTTGTCCGCGCCCTCCCCCTGCCCCATCAGTTTGCGGGCATGGGCGATCTGTTGCGCGGACAAAAGCCGCTTGCGCCCCATCTTGACCCCGCGAGCGATAGCCGCCGCCCGGCCCGCGGCCGAGGACGCGTTGCTGGACCGCACACTGTTTTTCGTCGGTCCCGAAGCATTCGATGCCTTCCGGGCGCGTCTGGACGAGCCACCGCATCCAAATAACAAGCTGCGGCGCGCACTTCAGACCGCCGCTCCCTGGGAGTAGGCGTGTCGCTCCCCCAACCAGAGCCGCTTGCAGATATGCATGAGCCGGCGCAATTTTCATCCGGAGTTCCTTCGCTCGACGATTGGCTGAAGCGCGGTGCGCGTGGCAACCAAGCCAGCGGTGCGACCCGCACTTTCGTGGTGGCGGAAGACCGCCGTGTCATCGCCTATTACGCCGTCGCCTCGGGCGCGATTAGCCTCGGAGGCGCGCTCGGCCGGTTCCGGCGCAATATGCCCGACCCTATCCCTGTCGCTCTGCTCGCCCGTCTCGCGATAGATAGTGCCTGGCAGAGACGCGGTTTGGGACGATCGCTGTTTCGCGACTGCGCCGAACGAATCACCAACGCCGCAGACAGCATCGGCATTCGAGGCATCGTCGCTCACGCCCTCTCGGAGCAAGCCAAAGCCTTCTACCTGGCCCTCGGCTTGGAGCCGTCCCCGCTCGATCCCATGATGTTGATGGTCACCCTCAGCGACGTGCGGGCGATACCTGGGGTTGGCCCGTGAGTTGCGAATGGACATGTCTATTACCGGCGTTCAGAAACTCGGCCAGAATAGGCGGTAAGTGAGCCGGCCATGGCCTTAAGTTGGAGTGATCCCAGTTTTCCCTTAAGATTACCAAGCTTAATTTCACTGGCGGATGGGTTTTTTTGGGCGTCATCTGCTGCTGGAGAATATTTTCGATGTAGTCGACTCCGAAGGCGCCGAGGGCAGAGGGATGAGGCAATCCGGCCTGAACCGCTGAGCCGGTTTTTCACCGGTGGTGTTGTGTTTTGAAAGGGAGAACACAACAGGGCAGTTGTGTTCTCCCCTTTTTCTAAATTTCCACCATGCTTTCCTGCAGCAGATCTATGTCGGCTATTTGCTCTTCGAGGTAGGACTTGAGCTTTTTTTTGAGCCTGCTTTCGATCTGGCGCACACGCTCGCGACTGATCCCGAATTTGTCGCCGATTTCCTGAAGGGTCAGGGGTTCTTCGGTAAGAAGCCTTCTGTCAAATATTACGGCCTCCTTGCCTTTTAGCTGCTCTCTAAAGAGCATGAGCTTATCGTGGAGGATGGCTTTGGCTTCCTGGTCGGCTATCTGATCGTCAACGGGCAGATCGTCCGAGGGAAGAAAGGACTTATGGGTATCCTCGGAATCCTCCTTTAAGGGGCTGTCAAGCGAGATCTCCCAGCTATTGAGCCTCTGGTCCATTTCAATTATTTCGGATTCCTTGACATCGAGGCGGCGGCTAAGAAGCTTGGGGGAGGCTTCGATGCCCTGGGCCTCAAGTCTTTCTTTTTCCTTGCGCAGATTAAAAAAAAGTTTCCTCTGTGCCTGAGTGGTCCCGATTTTTACGAGCTTCCAGTTATCCATTATAAACTTGATTATATAGGCCTTGATCCAGAAGGAGGCGTAGTAGGAAAATTTGTACCCCCTGTAGGGGTCGAATTTTTTAACCGCCTGCATGAGCCCCACATTGCCTTCCTGGATAAGATCCATGAGGTTTTGCATCCAGTAGCGTTGAAAGTCCATCGCGATTTTAACGACGAGCCTCAAGTTTGCGGTTATCAGCTTGTAGCCCGAATCGATGTCGCCCTTTTCGCGATAGCGAATGGCAAGATCCAATTCATCCTCCCTGCTAAGGAGCGGATAGCGTTTGATCTCGTCAAGGTAGAGGCGAAAAGGGTCGAAGGACACAGGCTGGTGCCTGTCCTGGGCGCTCGAAGAGGAATCCTCCCGGCCTTTGCGGGCCTCCTTGGGCTCCTTGGGCTTAGCGGCTGAAGATTTTTTGGCTTTACTGTTTTTGAGCATAAATCAATCATCCCTTTTGAAGGCGGGAAAACATCGGGCGGCTCTGGTAGAGCCAGCCAGCTTGCACCTGTGAAATATTATAGCATAGCCTGCGAAGATGCAATTTTTTCCTCCAAAATGCTTGATTTTTCGATACCTTTTCATTATAAAGCAGCAGCAAAAAAAATAGAAGGGACCATCGACCCGCAATCACATGAAACCCTTTGTAGCAGAGCATATAGCAAGCATTGTCCCCTATCCTCCAGGCAAGCCGATCGAAGAACTCGAGCGCGAATACGGCATAAGCGGTTCGATAAAACTTGCCAGCAATGAGAACCCTCTGGGGCCTTCGCCAAAGGCTATCGAGGCTCTGGGCGCGGCGACCTCCAAACTCAACCGTTACCCGGACGGGAGCGGATTTTATCTAAGAAGGAAGCTGGCCGAAAAACATTGCCTGGACTTCGACTCCATTTTACTGGGGAATGGTTCCAATGAGATCATCGAACTGATCGTACGGGCCTTTATGAGCCCGGGCGACGAGGTGATGATACCCGAGCCTTCCTTTCTTCTCTACAGGCTTGTAGTGCAGTGGATGGGCGGAAAATCCGCGCCGGTGCCGTTAAAGCCCGACCTTGGGATCGACCTGGAGAAAATGGCCCAAGCCGTTACGGCCAAAACCAAGGTCATTTTTCTTACCAACCCCAACAACCCAACGGGCAAAGTCCTGGACAAAAGGGATTTTGAAAGGTTTTTATCGCGCATTCCTCAACACCTGGTCGTCGTTGTCGACGAAGCCTACATAGAATTTAACACCAATCCCGATACGATCCGCGGCTTTGACTATATTGGTGGAAAGTGGCCGGCGGTAATAGTTTTGAGGACCTTTTCCAAGGCCTACGGACTGGCCGGGCTTCGCATAGGCTTTGGCGCCATGGATCCCGAGATTGCCGGTTTTTTAAACCGTGTGCGTCAGCCGTTTAATACCGGGTCTCTAGCCCAGGCGGCCGCTCTTGGAGCCCTAGAAGACGATGCGTTCATGAACAGGTCCCGTGAGATCACCTGGAGCGGGCTCCAATTTCTTTATAAAGAAGTCGAAAAGATGGGTCTTTCCTACATCCCTTCGGAGGCCAACTTCTTTCTTATCGACGTGGCATGTGAGGCCAAAAAGGTCTACGAAGCGATGCTTCGCCGAGGGGTGATCATCCGGTCGATGGCCTCCTACGGCATGGAGCGCCACATCCGGGTAAGCATCGGGCTTGCGGAGGAAAACCTCCGTTTTATCACCGCCCTCAAGGATGTTTTGACCGAAATGGGCAAAAACGATTCGATCCAGGGGTCCGGGACGCTACCAGGCGGAGTCCAAAGCAGGTGATCATAGCCATCGACGGCCCGGCAGGCGCGGGCAAGAGCACGGTGTGCAAAATGCTGGCAAAGCGGTTGGGCTTGGCCTATCTCGACACCGGGGCAATGTATCGGGCCGTAGCATGGGCTCTTGAGAGCGCTCCAGAAAACAGGGGCGCTTCGCAAACGGATTTGGAAGATCCATTGGCGGGCCAACTTCTTGAGCGCCTGGGGCTTCGCTTTGTTATAGAAAAGGACAGGCTCGAGATTTATTGGGGTCAAAAGCACCTCCGCGAGCAACTACGAGGCCCGCAGGTTACCGAGGCTGCCTCCAGACTCTCTCGCCTTCCCGCCGTAAGGCAATTTCTGGTAGCCCGGCAAAGGGAGCTTGCCCGGCAGGGGCGGGGCGTTGTGGCCGAAGGCCGCGACACGGCGACCGTGGTTTTCCCCGAGGCCGAGTTAAAAGTGTTTCTTACCGCCGCTCTTAAGACCAGGGCCAAAAGACGCTACGAAGAATACAGAGCCCAAGGCGTTGCCTTAGCCCTTGAGAAGGTCGAAGCGCTGCTGGCCCAACGCGACGATGCTGATTCGATGCGCGACCATTCTCCCATGCGCCAGGCCGAAAACGCTTTTTTGCTCGACACCTCCGGGCTTTGTGTCGAAGAGGTGGTCGAGCGGCTGGCCGAAAAGGCTCGCAACCTATCTATAGCCCTTGTGGACGGTTCTTAAAGAGTGACCCGCAGGGCCTTAGGCGCCAGTACATCACGCCGAATTCAGAGCTGCCGAGGCAAGCTGGTTTAGAACTTTACGATTGCTTATTGGAACTCTGTTTGATAGAGTTTATTTTTTAGGCGAAATGCCAAAAATCAGGTAAGGGGGCAAGATACGATCGATGACCGTAAAAGATGAAATCGAAAAACAAAACCTTGAACCGGATTCCTATTTTTCAACGGATCTTAACGACACCGACGAAGAAATGGGTTCCATGCACGACCTTTATGAGGATAGCTTCCGTAATTTCCAGGAGGGTGAGGTAGTTCGCGGAATCATCGTCCAGGTAAGCGATGACTTCGTCATGGTGGACATAGGGTATAAATCGGAAGGCCAGATCCCCATTCACGAATTTAGAGACGAAACCGGCAAGCCCAGGGCCGTCATAGGGGATGAAATAGACGTTTTGCTCGAGTTCCATGACGATGATGACGGCACAATTCATCTGTCCAAGGAAAAGGCCGCCAAGATAAAGGTATGGGATGACATAAGCCGCATCTACAGCGACGACGGCATTATCGATGGAAAGGTCACAGCCAAAGTCAAGGGTGGTCTGGCCGTCGATATCGGGGTGCAGGCATTCCTGCCCGGTTCCCAGGTGGATTTGCGGCCGGTTAGGAATCTCGAGTCGCTTATAGGGCATACTTTCGCCTTTAAAGTGCTCAAATACAACAAGAAGAGAAGAAACGTCGTACTTTCGCGCCGCGCGCTTCTTGAAAAAGAGCGAGAGGAGATGAAATCGACCACACTGTCGACTCTGGAAGACAACAAGGTGGTTGAAGGCATCGTAAAGAACATAACCGACTACGGGGTATTCGTAGATCTTGGCGGAATCGACGGCCTGCTGCATATAACGGATATGAGCTGGGGCCGGGTCGGTCACCCTTCGGAGATGTTTCAGATCGGCGACAAGATAAATGTGAAGGTGCTTAGCTTCGACAAGGAGAGCGAAAGAGTTTCCCTGGGGCTAAAGCAGCTGATAAACGATCCCTGGACGAACGCCGAAGGCAGGTATCCGGTTGGAGAAAAGGTACAGGGCAAAGTTGTAAGCCTTACCGACTACGGAGCGTTCATCGAGATCGAAGAAGGCGTCGAGGGTTTGATACACGTCTCGGAGATGTCCTGGACCAAGAAGGTTCGTCATCCTTCCAAGTTCATCTCGGTTGGCGACGAGGTTGAGGCGGTGGTGCTTAGCATCAACCCCGAGAGCAAACGCATATCCCTTGGCATGAAGCAACTCGAATCAAACCCCTGGGATGTAATTGCTCAAAAATACCCGGTTGGGACAACGATTGCCGGCAAGATAAAGAATATAACCGATTTTGGTATTTTTATCGGAATCGACGAGGGCATCGACGGCCTGGTCCATATCTCCGATATTTCCTGGACAAAGCGGGTAAAACACCCTTCGGAGGTTTTCCGAAAAAACCAGGAAGTCCAGGCGATCGTGCTCAATATAGACAAGGAAAACGAAAGATTTTCCCTGGGCATAAAGCAGCTTGAATCCGATCCCTGGGAGAGCATTCCTTACCGATACCCGATTGGCAGCATCGTATCGGGACCGATCACCAATGTCACCGATTTTGGCCTCTTTGTCGAACTTGAGGAAGGAATCGAGGGGTTGGTTCATGTTTCCGAGATCAGCAAGGAAAAGATCAAGTCTCCGGTTGGACAGTTTAAGCCCGGCGATACCATAACGGCCAGGGTTATCAATATCTCTTCCAAGGACAGAAAGATCGGCCTTTCGATAAAGAAGATGGAAGAGCAAGATGACCGCTCCAACTACGACGAGTACATGAACACCAGCAGGGCTGCCACCTCGAACCTGGGCGAATTGCTAAAAGAAGAGCTTGAGGCGAAGGCGCAGAGTACGGCCAACAACGTTTCAAACACCGATAAGAGCTGATCTGCTTAATCGGAGGGGTGAAGAAGAGTTTCAAGCTATGAAAGTACGCGGCTGCTTCATTGGACTTGCGAGCGGCGTTGTTTTGACACTATTGGCTGTCTGGCTCCTGTCGGGCGCAGAACTGTTCAAAGGCAGCCGTGTTGGGGAAATCGACATTACGGGAACCATTCTTGGTTCCCGGTCCTCCCTAAAAGAACTCAAAAAATTTAGGAAAAATTCGTCGATCAAGGCGATTTTGCTTCGCATAGACTCCCCTGGAGGCGCTGTGGCTCCGTCGCAGGAGATATACAGGGAAGTGCTGCGCACGGTGAAGGTCAAGCCGGTGGTGGTGTCGATGGGAAGCCTTGCGGCCTCGGGCGCATATTATATCTCCTCGGCGGCAACGCGCATCCTGGCCGAGCCCGGCACGCTCACCGGAAGCATCGGTGTTATAATTCACCTGCCCAACATGCAGGGGCTCTTCGATAAGGTCGGCTACAAGACGGTAACGATCAAAAGCGGGCAATTCAAAGACATTGGAGATCCCGACCGCGAGATGACCCCGGCCGAACAAGCCCTGCTCCAGTCAATGATAGACACCACCTACAATCAGTTCGTACGCGATGTTTCGCGGGCCCGGGATTTGCCGCAGGCGCAGGTGCGAAAGATTGCCGACGGCAGGGTCATCCTTGGCGAAGACGCCCTCAAATTAAAATTAATCGACCAAATCGGCAACTACGAAGATGCTCTCCGGGAAGCCGGACGGCTTGGCGGCATAAAGGGCGAGCCGGAAGTTGAAAAGGCAAAAAAGGACGACTCTTCGCTTCTTGAGACCTTGATCGGCGGAAAGGCAAGCGAACGATTAAACGAAATCCTGGCCTCCCCTTCCTCCGGTCTGATGTATGAGCTCCCGGGTTTTGGAACTCGTTAGAAAAGGGCGCGCTCCCCTGTCAGGATCGAAAGGGGGTAAGGTCTCCCGCGCCTTCCCGCAAAATTTCGGGCGTATCGTTTACCAGTGAAATGACGCTTGAAGCCACGCCGCGAACGATACCCCCGTCAACGATAAGATCTATGGCATAGCCGATTTTTTCTTGAATTTCGCGCGGGGTCGACAAAACCTCTCTGGTTTCAGGATGGGTGGCACTCGTGCTGATTATCGGGCGTCCCAGTGCCTGGGTAATCGCCAGGCATATAGGGTGATCGGGAATACGGATACCAACTGTCTGCCTTTTGGTTAGCATTATGCGGGGAACCATTCGCGAGCCCTCCAAAACGAAGGTGTAAGGTCCGGGTAAGAGCCGTTTCATATTTTTATAGGCATAATTGGTAACCTGGGCGTATTCGCTCAGATTCTTGAGGTCGCTGCAGATAAAGCTGAAGGGCTGCTGTTTGGAGCGGCGTTTGAGAAGGTAGAGCTTTTCGATGGAAGCTTTGTTTAGCAGGTCGCAGCCAATGCCGTAGTAGGTATCGGTGGGATAGGCGATTATTCCCCCGGACTCCAGCACTTCGACGATTTTTTTAATTTTGCGTGGCTCGGGGTGGTTTGGATTTATTTCCTGGATCATCGGCAATGGCTCCTATTTTAATAGTAGTTCGAAAATAATGACATATTAAAGCTTATGTCAAGTAAGGAAAGCCGTTGTGGCAAAAACAGACAGCGAAAACCTGTTCGCGGCCCTCGATATCGGCTCCCACACGACCCGGCTGCTGATTGCCCAAAAGTCGGGCGCACAGCTTGTCCCGCTACGAGGGGAAAGAAGGGTAACACGGCTTGCCCACGGTTTTGAGCACTCGCAAAAAATCAGTAAGGAGGCCGAGCTAAGAAACATCGCGGCACTGCAAGAATACGGGGCGATTTTGCGCGAGTTTGGCGCGCCTGCGCTCTCCTGCGGCGCGACGGGCGTAGTAAGGCGGGCCAAAAACTCCGAGCGGATAATCGAGCGTATTTTTGACGCCACCTCCATCGCGTGCATGGTTTTATCCGAGCAAAGGGAAGCGTGGCTTTCCGCAAAAGGCATTCTGAGCGCCATAAAACATAGCGGCAACCCGATGCTGATGTTCGATGTGGGCGGGGGCAGCACCGAATTCGTCCTGCCCGCGCAAGCAAATCGGGTCGCGTGCACCAGCCGGCCCGTGGGCGCGGCCACTCTTAGCCAGGCATTCCTTTGCGAAGACCCCCCGGGACTGAAAGCCCTGGAGCGGGCGACTGCGCAGGCCCGAAGGCAAATCGATTCGGCAAGAGAGGAACTGTATGAAAATGCGTTAAAAACCGATACAATTACACCATCGGGCCGCCTTGTGCTTGCAGGAACGGCCGGAACGGTAACAACCCTTGCGGCGATAAAACTTGGGATGAAGCGCTATGTCCCCTACGAGGTAAACGGCACGCACATCTCCCGGGACTGGCTTACGAGCACAGTCCAATCCCTTGCGCTCATGCCGATTGCCAAGCGGCGCATGGTCGCGGGCCTTGAGGCCGGACGCGAAGACATAATCCTTGGAGGAGCCGTTATAGTTTCACAAATCCTTTCCAGTTTCGGAAGCGAGGGCTTACTGGTTTCCGAGGCCGGTCTTCTGGAAGGTCTTGTCATCGAACTGGCCGAAAGAGAATGCGCACCGGCACGGCCGGCGACCGGCAGTGCCGAAACGGACTTGACATGGCGGCTTCCCAGGAGCTAAAGCCACACACTTGCGTGTGGTTTAAATCTAAGACATCGAGACCCGGAGAAATTTGATGGAACCTAAAACTGGTTTTGAGATCCCCGAAGCGCTCACATTCGACGACATTTCCCTTGTTCCCGGCTATTCCGAGGTACTGCCCGTAGAAACCAATGTCGAGACCATGCTTACCAGGCAAATCAAAATGAACATTCCCCTGGTGAGCGCGGCCATGGACACGGTAACCGAATCGGAGACAGCCATCAGCATGGCCCGGGAAGGCGGGATAGGCATAATTCACCGCAATATGCGCATAGAGGTGCAGGCCCAGGAGGTCAACAAGGTCAAAAAGTCGGAAAGCGGCATGGTAGTCGATCCGGTAACGGTGGACCCGGACCAGCAGATCGGCGATGTTTTGGCCCTGATGTCCAAATATAGAATCTCGGGGGTACCGGTGGTGCGTGGAGATCAGCTGGTTGGGATCATAACCAACAGGGACCTCCGGTTTGAAACCGATAAGACTATAAAAGTCGCCGACATAATGACTAAGGAAAACCTCGTTACCGCCCCGATCGGCATATCGCTTGAAGATTCCAAGAGGCTGCTCCAAAAGAGCCGAATCGAAAAGCTATTGGTAGTCGATGAAGCGGGCCGGCTTAAGGGCCTCATTACGATAAAAGACATAATGAAGATAAAGCAGTATCCAAACGCCTGCAAAGACCTTCTGGGAAGGCTTCGGGTGGGGGCTGCCGTTGGAATCGGCAAGGATATGATGCCAAGAGCGATGGCTTTGCGCAACGCCGGGGCCGACCTGATCGCTGTAGACAGCGCTCACGGGCATTCGCGAAACGTGCTCGAGGCCGTAAAGGCGATCAAGTCCGAATTCCCGGACCTTGAGGTGATAGCGGGAAACGTGGCTACCGCCGATGGGACGGAAGCCCTCATAAAGGCAGGGGCTGACGGGGTGAAGGTAGGCGTTGGTCCGGGATCGATTTGCACGACGAGAATAGTTGCCGGAGTGGGTGTTCCACAGGTTAGCGCCATAATGGAGTGCGCGCGGGTAGCCAGATCCTACGGGATACCCATCATTGCCGACGGCGGCATAAAATACAGCGGAGACATTGTAAAGGCGCTGACCTCGGGCGCGGATTCGGTAATGATCGGGGGTCTTTTCGCGGGCACCGACGAAAGCCCGGGAGAATCCATTTTATACCAGGGGCGCAGCTACAAGGTCTATCGCGGCATGGGCTCTCTTGGGGCAATGCGCGAAGGAAGCAGGGACCGCTATTTCCAGGATGACGTCTTCGAGCCCAAAAAACTGGTGCCCGAAGGCATCGAGGGCAAGGTGCCCTACCGTGGACCTGTCAGCGATATCCTTCATCAACTGATCGGAGGGCTTCGGGCCGGAATGGGCTATCTTGGGTGCTCCACGCTAAGGGAGCTTCGAGTTAAAGCCAGAATGGTTCGAATCACCAGCGCGGGTCTTCGTGAAAGCCACGTCCATGATGTAATCATCACGAAGGAAGCTCCCAATTACCAGGTGGATATTAAATAGATCCCCACAGGAAACGGATAAAACATGGCTGACAATTTGCATCACCAACGGGTGCTGATTCTCGATTTCGGCTCTCAGACAACACAACTTATCGCCCGAAGGGTGCGGGAAAGCCACGTCTACTGCGAAATCCATCCCTTCAACATGAGGCCCGAAAAGATCAAAGAGTTCCAACCCAAGGGGCTTATCCTTTCGGGCAGCCCCTCCAGTGTGCATGACCAAACCGCTCCTCTGGTCGATCCCGCAATATATAATCTAGGGATCCCGGTGCTTGGAATCTGCTACGGCATGCAGCTCATGGCCCACCAGTTGGGAGGGGCGGTCGAAAAGGCCACGCGTCGCGAATACGGTCCGGCGCAGATAGATATAGATCATCCGGGCGATATTTTTACCGACATAGACCCGGAGGGTTCCCGGGTCTGGATGAGCCACGGAGACCGGATTCTAAAGCTTCCCCCCGGCTTTGAGACCATGGCCCACAGCGACAATTCCCCCGAGGCCGCCATGGGGGATGCCGCAAGAAATTTCTACGGCGTCCAGTTTCACCCGGAAGTGGCTCACACACCTTGCGGCAAAGACATACTGGAAAATTTTCTGTTTCGTATCTGCCGCTGCCGACCGGTCTGGACGATGCAATCCTTTGTGGAATCCGAGATCGAAGCGGTTCGAAAAAAGGTTGGTAACGACCGTGTGATCTGCGCCCTTAGCGGCGGCGTGGACTCATCGGTTGTAGCCGTGCTTCTCCACAAGGCCATAGGCCAGAAGCTTCACTGTATTTTCGTAAATAACGGGCTTCTTCGAAAAGGCGAAGCCGAAACCGTTCAAAGGGTATTTCGCGATCACTTCGAGATAAACCTGACATACGTGGACGCATCGGCTGAGTTTCTCGACCGGCTGCGCTCGGTAAGCGACCCGGAGCAGAAGCGAAAGATCATCGGCAACCTCTTTATCGAGGTTTTCGAAAGAGAAGCGGCCAAGATCGGCGGCGCGCGCTATCTTGCCCAGGGAACTCTCTACCCCGATGTGATCGAATCGGTATCCTTTAAGGGACCTTCGGCGGTTATAAAGACCCATCACAATGTGGGGGGGTTGCCCGACCGGATGAAGATGGAGCTGATCGAGCCGCTCCGTGAGCTCTTTAAAGACGAAGTGCGGCTGGTCGGACGCGAGCTGGGCCTTCCCGAGCGCATCATCATGCGTCATCCTTTCCCTGGCCCGGGGCTTGCCATCCGTATGCTCGGAGCAGTGAGAGGTCCCGAGCTGGAAATACTTCGCGAAGCAGACGCCATCATTCAGGAGGAAATCGAAGCCTGCGGCTGGTACGAGCACGTGTGGCAGGCCTTCGCCGTTTTGCTCCCCATAAGATCGGTTGGAGTCATGGGAGACGAGCGCACCTACGACCAGGCGATCGCCCTTCGGGCCGTTGAATCCGTTGACGCCATGACCGCCGACTGGGCAAGACTTCCCTACGACGTACTGGCGCGGATTTCAAACCGGATAATAAATGAAGTAAAAGGCGTAAATCGTGTGGTCTACGATATTTCCTCAAAGCCGCCGAGCACGATTGAATGGGAGTAGCACGGTATAACGAAACCGACCGGTTCTACCGGCTCAAGCATAAAAGTCCCAAAGGCTGGAGAAGCTTCCGGGTACTCTACAGGGAAACAGACCTCTGGGTTCGCGCAAAGGCGGACCTGGAACGAGAAGCGATGGAAGCGGTCTTAAGCTGCCGGCTTCAGCTCGAGCGATACATCGGCTTAAATGATCTTTTTTTGCGAACGCTTACCCCGCTTCCCGATGACCCTATGGCCCCGCCCATTGTACGCCGCATGCTGGAGGCCGCCTTAAGCGCCGGGGTCGGGCCCATGGCCGCCGTAGCCGGAGCCGTGGCGGAGGCCGTGGGAGTGTTTCTTGAAAAATTTTCCGATTCGCTAATAGTTGAAAACGGCGGGGACTGCTATATCAACATGGACGAGGAGACCACGGTGGACATTTTCGCCGGCCCCAGGTCTCCCTTTCAAGGCAAGATCGCAATCAAGCTCGGCCCCGAGCGCTTCCCCCTTGGGGTTTGCACCTCCTCGGCAACCGTTGGCCCCTCTCTTAGCCTTGGCAATGCCGATGCCGTGACCGTGATTTCACCAAACGCCGCACTTGCCGATGCGGCCGCCACCCGGCTGGGCAACATGGTGAAAACCAGCTCCGATATAGACAGGGCTCTTGCGCTTGCCCCCTCCATTGCCGGGGTCGAAGGGGTCCTGATAATGATCAGGGATAAAATCGGAATATGGGGAAACGTGGAACTCGCTCCGGTTTAAAGCAACAGGACTTCCCGCGTTATACCGCCAGGGGCCTGCCTGACGGGAAGAGGCACTCTCCCGTGCAAGACTACTTTTTTTCTTCCTCTCCGAGCGCCCTCCGGCAGGCTTCGATCCGGTTTAGCGCATCCGGGGATTGCTTAAATTTCATGAGGCAGGACAAAGCGTCGTTAAACCTTCCAAGGTTCATGTAGCTAACCCCAAGGCAGATATGAAGCGACTCACTTTCGGGAAAACGGCCGAGGCCTTCGCGCAGCAGTTCGACAGCCTTCGCGTGTTCCCGGTTTTTCTGCTCGATCATTGCCAGTCCCAGATAGGCCCTGGGGTGAGGGCCGTAATGCAAACTTCTTTTAAAAAGCCTTCTTGCAACGGCCTCCTTGCCGGCAATGGCTTGGACGCCGCTATAATCCCCATGACTAAAAGTCATTGCAAGCCTTGAGAGAAAATCGGCGTGAAAAGGATATAAGTCCTCGCTGTCTTCGAGTTCCAGGCAATCCACAAAAGAGGGCAGGCCTTCGTAGAAGGTCTTCTTCAAACGGTTTTTGTATCCTATAACCTCTTCGCCAACCAGTGCCGGGTCCGTTTCGAGGTAGAGTATATCCTCCATGGGATTTAGCCACACATCGTCTGTTAGCTGCAATCTCTTTTTTACCTCTTCGTAGAGCGAGGTGCCGGGGAAGACCCGCAGAACATAGAAAATAATGCTGTGAGGCTTTATTTCGCCAATAAGGGACTCGGTTTCGCGTATCGTCTCAGAGGTCTCACCCGGGCATGCGTAGATGATATAGGCGCGCGCCAGGATGCCATAGCGGACCGTAAGAGCAAAAGCCCTCTTTATCTGCTCGTTTTTAATCCTTTTATTGAGACTGTTTCGAATCTTTTCCGAGCCGCTTTCAACCCCGTAGCTGATCTGGATACATCCCGCCTTTCGCATCCAGTAGAGTATCTCCTCATCAACGCTACCCACGTGGGAAATGGCGTACCAGGAGATGCGCAGGCCTCTTCGCAAAATTTCCTTGCAGGCCGTTATCGCCACCTCTTTTTTCATGGTGAAGATGTCATCGGAGACATAGAAGAAGTTAACCCCTTTGCGGTAGAGAAGCTCCAATTGGTCCACAAAATAGCGAACGGAATGGAACCTCACCTTGTGGCCCCAGAAGCCGGGCGAGCCGCAGTAAGTGCAATTTCCCGGACAGCCCCTGGTAAGCGAGAGGTGTTTATACGTAAAGTAGCGGGCGGGGTTAGGCAGTTTATCCAAATCGTTTATCGGCTCGGCGGGTTCTGTTCGAACGACCCGGGAGCCGTTTCTAAAGGCAATTCCCTTTAGAGAAGAGGGATCGCCAAGGGGGCCCTTTTCAAGCTTTTTGACCAGTTCGAGGAAACTATATTCCCCCTCTCCCAATACCACATAGTCGATCTCGGCAAAGTTGCGCAGGAAATGTTCCCAAAGAAAGGTAGCGCCAACGCCGCCAAAAACGACCTTCGCCTGGGGGGTTACTTGCTTTGCCAGCCGCGCTATCGCAACTCCGCCCAACCGGTTGGCGTTAAAGACCGAAATCCCGACAATGTCGGCCTTTTTCCGGGCAAGTATTTCTTTTATCTTCTCGGGGTTTTCCGCGTCGCGGTAGAAATTTATTATTTCGGCATCGTAGCCCTGTTCGAGCAAAAGCGCGCAGATGTAGTAGAGGCCGATCGGTACGGCGCCGATCTCTTCTTCTTCGCTTCGCTGCTCGATAAAGTAGGGATGGATAAGAACTATCTTCATGGCGCCACGGACTCTCCCGCTGGAATCATAAACCGTAATGAGATAGAAGATCGATATATTTTCTTATCTGCGCAAGAGTGGGCCCGAAAAAGTGCGACTCGAGTTCTTTGCACAAAGAACCGGTCGCAAACGGCAAGCGATACAAGGTAATTGTTTTCTCCTCGGTGTCATAGAGGACCGAATTGGCCATGGGGATCGAGTCGCGATTCATGGCAAGGCTGCCGGCCTTTACCCAGTACCTGGCGCCGGGATCGAGCTTTATGGTAAGGACCTGGTCGTCGGGGCCGGGTTTGTGGACCTTTACGTCTAAAAGGGTCGCGGCGGCGCTCAAGCCGCCCGGCAGTTCGTAGACCGCAGGCACGTGATCGTGGCCGCTAAAAATCAACTGTTTTGGAAAATAACTCCACTCGATCAGACAGGCCTCGAGGGCCGCTTCGCTAAGATAGTCGAAGCACTCGATCGTGGGACCTTTCCCGGCAAAGGGAAGATGAAACGGGCTGTGATGGGTAACGAAGAAATTTTCTCCTTCGATGGAAAGCGGAAGGTTTCGAAGAAACTCGACAGCGCCGGCAATTGTGGACAGCAAACCTGCGTTGTAGGCGCTCGCCTCGATTCGATCCAAGTTCCCGGGGTTATCCTTGAATACACCGGCAACCATCAGATCATGATTTCCAGCTACCGTTGGAAATCCGAGCGACATCATTTTCGAAACCGTACGATCTCCGAAGGGAAGCCAGCCTGCAAGGTCTCCCAGACAGTAAATCTCGTCGGGCTTTATTTGCGCGATCTGCTCGAGACATGCTTCCAATCCGTATTCGTTTCCGTGAATATCGCCGAAAAAATAGATTTTCATGGCCTGCTACCTCGATAAGGGGGATTTTCTTTTGACTGCGAAAAAAAACGGTACGGCTCCAAACTGACACGCCATGGAAAACACGACCAGACAGGGTATGGAAATATCATAGAGCGCACCCATCAAAAAACTGCCCAGAAACCAGAAGATCCCGTATCCGGTATTAAAGACCCCGTAGGCGGTCGCGCGCCTGTCGCGCGGCGCCATGGCCGCTACCGCAGCCCTCATAACCGAGACATGCGCGCCCATCCCCAGACCCCAGAGGGCCATCCCGACAAGACCGAGACCAAAACCTCCCATAAAAACCAGGGGCGCGAAAATCGAAGAGAGCAAAACCGCAACGATGATAACCTGGATGCCGATCTTGTCGAACAGGCGCCCGAGGGCGAGCGCCGTAATCGCCTCCACCCCCATGGCCACGGAATAGAAAATCGGCACCCAGTTTCTAGATACCACCAGGGTCTTCTCAAAGTGATACCCGATCAGGGGAAAATCGGCATAACCTGCGGCGGCAAGCGCCATTCCGGCAAGATAGATCCAGTAGACCCCGGGAAATCCCCGGGTTTGCAGTTCGGGGACATTTACCTCCAGCTCGTCTGGCCGGGGATAGAGCAGCATGCCGGCAACAAGTACGGCTATGGCCATAACCGCGGGGACCGCAAGAAAGGCGAAGCCGGTTTTATAGCTCCCCTTGAAGTAGAGAACGGCGGCTACGATAAGGGGCCCGATCATCGCTCCGGTGGAATCCATCGCCTGGTGAAGCCCAAAACCCCAGCCCGTTCCCACTTCCGAGGCCGCATGGGATAGCATCGCATCGCGCACCGGGGTTCTGATGCCCTTCCCTATCCTTTCGACTATCATCAAAGAGGCCGCAATTTCCCATCTTCCCGCCAGGGCAAGCAGGGGTACGGCGGCCAGGTTGATAACGTAGCCGGTAATCGTCATGGTCCAATACTTCCGAGTACGGTCGGTAACCAACCCGGAGGCAAAGCGAATCGCATATCCGGCAAGCTCCCCGAAGCCCGCTACAAACCCTACGATCGTCGCACTCGCCCCCAGTGTTCCCAAAAACTGCCCGGTAATGCTGCGCGCGCCTTCGTAGGTAACATCCGCCAAAAGGCTCACCACCCCGAGCAAGACTATAAAAAGCATGGCAGGCCCCATGCCGGCCCTTTTTCTCTTAGCCCCGTCTCTTTTCATCCCCTGGCCTTCCATCAGGTTTTTGCCGCATCAAAGAGCGTGAAGATCACCCGGTTAGGACCTTCACCCTGAAAGTTTATTAAAATATGGTCTATACGCATTGCCGTGCTTCGTCAACTGGCGCGACGATGTTTCGCCCCGCAAACTATTTATAATGGCTCAATGGCCACGAACGGATGATCGCCTTTTGGGGTATAGCGGATAAGTCCTGCCGTGTCGCTATTTTGGAGGGGAAAGCCGAAGAAATGCCCGGGGAAAAGTGTATGGCCTCTCCCCGGACTTCCTGGAGCGGGGAGCAGCTCAAAGGCCGTTTGCTGCCAGTGTGAGGTCCTTTAGGTTCACGGAAAAGCCCCAAAACCGGTTGAAAGCGCGGCGCGGATTTTCGTGCCCACCGACTTGATTGAAGATAGCAGCCAGGTTACGGGACGCCGCACCAAATTTTCCATGTTTCTCAGGTGATATCCCAATTTGCTTCAAAGGTGTTATCCAGGACCGTGTAGCAGTAGCCCAGCATCTTGCCGACGCCCGGCACCTTACCCTCCTGAATTCTCCAAAATCTCAGGTAAATTGCCGGAATCAGTCTGGCGTTGCCCGTGGAAGGATCGTCCGCGGAATGTTCCCACATCTCGCGCTTTTCCATGACCCTCCACAATGTCCCATACTTTTTGCTCCGGACGGTATCTCCGACCCGGGGCAGCCTTTTTCTCTGTTCGATTTCCTCGTGAGAGTCCATTTCCCAACCTCCTTTCATCGTGGTTTGCCTCCTTGACATGATAGGGCACAATCGTGCAATCGCAAGGTGAGAGGGAAAATCAGCAAGAGAGCCGCCACTATTTATCGGGCTAAACCTGTTGACACCAAACTTTCCACAATTTAGTTTTTATTATTGACAGAGGGACTCAATGGGGGTATTGGATACCCCAAAGTAAGATCCTCGGTAGGCGAGGCTCCCGCATTGCACAAAGGCCACTGCCCCGATCCGTCCAAAGACGCGCTCAGGGGTAGAGCAGGCATTCCCGGATTAAGGGTCTGCCTAAGGTGGCTACGGGTAATTTGGCGTTACGGCATGCGGTGCTAAAGCTTGGACGAGCGGGGAATCGCAAAGCGGCGCGGTGTTGTGCGCCCGCAGTTTGCCCCCTTCCCTGCTCAGCGGCAGAGAAAAAGGGGGTTTTTTTATGCCCTTTTGCCGGATTGTTAACCCTTGGAGAAAGAAACCAAATGAAACAGGAAGACGGCCAGCCTCCCAGTAGCGGCGGTTGCCCATTTTCTCTGGCGGTGGAAGTTGTGCCGGTGACCCGATAATTTGTGCCCTTCCCTATCGCCTCGCCGCCCGCTTCTTCCATTATGTATCCATGGTAAAAGCGGAAGGTAAGAGGCGTCTTTGTGCCCCCTGTTTTGCATAAATGCAACCCCGGGGCAAAAATTCTAAAGCTTCCCCTGTGCAAATTTGTCTTGCCTCCGGCCTCCCGTTTACTAACTTGTTCGGCTTAAACACAAAGACCGGCTGAGGTTTTTCTTCGGCCTGGTTTGCAGCCGGCAAAAAAAACAGGTCAGGCCTGAACAGAAGGCGTGGCCTCACAAGTGGAGGTTTGGGATCCATGAGGCAATAGCCTCCGGCAGGCAAAGCGCCCTCCGGAAGTTATCGGTTTACGGACCCCAAATCACAGTGCGCTCACAATGCAGCGCCGCGGTAGAACGGAAATCTTCCTTTATCCAGCTTTGGGGAAATGCCATGTACGTGATCAGCAAAAGCATTCATATGACGAACCGCTTCTGGAAGCAGCTTGTAATTTTTCTCTCCGTTCTTGGTCCCGGTATTATCGTAATGGTGGCCGATAACGATGCCGGAGGCATCTCGACTTACGCGGTGACAGGGTCAAAATTTGGATTTTCCCTGCTCTGGATGTTTGTGATTCTGTTTCCCATGGCCTACTACGTTCAGGAGATGACCGTCAGACTGGGCGCGGTAACAAAGCGAGGACACGCCGAAGCGATCTTCGAGGGGTTTGGCCCTTTCTGGGGCTGGTTTTCACTGGCCGACCTGGCCCTGGTCAACTGGCTAACCCTTATAACCGAATACATTGGAATGATCGAAGCGATGAAGATGTTCGGCATTCCGGGCTGGGTAACATTTTTTGGAGTCACCCTTATCCTGTGCACCGTTATTCTTAGCGGAAGCTACTGGAATTTCGAAAAGCTCACTCTGTTCTTTTGCGCCTTCAATCTGGTCTACATTCCGGCCGCCTTCTGGGGAATGAAGCTCTCCTACTCACCTGGATGGATGGAGGTGCTCAAAGGCTTCTATCACCCCCATTTCGCCAACGGGATCACCGGGGATCTCATCTTTATCCTCATGGCCAATATAGGCACGACGATCGCCCCCTGGATGATATTCTTTCAGCAAAGCGCCGTGGTCGATAAGGGTCTTGATATTCACGACATCAAGTTCGGCCAGACGGAGACTCTGATCGGTTCGGCTGCGACCTGCATTGTGGCCGTTTTCATCATCATCACCACGGGGGCCGTTTTTTTCTACCATCATCCACCGGTGACGATAGAGGACGCCAAGCAGACGGGCGAAGCCCTGGTGCCGCTTCTGCCCGCGGGCGAGGGGGGGCTTGCAAAAAAACTCTTCGCTATCGGCCTGTTTGACGCCGGGTTCCTGGGCGCTCTTTGCATCTCTTTATCGTCGTCCTGGGCCGTTGGCGAGGTCTTCGGCTGGGCCCACTCACTTAACGTCAAGGTAAAAGACGCCAAGTGGTTTCACGCGGTTTACTTCTTCATGCTCCTGAGCTCCGGGGCGGTCGTTTTGATTCCCGGGGCCCCGCTTGTTACCATAACCATGTTCGTCCAGGTGGTAGCCGTAACACTTTTGCCCGCGGCCCTGGTATTTCTTTTGCTCATCCTTAACGACCCAAACTTCATGGGCGAACATGTAAATACCAGGACCCAAAACATCGTCAACTGGTCCATAGTCGGCGTTGTTTCGATAATGTCCACACTGCTGGGTGTCCAGACGCTCTTTCCAAGTCTTTTTCAATAGATAAGGAGGCCGTCATGTTGGCTTTAAATAATCGTGGAATAACCGCAAGCGAATCTCATGAAAGCGCGGCAAGCTATCGGGTGCTGCATTTTTCCGAACTCCTTAGAAGAAGGGTTTGCGCCGGAAAGATAAAAGACAGGATAGGCAGGCTCACCGACCTGGTTTTTCAGTTGCAGGAGCCCTACCCCAGGTCGGTGGGGATTTATATCGAACACGGCTGGGGTAAACCAACCGAATTCGTGCCGTGGGAAAATGTGCTCAGAATTGAAGATGACGCCATTTTCGTAGAGACACCGGAAAGAGGGGCCTATCCGCCCTTCGTCGACCAGGCGGGCTGGCTTCTGGTCGATCAGCACCTCATGGGGCGCACCATCCTCGATTTGGACGGCAGAAGGTGCGAGGTGGTAAATGACGTGCTTTTGGTCAACAGAATGGGAAAGCTCTTCATTGCCGACGTCGATATCTCCTTTAACGGCTTTTTGCGCCGGGCGGGTCTTCAAAAGCTCCGGTGGTCCAAGGACCGGCTGATCTCCTGGAAATACGTCCAGCCGCTTTCGGTCGAAGACGTCGTTGCAACCGATAAGGTCTCGCTTTCGATTACCCGCAACCAGGTGATGGAGTTGCCAAGCGAAGACCTGGCCGACGTTCTAGAAGAGTTGCAGGGAGAGGAACAAGAGGCGCTGTTCGGAGTGCTTGATTCGGAAAAGGCTGCCGAAACGCTTGCCGAAGCCGAGCCAAGGGCCAAGAGGCAACTCATCGAGGACCTCTCCCACGAAAGGGCCAGAGAAATTTTTTCCGAAATGACGGTTGCTCAACTGGCCGATCTTTTTTCCGTGCTTCCTTTCGATGACGCCAGCGCCCTTTTAAAATTGCTCGAAGTCCGCGTGGCCGAAAAAGTCCGCAGCATCCTCTCGGAAAGGGAGGCTGAAGCCGATGACATTATGTCGCAGGATTTCGTAGCGGTTCGAAAGGATGCACGCGCAGGCGAGGTGCTGGAAAACATCAGGAAGGCGGGACACGAAAGGAGTGCGATCTCCTATCTCTATGTGGTAAATGGGGAAGACCCGACCCTTATTGGCGTCGTCGATCTTCGCGAACTGGTGCTGGCCTCCGATACGACCGTGATCGGCGACATTATGGTCGCCCCCGTGGTTGCGGCTGAAAAAGACGCGGGCCGCGAGGACCTGGTCGAAATGTTTGCCAAGTATCACTACCGGATGCTTCCCGTTGTCAACAGCGAGGACCAGATCCTGGGAGTTATCAATTATAACGATGTCATGAAGGGTATAGTGCTCCGCCCGAAGCTCTGATAGAGGAGATCAATATGCCGCGAGTCAAGATGACAAAAACGGTTAAAATGATTCTATACTTTTTAAGGTTTTACCTTATCTTTCTGGTAATACTTGTCCTGGTGCGGTTTATTGAGGGGATGCATTGATCAAGGTAAAGCGCGTCTACGAGCCGTACGAACCCGGCGACGCAACCCGCTTTCTAGTCGAGCGGCTTTGGCCGCGAGGCATAAAGAAGGAGGCGCTCCCAATGGAGGCATGGCTTAAGGAAGCAGCCCCAAGCGAGGAGCTGCGCCGCTGGTTTGCGCACGACCCGCAAAAATGGGACGAATTTAGCCAGCGCTATTTTAAAGAGTTGGATGCGGCGAAAAAAGCCCTCACACCCCTATTAGAAGCCGCCGCCAAAGGGGATGTGACGCTTCTCTACAGCGCGCGGGACACGCAGAACAACAACGCGGTGGCTCTAAAGAAATATATCGAGCAAAGGGTCCACTATAACCGTGACTTACTAATGAATCGGCTAGACATCGCCACGTCTCTACGTAAGCTATAATGCGAGCTTTTATAAAATTCGCACTCCATGCAGTTGGTAATCTTCATTGCGAAGCTTCCCTGCACCCTACCACCGCATAGAGTGCCCGCAACGTGCGCGCACCTCGTACCGTGGTCCGGACAGGCGGGGCAAACGCCAAGTTCGGCTTGATTAAGGCCACCTTCTTGCCTTCCGCATTTTTTGAATTCCCAGCAGTTCATGAATATCTCCTAATTGGGTGATTTATT
>JBMFHI010000056.1:0-24902 GCA_049976905.1 Syntrophobacteraceae bacterium | reverse complement strand
CCGCAAACTACGACTTCTCCGCAATCGGGCCGATTAAGCCCTGCCAAACACTCAAGAAATGTCGTTTTGCCCGAACCGTTAGCTCCGATGATCCCTATGAATTCCCCCTGCCTCACCTCGGCAGAAATGGAGTGCAGTACTTCATTTTTTCCCCGTTTAAATCGCAGGTCTCGAACCTGTAATACGACCGGGGGCTTCTCGATGGGTTTTACGGTCGGCAGGGCTTGTTTTTCACCGAATGCGCCTCTGCCATGCAACATAGCGCGATATGCCGGATAAACGTCTTTAGGTTTTCCCGCAAGTCTGATCCGCCCCTGGTCCAGTGCGATCATCCGATCCGCCATGGGCAGCAGGGGAGAAAGTCTATGCTCCATGACAATCAGGGTTATCTTGCTGTTGCACCGAAGTTTTTCGATCGCCGTGAATACCTGGTGCGCGGCTTCGGGGTCCAGGTTGGAGGTGGGTTCATCCAGGATAAGCACCCGTGGGGTCATCGCCAGCATCGAAGCAATTGCCACACGCTGTTTTTCTCCGCCCGAGAGCCTTGCAGTTTCTCGCCCCTTGAGGTGCAGGCAATCGATGGCTCCAAGGGACTCTTTTTCACGCCGCACTATCTCATTAACCGCGAGCGCCAGGTTCTCCGGTCCGAATCGGACTTCGTCTTCAACCGTAAGAGTGCATACTTGCGCTTCCGGATCCTGGCGGCAAAGCGATACGGTCATCGCGAGATCGCATAAGGCACATTCCATGGTGCTCGTTCCGCCAACAAAAACCTTGCCCAACATCGTCCCTTCAATAACGTGGGGGATGTAGCCTGCCAGGGCAAGGGCCAGAGCCGACTTCCCCGAACCCGAAGGACCGGTGATGAGAAGGAATTCTCCTTGCTCTATTTCAATAGAGATGTCTTGTAGCGCCGGTTGGCTTCGATCGGGGAAAAAAAAGGTCAAACTCCGGATGGAAACAGCCGGAAAAACGTTGGAAAAATCTTGCGATGGAGACTTTGTAAAGACTAAGTCCTCCTCGGTATTTTTGCGAAATTGCCAGGGTCTCATTTAGCCGCTTGACGTTTTTCAAACGCAGGGGCTATGCCGCTAACTTTAGCCACTGCCGTCCGTTGCAAAACCACTGCCACGCTGTAGGGAAACAAGCCGCCAAGGAAAGCTCCTGCTACAAAAGCGACTACTCCCATGCCTAAGGCAATCGCCAGGGGGCCGAACTGATGAAATGCCGTCTGGAAAAATAGGATATGTGCAATCGAACTAAGCCCTCCGGCCAGAAGCATCGCCGGCATAAGTCCGAGTCTTCTTGCCGTCCAAAAGCCAACCTCGGCAAGGATTCCCTGCAGGATCCCAATCGGCAGAACCAGGATCCCGATGTGACTTCCCATTAGAAATTGAATGAGGTTATCGACAAGGGCGCAAAGCAGCCCGCTTCCCTTCTTGTTTAGAAGAGCCAGGATAAGAACCAGCCAGAGTACGTGAAGCCCCACCGTTACTTGAGAGAGTACGGGGATGCCGGTCGCTGCGCCGAGCAAATGTCCGATGTAGCCCATATAGGTCGATGCCACGCCGCCCATGCAGGCCACACCGGCTATGGTTACTAAATCTTTTGTCCCAAAGTAATGCTTTGCGTGTAGACTCATGCGTGTATATCCAAAATGACGTTTATATAACATCTTTCAATTAAATGTATTTTATAGAGTACAAATGTAGTGTAGGCAATCTTTTTTTCGTTTTTTTTTGCTCTTGCCGCAGCTATCTTTGGATAGTGACAATTTCGCTCAGCTATTCACCAAATTGCCCATTCGGATTATAATTGCGCCGAAAGACATTTCGGTGGGGTGCGCACGTTTTTGTCCGCTTCCAAAGGCCACAAGAGCTGGGCATAAAAGACAGGGGTATTGTAGAAGAGCCGGGGACCGCTCTTGCTCTGAGCTCTGCGGGGTG
The DNA here is from genome assembly GCA_049976905.1 of Syntrophobacteraceae bacterium. Taxonomy (GTDB): domain Bacteria; phylum Desulfobacterota; class Syntrophobacteria; order Syntrophobacterales; family Syntrophobacteraceae; genus SbD1. Next base: position 22,956 of record JBMFHI010000056.1, on the reverse strand, counting down.
CGATTTTCTTGCTTTTGGCAAGTGGAAGCTGCTAGCCTTCCTGAAGGCTGTTAAAGTTTTAAGGGGGTTTTCTGTCAATAAGACGGCCTCCGCGCGGATGTTTATAAAAAAGAAGCGAGGTGCCGTCTTTTGGAAAATGATTTAGGTGCGTCTCTAACCGGTTCCAGTGCCGGGGACTCGTGGGGCTCCGTTGGGCTTCTAAAACCTTACTTCAAGCGCTATGCTTGGAGCCTGGCAGGCGGTTTTGCGGCTCTGGTGCTCGTCGATCTGCTTCAACTCTTCATCCCGAGGATCATAAAATACGCTGTTGACGCCCTTCAAAACGGCCATGCCACTGCGCCTCTTTTGTGGAGATGCGGAGTATATATATTCCTTATGGCCCTGGGTATGGCGTGCTCTCGTTTCGTTTGGCGCCATCTTATCCTGGGGTTTTCCCGCCGGGTCGAAACGCTTCTAAGAAACCGTATGTTTTCCCATCTCCTCGGACTCGATAAGGAATTTTTCCAAAAAAACACTCCTGGTGCGGTTATGGCCCTTGCCACAAACGATCTTGCAGCTGTCCAGCTTGCAACCGGTATGGGGATCGTGGCGTTATTCGATGCGGTTTTCATGGGACTGGCTGCCTTTGGTTTCATGCTCTATATCGACGCGCGTCTTACATTGATCGCTGTTGCGCCCATGCCTGTACTGGCTTTTCTGACAAGGACCCTTTCCTCTCGGCTCCATGGAAGATTTAAAAAAGTCCAGGAGCAGTTTTCGGTCTTGACCGAATTTGTTCGCTCCACGATCTCCTCGATTCGTCTCGTAAAGGCTTACAACCAGGAGGAGTATCAGGGCCGCAGGTTTGCCCAGATGGGTGAAACCTACGTTAGAAACAATATCCGAGTGGCGCTCATTTACGGCGCACTATTGCCTGTCTCGGGCTTTATAGCCAACGCGAGCATGCTCCTGGTGCTGATCTTCGGCGGCCGCCTTACCATAGAAGGAACCATCACGGCGGGGGATTTCGTCGCCTTTATAAGCTACCTCTTCCTTATGACCTGGCCCATGATGGCCCTTGGCTGGGTGGCCGATCTTTTCCAGCGAGGCGTGACCTCTCTATCGCGTATAGAGGCCCTCCTGAACGTTAAACCTTCTCTTGCAAACAACGAGAATCTGCCTTCCGTTCCGATCGGCCGAGGCCAAATCCGCGTACAAAACCTCTCGTTTAGCTACCCCGGGCAGGCAAGACGGATTCTGGACGGGCTGGACTTTGAAATCGTCCCGGGAACGCTGCTTGGCATTGTCGGACGTACCGGAGCCGGGAAAACCACCCTTTGCAACCTCTTGGCACGCCTTCTTCCGGTCGAGGTGGGCCGCCTTTTCTACGACGGCTACGATGTCAATGCGGTTTCAATCGATTCGGTAAGGAACTCCATAGCCTATGTTTCTCAGGATGTGATGCTTTTTTCCGATACGGTTGCCTTTAACATTTCCTTCGGCTCTCCGGATGCCGGTATGGACAAGATCGAAAAGGTCGCCCGGGCCGCGGCAATTCATGACGAAATTGCCTCCATGCCCCAAGGATATGATACCCGAATAGGGGAGAAGGGAATAAAGCTCTCGGGCGGGCAAAGGCAGAGAATAGCCATTGCGCGGGCCCTTCTTTTGGATAGACCCGTAATCATTATAGATGACGGACTCTCGGCCGTCGACATGGAGACCGAACACGACATAATTGGCTCCATTGCCTCTTATCTGCAAGGACGAACCTGTATAATCGTCTCTCATCGCATAGCCCCTGTGGCCGATGCCCATCGGATTATCGTCCTGGAAGACGGGCGCATTGCCGGCGAGGGCACCCATGCGGAATTGCTGGAGAGCAATGCTTTCTATGCCAGCATCTATAACCATCAGACAGCGGTGCCCGCGTTTGGCTCGGCCGGTGTCGTTCTAAATGGCGGAGATTCATGAATTACGACCAGGAAACATTGGAAGACGAGCAAAACCGCTTTCACGGCGACTTTAAAATCATAGCGCGCTTGCTCCAATTTGTCCTGCCCCAGTGGAAGTCGGTGGCCGTCGCCGTCGGTCTTGCCCTTGTCATAACCGGGGCAAGCCTCACATGGCCCAAGCTCCTCCAACTTGCCATGGATCATTACATCCTGGACGATTCTCTGCCGCTTTCGGTCAGAATCGGGGGCATCACCCACATCGCTTGCATTTTTCTGGCCGTCATAGTCACCTCCTTTATCGCCAACTTCTGCCAGGTTGTCGCTCTGGAATGGGCGGGGCAAAAAACCATGGATGGTTTGCGCCAAAGCCTCTTTAAACACGTGATGCGCCTAAACCTTTCCTTTTTTAGCGCCAACCGGGTTGGAAGGCTTGTAACAAGGCACACCAACGATATTCAGAATATGTACGAAATGTTTACCTCCGTTATCGTTACGCTTTTTAACGAGGGGGTAAGGATGGTAGGCATCCTCGCTGTCCTTTTGTGGATGGACTGGAGACTTTCCCTGCTCCTTGCGGCTACCTTCCCCATAATATTTGTTGTGTCGCTTCTTTTTGGCAGGTTAAGCCGTCTGGCTTTCCGCAGGATTCGCTCTCATCTTGCCGGAATAAACGCATTTTTGCAGGAAACCGTCCTGGGTATGCCTGTTATTCAGATGTTTTCAAGACAAAAAGACATGCGAGGCCGCTTTGCGGCGATGAACGAAAAATACTTGGGGGCGGCTATATACCAGATTCGGGTATTTAGCATCTTTGTGCCCTTGATCGACATAATGGGATCGCTTTCCGTTGCGCTCATAATTTGGTACGGCGGGGGGTTGGTGCTTAAAAAATACATGACAATAGGGGTCCTGGCGGCCTTTATTTCCTATATGAGGCTTTTCTTCCAGCCCATTAGAGAGTTTGCCCAAAAATACAATATAGTTCAATCGGCGATGGCCTCGGCCGAGAGGATATTCCAACTCTTCGATGAAAGCGGGTATGCTCCCCGCTCAACCGATGCGGAAAAGCTCGATAATATCAAAGGGCATATAGAATTTCGCGAAGTCGGCTTTTCCTACGAACCCGATCGGCCGGTGCTCAAAAACGTCTCTTTCCAGATTGAACCCGGTCGCACCCTCGCCATTATCGGGGCTACCGGGTCGGGAAAGACCACGATTACCAACCTTTTGGAAAGGTTCTATGATGCGGGGCACGGAAAAATATTGCTGGACGGAGTAGACATTCGCTCCTTCGATAAGCGGCTGCTGCGCGAACACCTTGGCCTTATCATGCAGGATGTTTTCATAGTGCCCGGATCGATTCGAGAAAACATAGTACTCGATCGCCAGTTGGACCAAGCGCGCATCGAAACGATCACAAGGCTTGCACAGTTGGACGTTTTCCTGCGAAAGCTCCCCCTGGGGCTTGAGACGCTAGTAGGCGAGGGCGCAATGGATCTGTCGGCCGGCCAGAAGCAACTTCTGGCTTTTGCGCGGGTGCTTGCAAGAGATCCGAAAATTCTTATCCTCGATGAGGCGACCTCGAATATAGACTCTGAAACCGAAATGCTGATCGAGCAGGCAATGAAGGCTGTTACCGAAAACCGGACTTGCATAGTGATCGCCCACCGGCTCTCCACCATCAGAAGGGCCAACCGGATTGTCATCATGGAGCATGGGCGCATCGTCGAACAGGGAAGCCATGAAGACTTGATGGAGCTGGAAGGGGCCTACCACCATCTCCAGATGCTCCAAAGCGGCTCCTTTGCCGCCCAGATCGGCTAGCCCGGCCGCAGCGCAAGGAGATTATTACCAGCTCGTTATATCGGCGTTTTCACCCGTTCCGCCTTCCTGGCCATCCGCTCCAAGAGATTCCAGGTCGTAGTATTCGCCGTGCTCCGGAGGGCAGCGGTAAACATAGGGCCTTCCCCAAGGGTCCAAAGGAACGTCCTTTCGAAGATAGGGGCCGTCCCAGCCCTTGATGCCCGGGTCTTTATAGAGCGCCTCAAGGCCTTCGTCGGTCGTTGGATATCTGCCTACGCTGAGGTTGAATGCGTCCAGTGCGTCGCCAAGCATCGAAATCTGGATTGCCGCCGCCTTCTGCTTTGACTCACCCAGATGTTTGAAAACATTTAAGCCTATCAGGCCCACAAGAAGGCCAAGAATTGCCATGACTACCAAGAGTTCAATCAGGGTGAAGCCCTTGTTCGAGCAAATCCGCTCTTCCTTGCGATGGTTCGTACCCATGGAAAAAAACATAGAGTCTGCGCTCCGTTGCAGTTGGATAAAGACTTTAAAAGGATCCCAAAAGCCCGGGCCGTTTTTAGCCTGAGAAAATAAATTTCGCAAAGCTTATCTCCTTCCCGGAGCAGTGTCAATTGCGAGTTCCATGCTTTTTATTTGCACTATTGGTGCTAAGTGCCGGAGGTCGCCCCTTTTGCCCTTGACTCCTTGAACTCATTTTACCAAAAACAGGCCATTTGCAACCAGGTTCGGGTAATTTTTTGAAAATCAATGCGAATAAACTTATAAAAGGCGCTAAAGCCGCTTCCCCATGGGGCTTGGATTGGCCGGCCCGGATTCTGAACAGGCAAACACAATAAATTTTTGTCTAATTGCTAATAGGGGCGGCATTATTATATAAAGAATAAATTTTAAGGCCGATCTCAAAGCGGGAAGGCATAAGGGAAGTTAGCGGATGAAAATAAAGACCCTGGATTTTTTTGCGGCTCAGCTGCCTTGTCTGCTATTGGTTCTTGCCTGTCTTGTCCAACCGGCCATGGCTTCCGGTGAACTGACGCAGCCCCAAAACAGAGTCTTTGGCGACTGGCTTGTGACCAACCTTGCCGCCGAACCCGCGACCCTTAACCCCATTACGGCCGTCGACGCTTATGCTGGAGCGGTCAACGGCTATATCTACGAATCTCTGCTTAAAAGAGATGCAAAGTCTTTAAAGCTTGTCCCGGTGCTTGCCAACAGGTGGGAAATTTCTCCCGACCATCTTACATACACTTTTTTTCTTAAGAAAAACATAAAATGGAGCGACGGCCAACCGTTTACGGCAAAAGATATCGTTTTTTCCTATGAGCGCATAATGGACCCGAAGGTCGACGCGGCGCCTCTTCGTGTCTACTACCAGAATATCACCAAGGTCGAGGCTCCTGACGACTACACCATTGTCTTTCATTACAGAGTCCCCTATTATCTTGCCCTCGAGATGTGCGGGGGTATTCCCATCGTGCCTGCCCATCTTTTTAAAAAAGGAGAGGATTTCAATGCGAGTCCTATCGGCAGAGACCCGATCGGCACTGGTCCTTACAAGCTGCTCGAATGGAAGACCGGCAACCAGATTGTTCTCGTCCGTAACGAGGACTACTGGGGTCAAAGGCCGGCAATCGATCGCAGGGTCTTTAAAATCATTACCGATTCCACTGTTGCTCTCCAGGTCTTAAAGCAGGGGGGGCTCGATACCATGAGCCTTGACCCCATTCAATGGGCGCGGGAGACCGAAAACAAGCGCTTTACAGAAAATTTTCGAAAAATCTCCTATTATCAGCCTCTCTACAGATTTATCGGCTGGAACTGCAGGCGGCCGATTTTCTCCGATAAAAGAGTGCGGCAGGCGATGACGATGCTCGTGCCGCGCGAACTTGTTCTAAAGAAAATCCTCTTTGGTCTCGGGGCTATCGTCACGGGTCCCTTTTATATAAACAGCCCCGATTACGATAAGGATATCAAGCCCTTTGCCTACGACCCCAAGGCAGCCCTGGCGCTTCTTAAATCTGCGGGCTGGAATTACCCTCCGGGCGGATACGACCTGGAAAAAGATGGAAAACCCTTTCAATTCCAGTTCTTGATCCCCGCGGGGCCAAAGTTTGCCTTGCAGATTGCTACGATTCTCAAAGAGGATTTACACGAGATAGGCATAGAAATGACTATCCAAAGGCTCGAATGGGCTGTTTTCCTTCAAAAAATAAACGATGACGATTTCGATGCCTGCGCCCTTGGCTGGTCGCTTGGCTGGGAAAACGATCCCTACCAGGTTTGGGATTCCTCGCAGGCAATAAAGGGGGGGTCTAACTTCGTGGGCTTTAAAAATGCGGAGGCCGACAAGCTCATCGTGGCTGCCCGAAGGGAATTCGACCCGGTAAAAAGGCGAAAGATGTATTACCGTCTCCAGGAAATCATCCACGAGGAGCAGCCCTATACCTTTCTTTTTACCCCCAAGGCGCTTGAAGCTGTTTCGAGAAGATTCCAAAATGTAGTAGTTTATCCCATGGGGCTTGATTCACTCTACTGGTGGGTTCCGAAAGCGGAACAAAAATACTAGGTTTATTCATGATGCAAAATTTGGAAAAATCGGCACACCATACCTTCGTGGCCAGGGGATTGGAGCGCGAACACAATCGGCGCAAGGACCCCGGCTGGCTGGCGGGCAAAATGGAGGACCGGAAATCTTTTTTCATTCCCGTGCGCCAGTCTAAGGTGCTCGTATCCGAAGGGGAAGTTCCCGCGCCCGTGTTTTTTAGTCCGTCGCAGTTTTTGCGCCACAAGCAAATCGATTCGGCCTTCTTTTTGGGCGAGGCTGAGGGGCGCGCCTATTTTGCCGTGGCCTTGGAAGAAAAGGACTTCGAATCCTTCGATGGGCTCGGAGGGTTTAAGGATCTGCGAGCCGTAGCTCCACTGCTTTCCCAAGAGGATGGCGCCCTTCTTGCCTACGCCCAGGCCCTGACTTATTGGCACACTCGAAACCGTTTCTGCGGGGTTTGTGGGGCGCGCAATCAAATCGGGGAAGGCGGCCACTGCCTCACCTGCACCAACCCGCAATGCGGGGCGCTTCGTTTTCCACGAACGGATCCAGCCATAATCGTGCTTATACGGCACGGAGAAAAATGTTTGCTTGGAAGGCAGCAAATCTGGCCCCCGGGGATGTACTCGGTTTTGGCAGGCTTTGTCGAACCCGGCGAGAGCATAGAGGCCGCGGTTGCCAGAGAGATTTTCGAGGAGGCCGGGGTTGGGGTTAAAAATATCCGGTATCATTCCTCCCAGCCCTGGCCTTTCCCGTGCTCGCTCATGCTCGGCTTTACGGCTGATGCCGAAAACAATTCCATAACGCTTGGGGATGCAGAACTCGAAGATGCCCGCTGGTTTTCTCGAAGCGAGCTAAGAGAGGCCGTGGCAAACCGAGCGGTAAAGCTCCCAACGCCTGTTTCCATTTCCTATCGCCTCATCGAGGAATGGCTTAAAAACGGCGGTGATTAGTGTTTGAGGCTTAAGAAGCAGCCATTAGAAAAAGAGCATATGCAAGCCTACATAATAAAAAGACTTTTGCAGATCGTTCCCACTCTTTTGGGGATAACCCTCATTACCTTTGTCATCATTCAGCTTGCGCCCGGCAATCCGGCCGCGATGAAGCTCCAGATGCTCAAAGGGCAGGGGGCGCTCGGGGGCCATACGACCACCTCCGCGCAGATCATAAAGCAGACCGAAAAACTCTACGGATTGGATAAACCCCTCTATGTCCAATACTACCTCTGGGTAGAGCGAATTTTTACCCTCAATTTCGGCTATTCGTTTACCGATCACCGCAAGGTTTTGGATAAGATCGCCGAGCGGCTTCCCATTACCCTGGAACTAAATATCACCTCGATTTTTTTGGTCTATCTGATAGCAATTCCCTTTGGCATCTATTCGGCGACCCACGAGGGGGCCTTTTTTGATAAAATATTGACCCTTGGCTTCTTTTTCCTCTATTCGCTTCCAAATTTTTGGGTCGCCATGCTGCTCATAATGTTTCTGGGAGGTGGTAGTTTTTTCGACATATTCCCGGTTTACGGCATATCCTCGCTTGGCAGCCATTCGATGGCAATGCTGCCCTGGCTTTTCGACAGGCTCTGGCACATGGTGCTTCCGGTCGCCTGCCTTACCTACGGCGGCCTTGCCTACCTCTCAAGGCTTACGCGGGCGAGCATGCTCGAAGTTATTCGGGAAGACTATGTGAGGACGGCGCGGGCAAAGGGGCTATCCGAGCGTGTGGTTATCTTTAAACATGCATTCAGAAACGCCTTGCTTCCACTTGTAACCATCATGGGGCTTTTGTTGCCGGCAATGTTTGGCGGCAGTGTGATCATTGAGTCTATTTTCTCGATTCCGGGCATGGGGCAGTTGGGCTTTCAGGCTGTGCTTAGCCGCGACTATCCGGTCATTATGGCAATTACGACGATCTCGGGGTTTCTGACCCTTATCGGTCTTCTTGTTTCCGACATTCTCTATGCGGTCCTCGATCCCCGCATTAAGCTCGAGTAAAAGAGGCGTGGCTCTCGAATGTTAAATGGTAAAATCGCTACAACCGATTTAGAGGTAAACGGCAGCCAGATGCCCAGTACCTATTGGAAAATGGTCGGTCACCATTTCAGGAAAAAGAAACTGGCTGTTTTGGGACTCTGGGTCACTATTTTTATGATTTTTGTCGCCGTGTTTGCCCCTCTTCTTGCCAACAACAAGCCTCTATTCTTCTATCATGGGGGCAAGATATTTTTGCCCCTCTTCTCCGGGCGGCAAAAAGACAGAGTGGGCCCTTTCGCCTGGAAGGAGCTTAGGAAAGACAATCCCTTCATTTTTCAGCATGTCAGCCGGGACGGCGGCGCAATTGCCCTCTGGCCGATAGATAAGTATTCACCCGATGAGTACAACCTGCTTGATTACCTTTCCGGGCCGAGCACCAAGCACTGGCTGGGCACCGACGACAGCGGCCGCGATGTTTTGGCCAGAATGATCTACGGAGCGCGGATATCGCTTTCCGTTGGTTTTGTCGCCGTGGGCATAGCCGTGATAGTCGGCATACTTCTTGGCGCCCTTGCGGGATATTTTGGAGGATGGATCGATATAGTGGTAAGCCGGCTTATCGAAATAATGCTGACAATTCCCACCTTCTTTTTGATCATAGCCATTATCGCGGTAAAGGGTGGGGGCATATACAACATAATGGTGGTGATTGGACTTACGGGGTGGATGGGGATAGCGCGGTTTGTGCGCGCCGAATTTTTAAAACTTAAACAGCTCGATTTCATAACGGCGTTGCGGGCCCTTGGGGCTTCCGATAAGCGCATTATATTCTTTCACATGCTGCCTAACGCCATGGCGCCCGTGTTGGTATCCGCGGTCTTCGGGATTGCCGGGGCGATCCTTACCGAGTCGAGTTTGAGCTTCCTGGGATTCGGCGTCCAGCCTCCGACTCCCAGCTGGGGAGATATACTTTCCCAGAGCCGTGATTATATCGATTTTGCCTGGTGGCTGACCATATTTCCCGGCATTGCCATATTTGCGAGCATTACCGCCTACAACCTCGTTGGCGAAGGGCTCCGCGATGCGATGGACCCAAAATTGTTTAGATAACGGAAAAAACGCGCATATGCTCCAAGTGCAAAGAGATGACGAGAGCGGGATTCTCACGGTAAGTGGCCTCAACTCCCAGATTAAAACGCTTTTGGAAAAAAAGTTTCCTTTTGTCTGGGTTAAGGGGGAAATTTCAAATTTCAGGGTCCCGGCTTCCGGACACTACTATTTTACGCTAAAGGACGCCGGCAGCCAGATAAACACTGTTTTTTTTCGCGCTCAGAACCGTTACCTGCGTTTTGTTCCCCAATCGGGCATGCAGGTGCTCTGCCAGGCCCGCCTTAGCGTCTATGAGCCAAGAGGCGATTACCAGCTGATCGTGGAGATTATGGAACCCCTTGGGGCCGGGCAGTTGCAGTTAGCTTTTGAAAATCTTAAAAAAAAGCTTGAGGGGGAAGGACTTTTCGATGCCACCCGAAAGAAGGCCCTGCCGCTTTGCCCTTTGAATGTGTGTTTGGTTACTTCCAGTAGCGGTGCGGCGGTAAGGGACATTTTAAAGGTGCTGGAAGCAAGTCCCTATCCGGTAACGGTAACGATTTTACCGGTGGCCGTGCAGGGGGCCGAGGCCAAATTGGAGATCTCAGAAGCTCTTGGGGTTGCGGGCATGCTCAGCGGCCGCTATGACTGGGACGTTTTGATCGTTGGGCGCGGAGGGGGAAGCATCGAAGACCTTTGGGCTTTTAACGAGGAAATCGTAGCCCGGGCGATTGCGGCCTGTTCGATTCCAACGATTTGCGCCGTAGGCCATGAGATTGATTTTACGATAGCCGATATGGTCGCGGACATGCGCGCGCCAACCCCCACGGCTGCTGCCGAGTGGATTGTTAGAAGACTTGAAGAGTTTCACCGGGAGCTGCAGGCAAACAGGGACCGGTTGATAAAAGTCCTGCGCACAAGATTTGACACCCTGGGGTTCAGGCTAAAATACCTTGAGGGGCGAATCACCCACCCCTTGAATCGTCTTGCAAACCTTCGGCTCACCCTTGATGACCGTCTTGAACGCCTTACTTTATCCATTAGAAGGCGTCTTGAAAAGGAGCGGTTGACATGCGGACATCTTCAGGGCAGGCTCATCTATCACAATCCGGATGAGCGCATCAGAAAAAGCCGCGACCAAATCGGCAGCCTGACAAAGGAGCTTGCCCTTCATTACCGTCGTATTCTGGACGGCTACGGGCAAACCCTGCAAAACAGCCTGTCGCGCCTGGAGACCCTTAATCCGCTTTCGGTTCTTTTGCGCGGCTATTCGATTACATATAGACTGACGGACGGAAAAGTTATAAGGAGCTTCACACAGGCCCAACCTGGAGAGAGGGTCATGGTGCGCCTGGCGGAAGGGATGCTTGAGTGTTTGGTTGAGAAACCGCATAACGATCGGACGCAAAAGAAAGGGTGAGTACCTTGACCAGAAAGAAAAGCGACCTCTTTGAAGATGCGCTGAAAAAGCTTCAAACCCTGGTGGAGAAGCTGGAAAAAGGCGAACTGCCTCTTGAAGAAGCCATGGAGTGTTTCTCCGAAGGAATAAAGACCGCGCAGCTTTGTCACGGAAAGCTCGAAGAGGCTGAAAATAAGGTGCGGATGCTTTTAAAAGATCAGCAGGGAGAGTGGAAATCGGTTGCCTTCGAGTCTGGAAGAAGCGATATGGACGAGCAGGATTGAAACCGGGGCTGCCCGGGTTGTCTTATCTTTTGTGGTTGGAAGTTCCAACTTTGCCATGTTAGTATTTTATGTCGGGCTGGGGCAGGCAAAAGCAGGTTGTTGCGGCAGCGAGCCTGTCTAAATTTTATTAATAATTCTTACTCTCGTGAGCGTTTATGGATGAATTCGATCTGAAAGGCTATTTGGGCCGGCGAAAGCAAATAGTGGAAGAGGCGCTGGAGAAGGTTTTTCCGACTGCCTCCGGACTTGAAAAAAGGGTTGTCGAAGCCGCTCGATACAGTCTTTTTGCGGGTGGGAAAAGGCTTCGGCCTATACTGTGCCTTGCGGCGGCCGAAGTGGTGGGGGGCGACCTATGGCCTGTTATGCCCGCGGCCTGCGCTCTGGAGATGATTCATACCTATTCGCTTATCCACGATGATTTGCCTGCCATGGATAATGACGACTACCGGCGTGGGGTTCTTACCAATCACAAGGTGTTCGGGGAATCGGTTGCCATTCTTGCGGGGGACGCTCTTTTGACGGAAGCCTTCGAATCCTTTGCCTCTTGTGCAGGCGTGGGGATAAACCCCGACAGGGTGGTCGATGTGATCCGGATCGCTGTCAAGGCTGCGGGCTACAGGGGGATGATCGGAGGCCAGGTAATTGACCTCGAATGTGAAAACCAAAAGGTTAGCCTTGCTACAGTCGAGTATATGCATATTCATAAGACCGGCGCCCTGCTTTCGGCTTCCCTGGAGATCGGGGCAATCCTTGGTGGAGGCGATCGGGAGCGAACCAAGGCCTTAAAGACCTACGGCCATCATATGGGACTGGCCTTCCAGATTACCGACGACCTGCTCGATGTGGAGGGGGATTCGACGCTTATGGGAAAGACCCCCGGATCGGACGCGGCTAAAAATAAGATGACCTACCCTGCGCTTCTTGGCGTGATCGAGTCAAGGGCCGCTGCTAAAGAGCATGTGGACAGCTCGCTCGAAGCGCTCTCGGGCTTTGGTGAAGCTGCTGAACCTCTGCGCGCGATCGCTCGTTACCTGCTGGTTCGCAGAGGATAAATTTTCTTGACTTATCTCGGATTTTTTCATTGAATTGGTGGAAAACCTGCTGGACGGGCAAGAATGAAAGGGGCTAAATTGAAAAACAAGGTTGTCGCAAGCGGGCACCTTTCCGGTATTGAAACACCAGATCAGCTAAGGAACCTTACCAATCAGCAACTCATAGAATTAGCAGATGAAATCCGAGCACGCATTATAGGTACGGTGGCAGAAACCGGTGGGCACCTCGCCCCAAGCCTCGGTGTCGTCGAACTGACAATGGCTCTGCATTACGTGTTCGATGCCGCCCATGACCGCATCATTTGGGATGTGGGCCATCAGGCCTATGCGCACAAGCTTTTGACGGGCCGTCAGAAGGATTTTCACACGATTCGCCAGTATGGGGGATTAAGCGGCTTTCCTAAACGCTCGGAGAGCAAATATGACGCCTTTGGCGTTGGCCATTCGAGTACGAGCATTTCCGCGGGCCTGGGAATTTCTGTGGCCAACCACCTGAAGGGGACTCAGGCGCGAACCATCGCTGTCATAGGTGATGGGAGCATGACAGCCGGAATGGCTTTCGAAGGGTTAAACAACGCCGGGGATCTCGCCAGAAACCTCATAGTGGTTCTAAACGACAACGAAATGTCTATTTCCCCCAATGTCGGTTCGCTCTCTTCTTTTTTGAGCCGAAAGCTTTCCGGTAAAACCCTTACTTACCTCAAACGGGAAATGGAGGACTTTCTTAACTCCATCCCCGGGGTGGGCCCCAATATCCTCCAGGTGCTCAGGCGAAGCGTCGATTCCTTGATAAGCTTTTTTACGCCTGGAATGCTTTTCCAGGCTCTGGAATTTAAATATATTGGTCCCATCAACGGTCACCGCATCGATAAGTTGATCGAAACATTTGAAATGGCCGGAAATATCGAGGGCCCTGTTCTGGTTCATGTACTCACAAAGAAGGGGAAGGGCTACGAACTGGCGGAAAAAGACCCTACAAGATTTCACGGCGTAGGGGCTTTCGACGTTACCTCCGGCAGAAACATCGAACAGGCGACCTATGCGTCCTACACTAAGGTCTTCGGGGCTGCGATGAGAAAGCTGGGCGACCTTGACCCCAAAGTGATAGGCATTACGGCGGCGATGCCTCAGGGCACCGGACTCGACTCTTTTGCCGAAGCCCACCCCGACCGATTTTTCGATGTAGGCATAGCTGAACAACATGCCGTTACCTTCGCCGCCGGTCTAGCCACCGAAGGGTTTAAACCCGTTGTAGCTGTTTATTCGACCTTTCTCCAGCGCGCCTATGACCAGGTGCTCCATGATGTGTGCCTCCAAAACCTGCCCGTTGTTTTTGCAATGGACCGAGGGGGACTCGTGGGTGAAGACGGGCCCACGCACCACGGGGTCTTCGATCTGTCGTTTCTTCGCGCTATGCCCAATATGGTGCTGATGGCGCCAAAAGATGAAAATGAGCTTCAGCATATGTTGAAGACGGCCGTGGACCTAGACGGTCCGGCAGCCGTTCGCTATCCCAGGGGGGAAGGGCAGGGCGTTGCGCTCGATTTGGAAATGAAAGCCCTTGAGGTTGGCCGGGGCGAGCTTTTGCGGCCTGGAAAAGACCTGCTGATAGTTGGCATAGGCTCTACCGTGCAAAGTGCCATGGAAGCAGCGCGGCGCCTGGATTCACAAGGGATTGAAGCTGCGGTTATAAACGCCCGGTTCGTAAAGCCTCTTGATCGTGAACTTATTTTATCGTGGGCACAAAAGACCGAGGCGGTCATAACGGTTGAAGAAAATATGCTCCAGGGTGGGTTTGGGAGCGCAATACTTGAGATGTTTGAAGAAGAGTCTTTTTTCCCAAAAGCTTTTAAGCGGTTGGGAGTCTGTGATTTCTTTGTACCTCATGGAAGCCAGGATATACTCAGAAACCTGTGCGGGATCGATAGCGACGCCATCGAAAGGGCAGCCCTCAAATTGCTGAATTACAACCATGGCCAGGTGCTTAGAGCGATTAGATAAACTGCTTTTGGACAAAGGTTTGGCCCCTTCACGCGAACGCGCTCAGTCTTTGATCATGGCGGCAAAGGTCTTGGTGAACGGCAAGGTCATGACCAAAGCCGGACACAGAGTCCCTTGCGATTGGCAAATCCAGGTGATCGGAGAAGCGATCCCTTACGTCAGCAGGGGCGGGCTCAAACTCGAATATGCCATCCGATCGTTTCCCATCGAGGTCTTGGGTAAAACGGCGATGGACGTCGGGGCCTCGACGGGCGGGTTTACCGATTGTTTGCTTTCTTTTGGCGCGCGAAAAGTCTATGCGGTCGATGTCGGATACGGGCAGTTGGCCTTAAAACTTAGAAACGACCCTAAGGTTGTGGTCCTTGAGAGAAAGAACATACGCTATCTTTCCGCCGCCCTCGTACCTGAATCCATAGCTCTTGCCACTATCGACGCTTCCTTTATCTCTCTTAAGCTCGTTATCCCGGCGGTAATGAATTTCTTGGAGGCCGGAGCCGTTTTGATTACGCTCATAAAGCCCCAGTTTGAAGCCGGCAGGGCAGAGGTTTCGAAAGGTTCTGGAGTCATCCGGGACCCGGAGGTGCATGGGAAGGTGTGCGAAGCTGTGAGCGAATTTGCCGCAGGTCTGGGTTTTAGAATCCTTGGAACGATTCCCTCTCCGATTCTGGGGCCCAAGGGAAATCGTGAATTCCTTATGGCTGCAATCGCCCCCTGAAAGTCAGCGGAAACTCGATGCACATCCATCTGGTGTTTGTTGGAAAAACGGCCTTTGGCGACATGGAATCGGCAATCGATCGCTATGTGAAAAGACTGGTGCATTACTGCAAGTTGCAAATTCATTATGTGAAGGCCGAAAAGATCTCTACCGGTGTGGCAGATGAGGTCGTTTGCGACCGTGAAGGCGAGCGCATCCTCAAAGTGACTGGACCCGATTCGCATCTGATAGTTCTGGACCAAAGGGGGAGGCAACTGGACTCGGGAGGTCTTTCAAAGTTTGTGGAACGTCTTATTTTTTCAGCCGTTCCCGACGTCTGGATCGTTGTCGGGGGGCCGGTTGGCGTATCGGCCAAATTGCTCGAAAGCGCGAGAGAAGTTTTGTCCTTATCGAAAATGACCTTTCCTCATGATCTTGCCCGGTTGATGCTCGTCGAGCAACTTTACCGGGCTTTTACTATCCTCAAAGGGGAACCTTACAACAGGTAAGAGCGAGTAAAAAAGGCCGCCGCGCACAGGAAAAACCAGGAAGGTTTCCGGCGCCGCTTAGCCTGCTACAACCTCGGTGACTTCCGGGACTTCCTGTTTGATAATCCGTTCGACTCCCGATTTCAAGGTCATCTGGCTCATAGGGCACCCATGACAGGCGCCGGTAAGCCGCACCTTGACAACGGAGCCAACGATATCTATTAATTCAACGCTCCCGCCGTCTCTTTCCAGCATTGGCCTTATTTTGGCAAGCGCCTGTTCAACTTTTTCACGCATCACTTTCCTCCATTTCGAAAATTTAATTTTCGTTAAATAACATAATAAGCCAGTAAGGGAAAACAGTTTTCCGTATCCATGCCAGCCTTGCGTGTGGACTCTTTTATCAATGTCAATTGGAATTGAAATTTGGTATTGTTTTCAGTAGAATGCAACGCACTGGGTAAATATGGAAAGCCTTCTTGATCAAGGGGTGATTTGTTATGGCTGAGTATCGGCTTTTGGAGCGTGATTCACCCGAGGAGCTCAACCGGTGTGTCGATGAATTAGCCGGGCGGATAAGCCGTGATTATGAGGGCAAAAATCTAGTTTTGGTAGGGGTTTTGAATGGTGCATTTATATTCATGGCCGATCTTGTAAGGCGTATACATTTCCCGGTCAGGTTGGATTTCGTGCGTGTTTCCAGCTACGGGGACAAAACAAAGACGAGTGGAAAGGTAAGGTTAACCAAAGACGTCGAGCTTGCCTTGCAGGGCTGCCACGTGTTGGTGGTCGAGGACATAATCGATTCAGGCTTGACTCTGAAGTGGTTGCTCAGTCATATTTCCAACCTTGGCGCCCAATCGGTTAAAATTTGCGCCTTGGTGGACAAGCGCGAGCGCCGCGAGGTTGAAATTACTGCCGATTACGTTGGGCTGACGGTGGACAGAGGTTTTCTTGTCGGCTACGGGCTGGATTTTTCGGAAAATTTTAGAAACCTGCCGGGAATAAATGAGGTGTGTTTTGACGACCCTGTTCCTGCCTCCGACTAATACCCTTTGCCGAAGGATGATAAATGGCGACACTAGTTATTAAGTGCAGATCTTGCGGAACAAAATTCAGGCTGGATTCGGAGAGACTCAATAAGACCCGGAATAGAGTGAGATGTTCTAAATGCCATGAAGTATTCACAGTCGATCAACCTGATGACGAAGACGACCTTATTCATATTGAAATCTCGGATGATGAAAATAGCTACATGCCCGATGCCGAGCGCCGTGACGATGGAGACGGCAGTGAGGCTCAGTTGTCCACGGGGAGTGTGAAAGAGCGCTTTGCGGTAAAGAAATTTTTCATACCCGCAATTATCACCCTTGCGCTTATTTTGGTTACGGCCCTGATTTTTCAATTCGTTGGCCGCTCCAAGATCCTCGCGGTTAAAAAAGTTCCCGTTCAGGTCCAAAAGCCCATTGTTACAATTTCAGATAAAATGAAGGCCTATTATCTTGAAAGCATGAGTGCAGGGGAGGTGCTCGTTATCGAGGGAGAAGTGAGTAACAAATCGAGCAAGCCGGTCAGTTTTGTTATGATTCAGGGACAATTGTTCAACAGAAAGGACACTGCCGTACTGACTCAGAGCTGTTATGCCGGCAATCCGCTTACCCGCAATGATATCATTCATCTCAAGTTCTCAGAGATTCAGGATAAAATGTTGCACCGGGAAGGGCAGAATCTCAAGGACGTACGGATCCCTCCATCGGGTGTGGTGCCTTTTGTGCTCGTTTTTCACGACCTTCCTGAGATAAGCACGCTTACCAACTACAGCGTAAAGGTTGTCAGTTCCCAATTTGAGTAGCACCGCTTCGCGTGGTTGATCCAACTTGTTGAAGTAACGAAAAGAATTGACAAAATACCGTTTCGAAGATAAAAGGGCCGGTGTTTGGGGTCCTGGAAAATTAGGCAAATCGTTACGCTGAGGCCAAAATTATGCTTGATGTCAAATTTGTTCGAGACAATATGGAACTGGTGCGCCGGATGCTTGCAAACCGTCAATCCAATCTGGATCTCGAACCTCTTTTAAAGCTCGATGAAACCAGACGGCGTCTGTTAGTCGATGTGGAAGAAAAAAAACACCGCCGCAATGTGGCCTCCGAGGAGATAGCGCGGCTAAAGAAGGAAAAAAAGGACGCAGCCGACCTGGTTGAAGAGATGAAGGTTTTGGGTCAGCAAATCAAGTCCATTGATTTGCATCTTGGCCAGGTTGAACAGGAATTCATGGAATTTCTTCTTGCCATCCCCAATGTTCCTCACGATTCGGTCCCCGTGGGGAGCAGCGAGAATGATAATGCGCAAATCCGGACGTGGGGGACAAGGCCTGAGTATGATTTTGAACCCAGGCCTCATTGGGAAATCGGAGAAGACCTTGGGATACTGGATTTCGAACGGGGTGCAAAAATCGCGGGGGCCAGGTTCACCCTCTATTGGGGGGCAGGTTCGGCGTTGGAGCGTGCCCTGTATTGCTTTATGCTCGATATGCATACGAGGCGCCACGGATATACCGAGGTGCTGCCGCCTTTCATGGTGAACAGTGCGAGCATGCGAGGCACCGGTCAGCTTCCCAAGTTTAAAGAGGATTTATTTAAGCTCGAAGGATGGGACTATTGGCTCATTCCAACCGCGGAGGTGCCTGTTACCAATATTCACAGCGGCGAGATACTCGATGAATCCGTGCTGCCGCTAAAGTATACGGCCTACACTCCTTGCTTTCGCTCCGAAGCGGGGTCTCACGGCAAAGACACTCGTGGGTTGATTCGCCAGCACCAGTTCCATAAGGTTGAATTGGTGAAGTTTACCAGGCCCGAAGAGTCCTACGAGCAGTTGGAAGATCTGCTGGGCAACGCCGAGGCCATCTTGCAGGAACTGGGAATCCACTACCGGGTCGTTTTGCTGTGTACCGGCGACATGGGGTTCTCATCGGCCAAGACATACGATATCGAAGTGTGGCTTCCGGGCCAGAACACTTACCGGGAAATATCGTCGTGCAGTAATTTCGAGGATTTTCAGGCCAGGCGTGCCAATATCCGATACCGCCCAAAGGGGCAAAACCGCACTCGGCTCGTCCACACTCTCAATGGTTCCGGGCTTGCGGTTGGAAGAACTTTGGTAGCGATCCTTGAGAATTTTCAGCAAAAAGACGGCAGCGTGGTAATTCCGGAAGTTTTGCGTCCCTATATGGGAAACCTGAAGGTGATCCAACGAGGAGTAACGTCATGACCAAAAGTGAGTTGATTGAAGCACTGGCCAAGGCTGAAGGAATCACTCTGAAAGCTGCTGAAATCGCAGTCAATGTAACATTTCAGAGCATGGAAGAAGCCCTTGTGCGTTCGGATCGCCTGGAAATCCGAGGTTTTGGCAGTTTTAAGGTAAAAGACTATGACGGCTATAAAGGCAGAAACCCCAAAACAGGCCATTTGATCGAAGTGGAGTCTAAAAAACTGCCTTTTTTTAAAGTCGGCAAGGAACTAAAGGAAAGGGTAAACGGGGCCGAGGCGGCCGACGTAACGATCAGGTCCAAATAGTCCTAAAGATCTCTTATCCACAGGCAGTGTCCGATTCCAGGTCACTGCCTGATAAAAAACAAATAGAGGTTTAATGCTATCAGAGCCGTCGTTCCGCCAACAAAGGACAATACATTTTGCAAATTCACTTTATCGCCTGAATTCATAATGGTTTTTTGAAGAAGCACTAAAAAAAGGCAAAAAGTGGCAAAAGCTATTATTAGCTTGAATTTTTTTGTCCAGAGAAGGCAAATCAATATTGGAACTCCAATAACCCAGGTATAGATGCTTGTTGCAAGGGTGGCCATGTCGAGGTTGCTGATTTGCCTGCTAAGGGTTTGGATGTCGTGGGAGGCCATGTATTGGTAAATCTGTGTCAGGATCTCATGGAGCTGCTTCACTGCTTTTTCTCCTCTCAATGTGCTATCGAAAACGATTTAAATTCGCCCGTGTAGGTTTCATACTCTATAGCGAGGGCTTCCACCCTGCTTAAGGGACTGCCGTTGCGGCACCACTCGAGCATTTCATCCACCTTGTGGGGATCTCCTTCAAAAACGGCTTCAACCCTGCCGTCAGGCAGATTGCGAACCCAGCCCTCCACACCTATCAAACGGCCAGCGTCCCGGGCATAAGCCCGGAAATAGACGCCCTGGACTCTACCTCTAATCCACACATGAACTCTTCTTTTTTCCATCGCGGCCCCGTTGGCGCAGTGAATAGCTATTACGAGTCAGCATCCACCAATTTAAGGAATTGATCCTCATCCAATATTTTTATCCCAAGTTTTGCGGCTTTGTCCAGTTTTGAGCCAGGAGCCACGCCCGCAACAACCAAATCGGTTTTTGCGCTTACGCTTTCGGTAACCCTGGCCCCCTTTGCCGAAACTGCCCGAGCCGCCTCTTGGCGGCTCATCGTGGAAAGGCCACCGGTAAATACAACCGTTTTTCCAGACCAGAACCCGGGGCCGAGAACTTCGACGTTTTGGGGATTGTCAATTTTAACGCCAAGTTCTCCGGTCAGTTCGTCTACGAGAAGAGTGTTTTCCGGGTTTGAAAAGTAGGCCGCTATTGCTGTTGCAACCTTTTCTCCTATCCCCCGGGTCTTTTGCAGTTCCTCGATTGAGGCCGAGCGAATCTTTTGAAGAGAACCGAAGCTGTTGGAGAGAAGGTCGGCAACGAAGGTTCCGACATGGTTTATCCCTAGAGAGTACAAAAACCTGGAAAGATCCACCTGCTTGCTCGCCTCTATGGAGTCGAGCAAATTTTGGGCCGATTTTTTTCCAAATCCCGATAGATTTTCAAGATTTTCAAAGCGAAGTCTGTAGAGATCCGAAACTTTACGGATAATGTTTTCGTCGATAAAACGGGATACTGTCTTATCGCCCAGCCCGGTTATATCCATCGCGTCGCGGCTTGCAAAATGCACGATCGCCCCCTTGACCTGGGCGGGGCAGTTGCGGTTTATGCACCTGTAGAAGGCCTCTTCGGCGAGTCTCACAACCTTTGCGCCGCAGGCCGGGCACTGCGAAACCATCTGGAAAGGGATTTCCTTTCCGGTTCGCTTGGCCTGGATCACCTCTGCAACCTCGGGGATTACGTCGCCGGCTCTGTGAACGAGAACCGCGTCACCAACGCGTATGTCCTTTCTTGCGATTTCATCTACATTGTGAAGCGTAGCGCGTTTGACTGTAACGCCTCCAACCAGCACGGGGTTAAGAATCGCCACCGGGGTGATGATTCCGGTTCTGCCAACGTTAACACGGATGTCTTCGACGTGTGTTTGAACCTGGTAGGGGCTAAATTTCAAGGCGATAGCCCAGCGCGGACTTCGCGATTTTTCACCAAGCAACCTTTGACAGGCCAGGTCGTTTACCTTTATCACCACTCCGTCGATTTCATAGGGAAGATACTCGCGCCTTTCAACGAGTTGCTCAAAGTAGCTTACCGCCTCCCCTATGCCCTTGCAAAGTCGGGATTGCGGATTTACGGGCAGGCCCCAACGTTTGAATTGTTCCAGTATATCGAAATGAGTCGTAAACTCTTCTTGTCCTTCGAAAGTGCCCATACCATAAAAGAAGACCCGCAGAGGCCTGCTTGCGGTGATTGCGGGATCGATCTGGCGCAGGGACCCGGCTGCGGCGTTTCGGGGATTTGCAAAGGGAGCTTCACCGCGCGAAGACCTTTCCTCGTTTAGTTTTTCGAAATCGCATTTTTCGATAAACACCTCACCGCGAACCGCAAGCTTTGCGGGCAAGGGAGCTCCCTCAGGGTGGGTTAAAAGCCTCCATGGGGCAGAACGGATTGTTCTGACGTTGGTTGAGACATCTTCGCCGGTAAAGCCGTCGCCTCTTGTGCCCGCTCCAAGGAGCCTTCCGTTTTCGTATACCAGTTCAATGGCCAGCCCGTCCATCTTGAGTTCGGCGACATAATCTATCTGCGCTTCGGTTGCCAGGAGTTTTCGCACCCTGCGGTCAAATTCGATCGCTTCCCCGATGTTCATCGCATTTTCGAGGCTAAGAAGGGGCACGTCGTGGTGGAAGGGCAAAAACTTCTCAACGGGTGCAAAGCCAACCCTTTGGGTGGGAGAATCGGCCGTTATAAGTTCGGGATGTTCTTTTTCCAGATCGACCAGCTCACGAAAGAGCTTATCGTATTCCGCATCGCTTATTTCCGGATCATCCAATGCGTAGTAGCGGTGATTGTGATAGTCGATGAGCCGTCTAAGCTCGCAGAGTTTGGACAAAACATCCTTTTCATCTTCATCTACCATGAGGCGGTCCGTCATAGGTTATTTTCCGGAAAATAGTGTCAATACGGATTGTATAACTTTTTGCCGAGATTGCTTGAATCCTGCGTCTCTAAATCCATGGACCCATTTAAGGCTGGAAAGATCGTCTGAGACCACGAGAACAACCCCAAGCTCTACTCCTCGAAAACGGGCAACGGAAAATAGAGCCGAGGTTTCCATATCGACCGCTAAAATATTTTGAGTCTGGAAGGATTTAACCTTGGCGCAGGTTTCCCGGAAGGGCGCGTCGGTGGTCCAGACCATGCCTTCGTGAATGGTCTTGCCGGTCGATTGGAGCGCAGGTCTTAGGAGTTCGATTAGTTGGTAGGAAGGGGCGCATTCGCATTCGGGATAATGGCTGGAAGTTCCCTCCTCCGATACGGCCCCCAAGGGTAAAACTATATCGCCGATTTTTACACGGGCGCTAAGAGACCCGCACCAACCGACGGCGATGAACCTGGCGGCGCCAAGGGCTATCATCTTTTCCAGAACGAGAATAGTTTGGGGCGCGCCAAGCATCGGGCCTGCAATTGCCAAAGGGGCGGAGCCCGCAAGAGCTGTAAACAGGTCGGTTAGATAGAGTTTGCGGGTGAGAACGGGCGGTTGCGGCAAACAGGCTGAAAAGGATGCCAGATCCTCGGGACTAAATACCAGGACGGCGTTACCCGGCAGGCATTGTTCGTTTCTACCCTTGCGGGGTTCTATAACGCATGGGCAATTGTTTGCAGCCATAGGCAATACCGTGCTTTCCGTAGAAAATTATCCAAAAATAAGACAGGAATGCATCTTACTGCGCTTTTGAGGCAATTTCCAGCCTGTTCGCCAAGCGGAGGAACCTTAAAGATTGCCCAGGCTGCTTTGCGCGGAAAAAAATTTTAAGAAGTCATTTTACCTCATTATACACGCTCAAAGCTTCTTTTTGCGGTCATGACAAAAGAAATTGAAATAGTGACCAATTAAGAATAGTATCCCGGTAACTAATCCCTAAACCTCATAATCCGAGTGTTTTCAATGCCGTTTGAACCGAAGAAAAATTCGGATATGGAAAGTCGTCTCCCCGGCTCGTATTATGCGATGGCTTCTAAGAGGCGTTTGCGAGGCCACCATCTTTTGATTGTCTTGCTTATCGCGGCGGCGGGCCTTTGGATTTATCGCGGGTTTCGGGGGCCTGCGTCGTATCCGCCCTGGCTTGAAAGCTTTTTTGGCAAGAAACTTGCTGTCTTTGTTCCCAACGGCCCACGGGAGCAGGCGGTGGTTTCCTGCCCGGTTGTTGCCGATCCCATTATCGTCCGTCATGTAACCCTTCATTGCTCGGATAGTCTTGATACAATTTTTAGCCGGCTCAAAGTCAGC
>JBMFHI010000055.1:0-24968 GCA_049976905.1 Syntrophobacteraceae bacterium | reverse complement strand
GGGCTTCAGCGGACTGGGCCTGGGGGTGGGTGTAGCCACCGGGATCGGTTTTAGACCCTGCGCTCATCGAAGTAATACCAAGGGCAATGAGGTTATCGCGCAACTGCGCGGGCTCTCTTGTCGAGAGCGTAAACCCCGCATCGGGAAGAAAGAGCCTCAAAGCTATCAGCACCTGAGCGAAATCTTTATCCGATACCTCCTGAGGGACCTCAAAGGCGCCGGCCGCGGGTCTTAGCCTGGGAAAAGAGATCGAAATCTGGGACCTCCAGTATTTTCGCATGAGGTATTTGGCGTGAAGGCCCATAAAGAAGGCTTCAACACGCCAGTTTTCGAGACCAAGAAGGGCTCCCAGGCCTAAGCGCCTGAAGCCGGCCTCACCTCCTCTTTCCGGAGTCTCGAGGCGCCACTTGTAATCTCTTTTTTTCCCCCCGAGGTGGAACCTCTCATAGGCCGTTTCGCTGTAGGTTTCCTGAAAAACCGTGAGGCCGTCCACCCCGCAAGCTATCAAAGTCCGGTATTGTTCAACGGACATGGGGTAGATTTCAAGAGCCAAAGAGGAAAAAAGCGGCCTCAAAAGTGCGGCAGTCTCGACGAAGTAATCAAGAGAGGCCACTTGCGGGGCCTCCCCCGAGACGAGCAAAAGATTACGAAAGCCCATCTCGTGAATGAATTGGCCTTCGGCCCTTGCCTGCTGGGGCGTCAGGATAAGCCTTCTTATAGGATTTTTGCAATTAAAGCCGCAGTAGGCGCAACTGTTGTTGCAAAAATTGGAAAGGTAGAGCGGAGCAAACAGGCCGATGGTATTTCCGAATCGCTGCCGGGTAATGTTGCGGGCAAGGCCGGCGGCTCTTTCGAGATGCCTTCCGGCCGCAGGCGAAAGAAGGCTCATAAAGTGGCGGACGTCAGCGCCCGCGGAGCGAAAGGTTCCCAAAGCCACGTCGACATCGGCATCGGAGCGGCTTTCTATTTCCTTTTGGACCTCGGCCCAACCGGTACTTTTAATCTCGTCATAAAAACTCATAGGCTCACCTGAGAAATCCTGTAAGCGGACTGGAGGCCTGGGCTTGCAGACAGCAGTCGCCCAGACCCGCCAAGAAGGCCTTCCGGCCGGCTTGCACGCCCATTTTGAAAGCCTCGGCCATTGCCACGGGATCGGCGGCCACGGCAATCGCAGTATTGATCAGGACGGCGTCGGCACCCATCTCGAGCGCCAGAGCCGCATGTGAGGGCGCCCCGAGCCCCGCGTCGACCACGACCGGAACGTTGGCCCCTTCTATAATAATTTCGATGGCATCGCGGGTCCTGATTCCACGGTTGGACCCGATGGGAGCCCCAAGGGGCATGACCGTGGCCGCGCCGGCGTCTTCGAGCCTTTTAGCCAAAATAGGATCGGCCTGGATGTAGGGAAGCACGACAAAGCCTTCTTTTACAAGTATTTCGGTCGCTTTGAGGGTTTCCACGGGATCAGGAAGAAGATAGCGCGGATCCGGAGTAACCTCGAGCTTTACCCAGGGTTCGCATCCGGCGGCACGAGCAAGGCGCGCCAGCCTGACGGCTTCCTCCGCGTTAGCGGCCCCGGATGTATTGGGAAGCAGGAGATATTTTGACCTGTCGACGGCGTTTAAAATGGTATCGCGCGGGTTTTTGAGTTCCACTCTTCGAAGCGCTACCGTAACGATTTCGGCCCCCGAGGCTTCCATAGCCTTTTCCATAACTTGCGCACTGGAGAACTTGCCAGTACCGATCAAAAGTCTCGAAGAAAATCCGCGTCCGGCTATTATCAAGGAATCTTCCATTGTGTCTTCGATCCTCCCGCACAAATAAAAAAGACCGCGCCCTTGATTGTGCAAAGGCAAACGGTCTTGTGAAAATCAATCAATCATTTTCAAAGCCATTTCCCTACGCTGGTATTAGCCAGATCAGGTAATCTGAGGGTTTTTTCTCAGCCCGGCGCAAGCCGGGCACCCCTAACGGCCGTTTAAGTAGATTGAATTTTAGGCCAAACGTTTATGAGAGTCAAACGAATTGCAACAGCTTTTCTCCCGAGACCGCTGTTTCCAGGGCCGACCTCCCTGGTCTGCTCAATACAGTACCCGATCCGGTATCCCGTTTCCCGAATGGAAAGATGCGCTCATCCCGTTTCGGTTGGCAAGTGCCACACGATAGACCCGGCACAAGTCCTGGTCGCGGAAACCGAATAATCCGGGTCGCCCCAGATGGTGCTCTTTCGCGAACAGGAGGACGGCAACGATTCGTTCACTGTACGGCCATAGAATAATGAACCCTTGTATGTTTAGATGGTTAGCCAAACATTATGAATTTTTCTTGACTTATATATCGATTTTCCATTCAGAGTAGCAGCCAGAGCCAATCCACCTGTCTGTTAAGGAAAACCAAATGCATAGTTTATTTTATACGACTTCAGTTAAAAATAGACCTATTTTTCAATACATAACGCATGTCTAGAATAAATGAGCGTTTCCTTTTACACTGTTTGATAAGGAATTACGGATAATAATTCTATAAGTATCTAAAAGAGATGGGGTTTTGATCTAAGATGGCAGCACAATGCACGAATCGTTGCCATCCTCCTAAGCGCCTCAACTACTCGTGTGTAATCCGTCCGTCCGTAGCTCTTTCCCGTGTAGCCCATAAGGCGCAGCACTGGCAACAGGGGGCCCCGACAGGAGCAGGTCGATTTGCCTTCCACATCCTCAACCTGACGGTTCTTTTTGCCGTCCAGAAGCGCCAACACCGTCAAAAGCACATCCTCTTAACATGTGCTGCGTTTAGGGCCTGTGTACTTCACTTCCCCCCAACTGTTCGACGTGATGACCATTGCCCGAACAAAGGGCCGCTCCTTCCTTGCCCATTTCCCCTCCCCTTCGGGTTAAAGACCCGAAGGCCACCGCCTGGCACCGTGAAAAACCCGAAGGATATCGACAGTCCTGCCCTTAACCCTGTACGGCACAATGTACGGAGTGCCTGTTACGGCGAGTTCCCGCGTATCCGGTACGCGACCAGGACGACCAATTGCAGGATTCTTCGCCAAAACATCAACACTATCGAATACACGCTTTACCAGTTCTGCCGCCGCTTGAGGATTATCCTGAGCAACATAATCTGCTTCGGCATCCAGGTTTTTCAGGGCAGTCCTCAACCAGCGAATTTTATAACCACCTGGCACGGAAAACCCTCATCTCTTCGTCCGTTGCAAAATCTCCCGAATTAGCTTCCTCGATAGCTTTTAGGGTTTCCTCTACTTGCCATGCCTGGATTTCAAGATAGGCTTCCACAGCCTGAGCAATCAAAAAGCCTTTCTTCCGGCCTGTAGCCTTCGCCAGCGTTTCAAGCCGTTCTTTGGTACCAACCGGTATTCTTGCAGAAACAGTTGCAGTTTCATCCACGGCTCATTCTCTCCTTAATCTGTCTATGTTGTAAACTTTATATGCAAAATAAGAGTTGTCGGCAAACTAAATTCTTTCCCCGCCAGCCCGAATGCCCCAACAAAAAACCATACACCCCCCTTCATGGACCAGCGGGAGGTTAAGAGGCGACCACCACCTGAGCGTGTTGATCTCGTACAAAATCAGCCAGATCTGTCTGGCATTTGCAAAACTGCCCACGGCACATCGTTCGCCTGTCAGAGTGAAGAAACGACCTCGTAAAATGCGTTTCAAGCCCCTTTCCCGAGTCGGACCATATTTCATATATACGTCTTCAGGCTTGATCGTGGGAAAGCCCCGACAAGAATAAAGCTGGCGCGTGGTGTTTTTCTGTTCAGCACAGACGCAAAATCTGCCAAAGCAAAAAGCCGCGCCCAGGACGAGTAAAATCGAAGTGTGAACATATGTAACTGTTTAAGTTAACGCCAAACTGAACGAATCGACACACCCATGCGATACACCCTTGGAGAAGCAGCAAAGGCGACGGGCAAGAGCAAAGCGGCTATTTCGCGGGCAATCAAGAACGGCTCCATATCAGCCGAAAAGCAGGATAACGGCTCCTACAAGATTGACCCTGCTCAACTCCATAGGGTTTACCCCGCTGTAAGCGGCTGAACAGGAAACACAACCGTTCGGCGTTAACCCTGGTGAAACAGGCGAACTTAGAGAGATGCAGGCCAGGCTTGAAGCAGCAGAACAGCGCCTGCGGGACAAGAGCAACGTTATTGGCGGTCTGCGCCGGCGCCTCGATGTGGAAAGCGAGGAAAGAAGACGGACGCAAGCTGTGTTAACGGGACTGCTGCCCTATCAGAGGGAAAAAGAGGAAGCGGCAGCGCCGGAACCGAAAAGAGGCTTCTGGCGTAAATTGTTTGCCCCCAGGTTTACATAAGGTCACAAGTCGGACCCTGGCGCGCGTTCAGGTCCCGATTTCAGGCGGTCTCACCCCGTTTTTGGAAATTTTTACCAGTCAAATAATCCCAATAATCTCGCCCCACAATCTCTCGAATGCTTCCAAAAGCTTCTATTTTCACGCCTCTTCAAAAGAACGTCCTTGCTTTCGCATGGGTTGCGTACTATAGTTCGCAATGTTATCATAAGGGGATGCGAGTGGCAAGACTGGCAGGGCCGAAGCAAGTTATCGTTTATGCAAACGCGGACGGGTTTGAACCTTTTACCGATTGGCTCCATGGACTGCGGGATGCCATGGGGCGAAAGCGCATCCTGGCCCGCCTTGCCCGCTTGGCGCAAGGCAACTACGGCGATTGCGAGCCGGTCGGCGAGGGCATAAGCGAGTTAAGAATGTTCTTCGGCCCCGGGTATCGAGTCTATTTCGGAGAGGATGAAAAGAACATCGTCGTTTTGCTTTGCGGCGGGGATAAGGGAAGCCAGTTCCAGGACATTAAGGAAGCCAAGGTCTATTGGAAGGAGTACCTTGACGATGCGCAACTATAGAACATTTACCGATATTGAGGAATCCTACTTCCGCGAGCATCCGGAAGAGATTGATGACTATATCGAAATCCTTTTTGAAGAATACGCCAAGGACGGCGACACGGGTTCGCTTTTGTCTTCCATGCGCGTTCTTGGCCGCGCTATCGGCCTGACCAAACTTGCCGAGGAATCGGGAATGAGCCGGAAGGGCCTACAAAAGGCGCTTTCCCGGGAAGGCAACCCCGAATTTGCCAGCGTCAACGCGATCCTGCATGCCATGGGGTATAAGCTGACACCGAAAAAACTCGATGCGCTCAATCATTCATAGTTTCGTCAGGGCGAAACCGCAACGATAGCGGCAAGCATTTGGTCTCTGAGGGCTTGCCCAAGGGCGTTTTGTTTCTGGAGAGCATGCAAAACCGGGGGAGGCAATATTGATTTTTAACAAACAGGTCGAAATGACACCTATTTTCCGTCACTTTACAGGCTGATCACATCGTCGGTTATGAGTGCCTCCCCTGGTTTTGCATGCTCCCGTCGGTGACGAACGAGTAGTTGCGGCCAAGGCGCACAAGATAGTTGCCGATCGCCAGCAAGGATCGTTACCATTGATCAGGCTCGCCAGGGAGATCTGCGAGGCCTCGGTCGCTGAAGGTCAACTTTGCTTTAGGCAGGTAATTGTCGAACCGACGTTGCAGTTGAGCGTGCTCACCCGGAGTCCACTCTGGAACCGGCTGCTCGTTCGCCCGCGCACGTGTACCTGAGAAGTCCAAAAGGAACCCGATCTGCCCTCGGAAGTAGCCGTGGTCCTCGGCCTCATGAATACGATCTGCCCAGTCCATCCGCGCCAGCATCAACCTGGCCTTTAGCGATTCTTCCTGCACCTGTTCACGATTGAATCCCAAAGGCTCGGCTTCCATCGTCGCCAGGCGCGGCAAAATCTCTCGACTGTACGGCGGGAGCTTCTGCAGACCGCCGAGGCTTCGCTCGAAATCGTCGGGGCGCTCGATATCGCTGTTCTGGACAAGGTTGAACGTGACCCTCATCCACTCCTGGAACTCCGACGTTCTTACGGTGCCTTCATTGACCCTCAGATAGGAGATGAACGCCGCAAAAAGGACGAGTTCTCCGTATTGTAGGGATGAAGGGCTTGTGCTTGCCTTCGCAAAGAAGGCCTGTTCATCAAAATACTTGTCATCCAGCAATTGGCGCTTCAACCGTCCGCCGCCACTACTCCAGGCTTCCAAGAGGCAGAGGAGGTTGTCGGCAAAGGCATTGGTTAGCAGACCCATGTCATGAAACTCGCTGTACCCTCCGACGCCTTGCCGATATGTGGCCATGGATGGCCCGGCCATTGGCCGACTACTGGGATCAACGCTGCCCCATGCAATGATCCAGAAAAGATTCATCACCGCTATGTCGAAGACATCGGCCGTGGAGGTGCGGTAACTCCAGAAAAAGTCCGTCCACCGGGTATCCATGCACCTGGAGAAGAAGTCATGCACCGGAACGGATGTGCCTCCAATCTCTCGACGTTCGGTGGGGTAGAGTTCCTCCAGGTGCTCTTCGAAGCGAGCCTTGAACGTCTCGAACGGGGTCAACGGCTTACCTCTTACGTTCATTTTGATGTAGAGGTCGTCCGAAAGCCCGAAGTGCTCCAGCGGCAGCAGTTGGAACGTGATGGCTGGCCGTTCCCTGTCCAGGAGCCGTGAAAAAAGGCCGTTGCATTCGCCAAACCGCACATGAATCGCGTCCAACATCGTCAAAGCGGACTGAATAGTCGGATCGAGCCGCCAGTGCAGGTAAAACCAGGGTTGGTTCTCGAGCAATCTTCTCATGCTGGCTACCTGCTCCGGGGAATCACCGGGAACATATTGGGCCAGCTCGTCGAAGAACTCAGTGCTGCTTGGGCGAACGGCGTAAGAAAATCGTGAGTGCCGTCCATCCCAGGCGATTGTCTGAAAACCGGGCAGCGCACCGTCCTGCCAGGCAAGATACCAGTGGAGCAGAAAGAGCGTGGTGAGACGCTGCTGGCCATCCAGAGGCAGGAAGTACTTCCCGTTATCCTCCTCCATACTGCCGTACACAAAGTCCAGGTTCAGGGGCATCCCTGTATCATCGGGAATCCGGAGGAGCGCCTCGTGAAGTGCGTCGACGAATCCTTCCCGGCTCTCCTTCGCCGTGTCACGACCCTGCGCGTAGTCGCGTTGGAGCAGAGGCACCTCAATCCGCTAACAGACTTCTATTGGTCTATAGAGTACGAATTGCAAAGTCCACCGATTTGAACACCAGGGGGACGGCAGCGCTGTTTTCGACCGTATTTAATGATTTTCCCACTTCCCATCGGAGGAATTCCAAAACAGTCGTGAAGCGGGAGTGGAGGCGGCCGCGTCAAAGTAGAGCCACGTCCCAAGAGACTGGCTGTAGATCCAGGGGTAGGCAGACGAGCTGGTCCACCACCACCCGCCACTGCCGTCCCATTGGGGATCATAGAACCAGAGGCTCGCCGTGGAGGTTCCCACCGGATAGAGCCAGCCCAGAGTTGCATGGTCTATCCAGGGCGAGTTGTTTATATTGAATTTGCCAAACCAGCTAAGCGATTCCCAGCCGCCGCCCAGGTTGGAGGCGTTTTGCCACAAGACCGAGGAAGGCATAAAGGTAGCCGAAATGGTATGAGCGGCAGAAATATTTGAGAACGTATAGCTTACGAGCGCACCGACTGAGGCCCCGTCGACCCCGACATTGGAGATCACATAACCCGAAGCCGGGACAATGGTAAAAGTTTGGCTTCCTCCAGAGGACTGGTAAAAACTGCCGGAAGGAGAAATGGAGCCTCCCGTTCCGGCAGAGGCGTTTAAGTCATAGATGACAAGCTCCGAGGAGAGCGGACTCATTTGACTGGAGGCGGAAAAGTCGGCCACGGCAATATAGTAGGCGGGCAAAGACAGGTTTTGCAGGGCAGCAGTGGTTGCGTTGCCCACGTCCAAGGTAGTGGTATAGTTTCCGGAAGAAGCACCGTAATAAACGTCATAGCCGGCCACGGGACCTGGAGCCGTCTCCCACCCGATAACGGCCTGGGCGGCTGAAGATAACCGTGGGAAAGACATTACAACAAAAAGAAAAATGAGGAACGGGCAGAGGCGATTTAACACCAACACATTGATTTTCTTAACACTTAAAGCTTTAAACATAGAGTCGTCCTTGAATGCAGTCTTGTGATAAACGAGGTGGGCGTGGTTCCAGCCGCGCAGGACTAGCCCGCACCATTTTCCAGCCCCGGGCCGCACCTCACCGACACAACCCCACAGCGGGTTATGGCGTCCCTTACCTTTCGAAATAGAATCGTTTTTTGGAGATGAATATCCCGCGACCGGAAGAGCAACAATGGTACCAACCGCTTTCCAAACAGC
Source organism: Syntrophobacteraceae bacterium (assembly GCA_049976905.1). Lineage (GTDB taxonomy): Bacteria > Desulfobacterota > Syntrophobacteria > Syntrophobacterales > Syntrophobacteraceae > SbD1. The sequence continues at coordinate 16,681 of JBMFHI010000055.1, read as the reverse complement.
ACGGAACGGTGATGGGCACACAGGACTCCCGCGCATTGGGAAGGCGAATTTTTCCGATGCAGGGGAATTTTAAAGCGAGACAGGGGGTAAAAATTGGGGTGAAACTGAAGGATTTTCCCTACAGCAGTGTAGGGTCCAGGAGCACAAATTCCTTACAGCGAGGCTGCCACGGCCTTGAAGATAGAAAAGGCACCAAAACGGGGCGTGACTAAGGTTGACTCCACACCATTAAAAAGCTATTAATCGGCTCTGCAAAAATGAAAAGAAAAAATGAGGTCGCCGTTGTATGAACAGTAATTACATCGAAGTCAGGTGGCACGGGCGGGGTGGTCAGGGAGCGGTAACAGCCGCGGAGATCCTGGCACAGGCAGCCTTTTATGAGGGATTTAAGGGAGTGACGGCGGCTCCGTTTTTCGGAGCCGAAAGAAGAGGCGCGCCGGTCATAGCCACAAACAGGTTCGCGCGAGACCCGGTCAGGACCTTATCCCTTGTCCAAAAGCCCTCGATAGTGATGGTGCTAGACGAGACAATCCTGCGCGTAGTCGACGTCACGGCGGGCATAAGGGCCGAGGGCATCGTCATTATAAACAGCAAAAAGACCCCGGACCAGATCGCCTTACCGGCCCCCGTTCGCGTTGCGGTAACAGATGCGACCCGTTGGGCCACCGAGGCCGGCCTGATCATATCCGGAGCCGTTTTGTTCAACACGGCCATCCTGGGGGGGTTTTCCCGTGCTACCGGGCTAATCAGCATGGAGAGCATCGAAAGGGCGCTGCGGGAACACTTCTCGGCGCAGGCATGCGAGAAAAACATCCTGGGCGCGCAGCTGGCAGCCAAGGGAACGGTTGTTTCCCAGGCCTGAGTTTGGAGCCCGGAGGCGAGACCACGGAGCGGAGGGCCTTTACGGCCTGCGGGGAAAAAGGAAAAATAGATGGAACCTGGCAAAGCTCATAGCGACCCCTTCACCGTTGCACGATCGAAACTGTGCAAGGCGGAAGGCGGAAAAACGGGCGACTGGAGATCTTCACGCCCTGAAATAGACACCTCTAAATGCATACCGTCCAAAACCGGGAAAAAGTCATGCTTTCTTTGCTGGATGTATTGTCCTGAAGGCATCGTCACAAGGACCATCCCGGTGGTGATCGACTACGATTTCTGCAAGGGCTGCGGTATTTGCGCGCAAGAATGCCCATCGGGGGCGATCTCGATGGTAGACGAACACAAGGGGGACTAGGGACCGGGATTTTTTGGTTCCCGGTCTAAGGCGGACTGGATTTTACGGAAGGAAAAAGCCACACGGTCAAAGAATTCATCCATATTTTCGCCAACCGTTGAAAGCATGGAGAATCCGCCTTTTTCGAAGGCTTCGAGCAACTCATCGCGCGAGAGGGCTCCGCTCATGCACCAGGCCCAGGCATCGGGCTCCGAGGCGAAATAGCCGGGCAAAACGACCTTTCGGCATAAATCGGCTCCGGCAAGTATTGCGCCAGGCTTTGAGACCCGGTTTATTTCTTCGATCAATTCCCCTTTATCGGGGAAGAGGTTAAAGACTCCATTTAGCATTATCCAGTCAAAGCAATCAGAGGGGAAGGCAAGCGCGGTTGCCTCGGCGCACAGAAATTGGAAGTCCCGGCCAGAAACCAGCCCCTTGGCGGCATCCCTCGCCTTTAGCAAAGCCGGGTAGGCTGTATCGAGGTTAAAGACTGAAAAATGGGCGCTTTGGGACATCTTTAAAAGTATTGAATCGACACCCACCCCGCACCCCAGGTTCAAAACCCTGTCACCGTCCTTTGGGCGGATAAGGGAAAGCACATTGCCACAGGGCAAAAAGTCCTTCCAGAGTTTATCGGGGAGTGCTTCGACCAGAGCCTGAGGATAGCCCAGTTCGAGGGCGAGAGGTTTTCCGCCCACCCCCCGCGCACCTGCGTCTTCGCTAAGATAGAGGTGCTCGTAGAATTTGCGAATGTGGTTTTTCAAAATCCACCCTGAGTTTGCACATTCAAGGGGCTCAGGGGCAACCGGCAAAGCCGAAGAGGCGGCACTGCACCGTTTAGAGGTTTTCACAGGCTCCCCTATTATCCCATGGACGCACGAAAGGGTTACCCCAACCCGGTCAAGGCAAGTCTAAACTCTAAGAATCCCGGCCACTTTTTCCGACACTTCCTTTAAATCGGCTTCATTGGGCCTGCCCTCAATATTTCCAAGACGCCCTTTGACGGACATAGGCCGGTGCTTTCCATGGTATTCTCCTACAAAGTACCACTGGTCCAACACCTCATAGCCCAGATGATCGAAGAGCTGCGCAAGGTACTTTACCGCGGGGACAGCCTCATTTGCCCCCGTATGGCCGCCGCCGTAGGAGCAATAGACCACGGCTTTTTTGCCCTGACGCCTGGGGGAGGCGGGCTTGATTTCCCCCTCGCCGACGTATCTTTCCAGCAGCTTTCCAAAAAGCTCCATCAGGGGCTTTCCGGGAAGCCAATGATAGACGCCCGAACCGGCAAACACAAGGTCGTAGGAGAGAATATCGGGATTAGCGTCTGCTGCGATCTTTACGGTGTCTACCTCGAAGCCCTGCTCTCGCAGGGTATCTTCAATCCGCTGAGCGATCTTTTTCGTATTGCCTGTTGCCGAGAAATAAAGATTGAGCGCTTTCATGCTTTTTATGCCTCCATCCTTGCAGGGTCCATGGTGATTCGTTTAGCCTGAGACTCGCCCAAGGATCTTAACATAGTACTCCTCTATCGGAAAAGGACTTGGTTACTGGATGGATTGAGGTACGGAAACCGGCTTTTGAGTCAGGGAGGAATACCCCTGGGCGTTTGATTGACTTTTTGGCCAAGTTGGTTCATTTTGACCAGAGCTATAATAAGAACAAGAATTTTCCAGGATGGAGGAGTCCATGAAAATAGAACAGATTCCCGTTGGTTCCATGCAGGTATTTTGCTACCTGGTCTACGACGAGGAGAAAAAAGAAGGCATCCTGATCGACCCCGCCGGAAACGAGAAGGAACTCATAGAGCACCTCAGGCAGGAGGGGATAAAACTTCGCTACATCGTCAATACCCACGGACATCCCGACCACACGTGCGGCAACCGCGCTATCCGGGAAGCGACCGGGGCAAGCGTTGTCATGCACGAACTAGACGATACCTATTCCCAAAGGCCCGAAAATGTCATGTTTGCCCGCACCATGGGATTTGACACAGCCGGTCCCGCCGACGTGAGAGTTAAGGACGGAGACGAGCTGACCTTTGGAAATGCGCAGATGAAATTCATCCACACCCCAGGGCACACGCCGGGGGGGTGCTGCATCCTGATAGACGGCAACCTTTTTACGGGGGACACTCTTTTTGTTGGCGCGGTGGGGCGCACCGATTTTCCCGGAGGCTCTTACGAACAGCTGATCAAATCCCTCCAGGAACTTGTAAGGAAGCTTCCGCCGCAAACCGTCGTGTGGCCCGGCCACGATTACGGAGACAGCCCGCGATCGACTTTAAAACACGAAGCCGAAACAAATCCTTACATAGCCCAATATGTGTAATGAACGAAAAAATCAAACCGGCCTATATAACGTTCGAGACTGGGCTCGGATGGCTCCTGGTGGCCCAAAGCCCCGGGGGAATCGCGCTTGTGAGGTTTCTGGGCGAGGCCAGCCCCTCGCAAGAGAGGGTAATGACGGCGCTAGAGGGGCACTATCCCGGTTCCTTACCCTTGCCTGAGACAGAGTCGCACCTGCTTAAAACCGCGAGGGCTTCTATTCGCCGATACCTTGAAAAGCGGGAGCCGATACCTGGAATCGCTTTGGATTTGAGCAAGGCAAGCCCGTTTGACCGGATCGTGTGGGACGAGATCCAAAACATTGCCTTCGGGCAGGCGCGCTCGTACGGACAAATCGCGGCTAAGACCGGAAGGGTTGGCGCCTCGCGTGCGGTCGGGAGGGCCTGCGGCAGGAATCCTGTTCCTATCCTGATCCCCTGTCACAGGGTGGTGAGCAGCGGCGGCAAGCTTGGCGGCTATTCGGGCGGGCTTGCCATTAAACGGACTTTACTGGAGATGGAGGGGAGCTTGGCAGAAGACCTTCTGCATCGCACTGGTTCGACAATCCTTAAGAGCGCAAAATCCAATTCCGCAATATATTCCTAGGGAGGGGTTCAATAGTGAAAACGGGGAATTTGAAAAAGGGAGCCGATATCGCTTCGCCCAAAGGCAAGCTGGGAGTCCTCATAGCCGGCATAGGGGGCGCGGTCAGCACGACATTTATCGCCGGGGTGGAACTTGTCAGGCGGGGACTGGCGGCCCCCGTGGGCTCACTTACCCAGCTTGGCACTATAAGGCTTGGAAAGCGCTATGAACGCCGATCCCCGATGATCAAGGATTTCGTTGCCCTGGCCGGGCTTGACGACCTTGTCTTTGGCGGCTGGGACATCTATGAGGCCAACTGCTTCGAGGCCGCCCTTTTTGCCCGTGTTCTAAGGCGCGAGCATCTCGACGCGATCCGGGATTTTCTCAAAGACATTATCCCGATGAAAGCGGTTTTCGACCGCCGATTTGTAAAAAATCTCGACGGCAACCATGTCAAGGACGCCCCAGGGTTGCGAGGAAAACTCGAGGAACTAAAGGCCGATATTGCCGATTTCAAAGCCCGAAGCGGCGTGGACAGATGCGTCCTGATCTGGTGTGGAAGCACGGAAATACACTTAAAACCGAGACAAGTCCATCAGTCCCTCGAGTCCCTTCAAAGGGCCATAGATGAAAACGACCCCGGAATTGCTCCGAGCATGCTCTATGGTCTTGCGGCTTTGGAAAGCGGAGTTCCCTTCGTAAACGGCGCCCCAAATCTGACAATCGATATACCCGGCATGATCGAACTGGCCGACGCCACCGGGACGCCGATTGCGGGGAAAGATTTCAAGACGGGGCAAACGCTTATGAAGACGATACTCGCCCCCGGTCTCAAGACCCGCCTGCTTGGCCTGGAAGGGTGGTATTCGACCAACATCCTGGGCAACCGCGACGGCCTTGTCCTAGACGATGCCGAGTCGTTTAAGACAAAGGAGGAAAGCAAGCTCTCGGTGCTCGAGCACATCTTGCAGCCACAGCTCTATCCGGTCCTCTACAAGAACTACTACCACAAGGTAACCATAAACTATTACCCCCCCAGGGGAGACAACAAAGAGGGCTGGGACTGCATCGACATTTTCGGCTGGCTGGGATATCCCATGCAGATAAAGGTGGACTTTCTGTGCCGCGACAGCATTCTGGCCGCGCCCCTTATCCTCGACCTGGTTTTGTTCATGGATTTGGCGCAAAGGGCGGGAATGAGCGGCATCCAGGAGTGGCTCTCGTTTTATTTCAAGAGCCCGATGTTCAAAGAGGGCCTCTACCCCGAGCACGACCTTTTCATCCAGTCGATGAAGCTGAAAAACACCCTGCGCTACCTCATGGAAGAAGAACAGATAACGCATTTCGGACTCGACTACTACATAAACGACGAGGAATGAGCCGGAGGGCGCAGCATTTTTTTTGATTCAGGCTCACGCAAAGGCGCGAAAAAAGAGATGGCGCTTTTTACGGGTTCCATTTTCGCGGCCTTGCGTGAGCCAAGCAGACCTTAAGTCAACAAAAGTTTTTGAAGATCTTTATCAGCATCAGCCCCGAAAGGCCTATTACGGCAAGCGTGACGGTGGACTTATTAATGAGTCCACCAAAATTGCCGATCATTTCATTGAGGCCAGGGGAAGGTTTCTCACCGGAGTCATACGTAAAATTTTCCGACTCGATCCTGTAGCGAGGTCCACCATAGACCTGCAGATAGAGTTTTCCGCTTCCGGGATGCCATTCAACAAAATGGCACCTGCTTACCTGGTCTGTTGGTTTTAGTACCCCGTCGTAATTGGGATCATTCCAAAATCGCATATCGGTAAACAGCATATTTTGATAATTTCTCATGTCATCGGGTATGTTCACCACTATTGAATACTCCCGTGTAGTTGGAGATATGTCCACGGTTTTTAGCGGCGTGGTGGATTCTCCGCTTTCAAAGAGCGATACCCTGTTATAAGGACCATAGACCCGCCCTGAAATCGTTATTTGGGAAAAAGGCGGGGATTGCGCCGCGGAGGTGCCGCACACTAAGGCCCAAAAGCTTAAGACGACAATTAAATATCTCATGTGCCTTCTCCAGATAAAAACTATTTAGCAAGGGGTGGCGATTCTTCGGACTCGGACAATTCCCGGCGACAGGGGCGGGTCTTGGCCAGGGAGTGGATGAAGGGGACAAGGTCCATGAACCACTGGTCTTTGGGACGGCCGTGGATCGCGTCGAGTTGAGCAAGCGCTTCGGAAAGCGGGGATGAGGTAACGACACCCTCCTTTAAGCCGAAGGCGAGCACATCGTTTGAAGCGTTTTTCATCAAGTCCAGAAGGGAGCTGGCAGCGCAGGCGCTTATCCTGCCGGCAAGGATGCGGTCGAAAGCAGAGGGAGAACCGCCGCGCTGAACATGCCCCAGGACAACGCTTCGCACCTCGAATTCGTCTTTACTCTCCTCTTCGAGAAGTCTGCGCAGAAAGTCGGTCGTGTAGTGGTGAGAGGCATTTTCATTGCGCATATATATTACCATGCGATTTCCCGACTCGAAGCTTCTTTTGAGTTTGGAGACGTCCCGGTTTAATTCGGCAAGGCTGATGCCGGTTTCGGGCAGATAGGCCTTATCGGCTCCCGCGGCCAAGGCGGCCATCGCAGCCAGAAAACCGCATTCCTTTCCCATTGTCTCGACTATAAACGCGCGCCTTGTAGCCCCGGCGGTATCGCGAATCTTATCGACCGCTTCTACGATATTGTTTAGAGCGGTATCAGAGCCCACGCACAGGTCGCTTCCCGGCAGATTGTTATCTATACTGGCCGGAATGAGTACCACGGGGATATTTAACTCGGGAAAATCTGCCCTCATTTCGGTAAAGCGTTGAAGGTGGCGGTAGGTATCAAGGCCTCCAATGGCGACAATTCCCTTTATGTCGAATTTGGTAATATTTTGGGCGATCTTTCCAAAATCTTCCAGGACCTGCGAGGAGCGCGCGGTACCAATATCGGAACTGGGCCGGCCCATCCAACCGGCAAGATCGTTCCACTCAAGGTCGATAAGCTCGCCGTGAACGAGCCCATGGAATTCATCCCTGGAGCCAAGCACGGTAACTCCGCCGTCGAGCAAGCGCCTCGCGGCAATGCTAAGAGCCGCGTTCATGCCCGGCGAATCGGCACCTCCGGTCATAATGACCACTTTGCCCTGCCCGGCCGATTCCCGGGAGGGAGTGGCAGCGGTCAAGGCCTCGACCAGTTCGAGCATTGTCCCGAAGGCTTCTCCCCGCAACTGCCTGGCCTTAGCGAACTCTCCGGTTTCGATCAGCCGCTGAATTTGCCTGCTCTTTTCGATCACATCGGCCAGGGGTGTTGCCACCACCCTGTTTTTCTTAACCCCCACCATGTGCTGATGCACCACCTGGGGCCGGTCTACCAGGAGGTCAACGGCGGCTACCCCCAGGCGCGCGGAAAGAATCCGGTCGAAAGCGCTGGGAGGTCCTCCACGCTGGACATGGCCCAAAACGGTCAAACGGACCTCGAGGCCGAGCTTTTCGGCGATGAGCCTGCGCACCTCGCCCGATTCCATGCGCAAGCCGTCGGGATGCCTGGCGCCTTCGGCGATCACCACCATCTGATGGCCCCGTCCCAATTTACGGGCATTATCCAGGCACTCGACCATCCGCCGATGCCAGTGCAATTCCAGGGAACATTCAGGAATGAGCATCCATGAGGCCCCGGTAGCCAGAGTGGCTGCAAGCGCGAGATAGCCGCAGTTTCTTCCCATGGTCTCTAAGACGAAGGTGCGCTGATGGGAGGCCGCCGTGGAGGAAAGGTCGTCTATGGCCCGCACGATGTGGTTTAGGGCCGTATCAACCCCAATGGCCATATCGGTACCGCCAAGATCGTTATCTATGGAGCCGGGAAGGCCCATTATCCGAAGCGCGGGAATCTGCTCGACCATCGGTTGAAGGTCGCGACGAACCGAAGAGATCTTTTCGACATGCTCGGGCCATTCGTTTGAAAGCAAAAGGGCCCCGGTAAGGGACCCGTCCCCTCCGATCACAACAAGGGCTTCAATGCCACGCTCGAGTATGTTTTCGACCGCGCGCCGCCTGCCCTCCAGGGTTCTAAACTGCTCGCATCGGGCCGTACCCAGGAAAGTACCCCCGCGCTGCAAAACATTTCCGACATCCTGCCAGCTTAGAGGTCTTATCAGATCGCCGCCACGCAAAAGCCCATCGTAGCCGCAATAGATGCCGTAAACCAGGAGTCCCCTGTCGAGGGCGCGCCGCACAACGGCCCTCACCGCGGCATTCATACCGGGAGAATCCCCACCGCTTGTCATTACAGCCAGAGTCTTTATCATTAGAGCGCCCCACAGGCAAAAAGTTTTCCCACGCGAAGGCAGATAATCGCAAAGTAAGCGCAAGGTTGAGTCTTTTCGGTTATCGGCCCGACAAGGTGTTGAGGATACACGATTTTGCCTCCCCCTCAAAGACAAGTATGAGCGCAGATCAAAAAATAGTACTCCACAAAGAAGTGTTTATAGGATAAAAGGGGGGGCCGAAACGGCTTTCAAATCCAACGCGTGCATGCACGCAATCATTTACCTTTGGCTTACCAATAAAGGCGGATTTTAAAATGATAGTGCCGGTCATCCTGTCAGGCGGAGTTGGATCGAGATTATGGCCTCTTTCGCGAGAACATCTTCCCAAGCAGTTGATGCCTATTATGGGAACCGATCACTCCCTTTTTCAAAATACCCTCCTGCGCCTGGCAGGGCTTGAGGACACAGCGCCTCCGGTAATTGTGTGCAACCAAAATCATCGTTTTATGGCCGCGGCGCAAATGCAGCAAATTTCCATGGATTACTCGGCTATTTTACTCGAGCCGGTGGGCAGGAACACCTGCCCGGCAATCACGGCCGGGACTCTGGCAGCGATGCAAAACGGCGAGGATGTCGATATTCTTGTCCTGCCCGCAGACCATCTCATACGGGAAGACAAGCTTTTTGCAAAGGCGGTCGCAGAAGGGGTGGAGCTGACTTCGCAGGGGCGCATTATCACCTTCGGGATAGTTCCAGACAGACCCGAGACCGGCTATGGATATATCCGTAAAGGGAATAGGGTTGGCGGGGGCAAGGAGGCTTTCGAGGTAAGCCGTTTCGTTGAAAAGCCCGACGATGAAAGAGCCCGAGCCTATGTGGCCTCCGGGGAGTATTTGTGGAACAGCGGCATGTTCGTTTTCCGCGCTTCCACTTTTCTGGAAGAACTGGGCAGGTTTTCGCCCGAAATTCTAAAAATATGCCGTGAAGCATACCAAAAAGCGACCAGGGATCTCGATTTCGTTCGCCTCGAACCGAGCACTTTCGCAACCTGCCCGGATATTTCGATAGACTATGCGGTAATGGAAAAGACCGAGCGGGCGGGGGTAATTCCTTTGAGCGCAGGCTGGAGCGACGTAGGCAGCTGGCTTTCGCTTCACCAGGTATCCGATAAGGATGAGTGCGCGAACAGCATCGCCGGAGACGTACTGCTCGAAGATGTCCACAACTGTCACATTCATTCGGAAAGCCGGCTTGTGGCGGTCCTGGGCATAGAAAACCAGATAATCGTGGAGACAAAGGACGCGGTGCTGGTTTCTTCGCTCGAGCGCTCCCAGGACGTCAAAGTAATTGTAAACAGGCTAAAAAAGCAAAAAAGAGAAGAGGTATTTTCGCATTCGAAGACATACCGCCCGTGGGGTACCTTTGAATCGATAGATACGGGCGAACGCTTCAAGGTTAAGCGCATAACGGTAAACCCGGGTGCGGCCCTTTCCCTTCAAATGCATTATCACAGGGCCGAACACTGGATCGTGGTACGGGGAACGGCGCGAATCGTCAAGGGAGACGAGGAGTTTTTGCTAAACGAAGATCAAAGCACCTACATTCCATGGGGTACTCAACACAGGCTGGAAAACCCCGGGAAAATTCCGCTGGAACTAATCGAGGTCCAGTCGGGCAGCTACCTTGGGGAAGACGATATAAGACGCCTTGAGGACAGATACGGACGCAACTAGGAAGCGATTTCACTCATGGTCCAAAACCTGGCGAACCTTTGCGACCATATCCTGGATCGTAAAAGGCTTCTGGAGGAAGTTGACGCACTCTTCGAGCATGCCTTTGCGAGCGATAACGTCGGCGGTGTAGCCTGACATAAAAAGACACTTTGCTTTGGGGACCTGAGCCATAAGTTTTGCGGCCAGGTCCCGTCCATTCATTCCGGGCATGACCACATCGGTAATGAGCAGGTCGATCTCTCCTTTGCTCTCCCCGGCCAGGCGCATGGCCGTCTCCGGCGAGGAGGTCGCAAGCACGCGGTACCCATGGCTTTCGAGCATCATCTGAGCCATGTCGAGGATCACCGCTTCGTCTTCGACCAGAAGAACCGTCCGGGGGCGGACACTGGAAGTTTTTGCAACGCGTCCGTCCAACTCTTTGGCCTTGCGGCTTTCATGGCGGGGCAGGTATATTTTGAATGTCGTCCCCTGGTGGGGTTCACTATAAACATTAATAAAACCGTTATTTTGCTTAACGATGCCGTATACGGTGGCAAGGCCAAGGCCGGTGCCTTTGCCCAATTCCCTGGTAGTGAAAAAGGGTTCGAATAATTTGCCGATGGTTTCTCTGTCCATCCCACAGCCGTCGTCGCTTACCGTGAGCAAGACATACTCTCCGGCCGCCAGCCAGGGCTCGGGAGGAGCTCCCCGGCAGACAAAATTTTGCGTTTGGATAGCGACCTTACCGACACCCGCGATAGCGTCTCGGGCATTTACACACAGGTTTGCCAAAATCTGATCGAGCTGGGCGGGGTCTATTTTTACCTGCCACAAGTCCCTTGCGGGCCGCCAGACCAGTTCGATGTCCTCGCCCAAAGCGTGCCGCAGCATTTCCAGCATGCCTTCCACGGTATCATTTAGATCGAGCACCTTGGGCAAGGCTATTTGCTTTCGGGCAAAGGCGAGCAACTGCCTTGTGAGATCGGCCGAGCGCATGGCGGCTTTTCGGATTTGCTCGAGATTGGCAAATAAAGGCTGCGCGGGGTCTACCTCGGTCAGCGCCAAATCCGTATACCCAAGAATGACTCCAAGCATATTATTGAAATCATGGGCCACACCTCCGGCAAGCCTTCCAACCGATTCCATCTTCTGAGCTTGCATCAACTGCGCCTGGAGCTTTTCCTTTTCCTGCTGAGCCTTTTTCTTGCCGGTAATATCGTGGATGATGGAATGGAGCAGGTACCTGCCCGCCACTTCGATTTTACTGCTAAATACTTCCACATCCCTTAGGGAGCCGTCGGCCCTGCGATGCTGGAATTCGAAGTGAACTCGGCCTAGAGACATGGCCCTTTCTATTTCACGCTTTAACTGTTGGGGAGGAAGCACATTGATCTGGCCGATATTCATCTGCCTGAGACGCTGTCTTGGCCATCCGTAAAATTTGGCCGCAGCGTGATTGGCATCGATTATATTTGCGCTGCCGGGATCGATAATAAGTTTTACGGCGGCATGGTTTTCGAAAATATTTCTAAAAAGCGTTTCGCTCTTCTGCAGTTTTTCCAGAGTCAAATTCATTTGCGCAATGAGAGCTTCCAGCTGTTTTGTACGCTCCACGACCAGTACTTCCATCTGCGAGCGCGAATTTTTCAACTCCAGTTCGGCCCGCTTTCTTGCCATGGCATACCGGATTGAGCGCTCCAAAAGGTCGGGGCCAATCTGCCCCTTGACAAGATAATCGGCGGCTCCGGCCTCCATGGCCTCCTCATCCACATGGGAGTCTTCATGCCCCGTTAAAAGAATGAGCGGCGCGGGACAGCCGCTTTCGACCGCCTCCCTTATGAGGTCAAGCCCGCTTCGCCCGTCCAGCTTATAGTCAACCAGGACTGCATCGTAGGCGGCTCCGGCTATCTGCGCCAAACCCGATTGAAACGTTTTTCGCCAGTCCAGGTCAAAGCGAAAAGCAGAGCCTCCCAGAAGTAACTCCCTTATGAACAGGAAGTCATCTTCATCATCTTCTACGACCAGGACTCTAAGACGGCCTTTCATGGGGAATTCCCTTTCGGCTAGCCTTTGAAAGTTTTAAGCCCGCGCTCGACTACCCTGGGGGTCATCGAGCGTTTAGATCATCACAGCGGTAATATTTTAGACACCTTCCAGGGATATGCACGCAGCATAGAATAAAAATCCAATTTTTTTATTACGGCGGGAACCAAAAAAACCGAATATTTGTAACGAGGCGTCCCTAAGGCTGCCAAGGATTAATGATTGTTGAAAAGATTTGGTCAACCTGCTATTGCTGCGCGCAACAACACACTTGGATGAGTTTTACCTAATTGCCAAGAGGAGTAAGTCATGAATGCATGGAAATTGTCATTGAAAATTCTCGTAATCGGATTTGCAGTGGTCCTGCTGGGAGGTTGTGCCGGGACAGCCTTTCCGCCCCCGGCCGTGGCCCCAGGACCGCCGGGAATAGCACCAGGGCCTTCGCGCGGGTTTATGGCTGTAAGTCCCCAGGACGTTACCTACGTAATGGGCGTGGAAAACAACACTCCCTTCGATGTACCTTTGGACAGGGCAAACCACGTTCTCTACGACAAAGGATTTCAGCGGGTGCGAAGCGAGCGGCGGGCAGATTTTGCCGTACATGTTTCTCTGTTCCAGGAAGCTCGGGACAACCCGGATCTCAGAGGCCAGCAGATGCTGGGAGGAGCGGCCCTTGGCGCGGCCACCGGCGCCATCATAGGCGCGATGACAGGCTCACCGGGAGTGGGCGCGATCGCGGGGGCGGCCGGAGGCTCGGTTCTTGGGCTTGCCGCGCCGGCAGCCACGCCGATTGTAAAGGTAGCCGTAGCGATCCACAGTTTCCGAACCGGACGATCAGCGGTTAGAACGGTCTTTATAGACATGGCCCACGTCTCGCCCTATGAGGTACCGCGTGTAATCGATGTACAGGTCGCGCGCATGCTCGACGCCATGCCGGCACGCTAGAAGATTGAGAAAACAAATCGGCTGCAGAGCCGTGGAGAAAGCCGGGATAGACCCCATTTGGCGGGATTTTGTCTTAGCCTTCGTTTACGGCTCTGCGGCAGATTTTCTAATTTTGCGAGGAAAGGGCCGAGGCGAAAGCTTGTTTTGCCAGGGCGCCCATCTCCCCCAGGTTTTCCACTATCGTTATGCCGGCCTCGCGCATAGCGGCTATTTTGCCGGAAGCCGTCCCGCTCGAACCGCTTATGATCGCGCCCGCATGGCCCATGCGCCGGCCGGGAGGCGCGGTAAGGCCGGCTATGAAACCAACGACGGGTTTTGTGACGTACTTTTTTACGAACTCGGCAGCTTCCTCTTCAGCCGATCCACCGATCTCGCCCACCATGATTATGGCGCGGGTTTCCGGGTCGGCCTGAAATGCCGAAAGACAGTCGATAAAGCTCGTACCGTTTACCGGGTCTCCACCGATGCCAACAACCGTGCTCTGTCCCATTCCAAACTGCTGGATCTGGTGAACGGCCTCGTAGGTCAAGGTTCCCGACCGTGACACTATGCCGACGTGGCCCGGAGAGTGGATGTGGCCAGGCTGAATGCCTATCTTGCACTGACCCGGGGTTATGATGCCGGGGCAGTTGGGGCCGATAAGCCTGCTGCCGCTTTTTTTGAGATAATTTTTAACCTTGAGCATGTCCATTACAGGAATGCCTTCGGTAATTGCCACGATGAGCGGCAGTCCGGCGTCGATTGATTCGAGTATGGCGTCGGCGCAAAACGGCGGCGGCACAAAAACCATTGCGGCATTGGCGCCGGTTTCCCTAACCGCCCCCGCCACAGTATTAAAAACCGGAATGGTTTCAACTTCCTGGCCGCCCTTGCCCGGGGTTACCCCGGCAACGACGTTTGTGCCGTAATTTTTACAGTTCAGGGTATGAAACCGGCCCTCACGGCCCGTGATTCCCTGCACCAGAAGTCTCGTATTTCGATCCACCCAAATGCTCATGATTTCCTCCTATGCCTTCACAATCGCTGCAATCTTTTGGGCGGCGTCCGAAACATCCCTTGCCGTTATAAGATTGAGACCGGACTCATCGAGGATCCTTCGGCCCTCGTCAACATTGGTCCCTTCCATCCGAATGACCACGGGCACCTTGATTGCGACCTTTTTAGCCGCTTCGACCACACCATTGGCCAGCCTGTCGCAACGCAAGATACCGCCGAAAATGTTGATGAGCACTCCCTTTACGCTGGGGTCGGCAAGGATGATTCGAAACCCATTTTCCACCTGTTCGGCGCTGGCGCCCCCGCCAACGTCTAAAAAGTTCGCGGGCGCAGCCCCGGCCTGCTGAATAATGTCCATGGTAGCCATGGCAAGCCCCGCACCGTTGACCATATTGCCGATATTGCCCCCGGGCATCCTGATATAATTGAGCTCGTAGCGGGAGGCCTCAACCTCGAAGGGGTCCTCTTCGTCAAGGTCGCGGTATTCCAGGATATCCTTATGACGATAGAGGGCGTTGTCGTCAAAATTGATCTTGGCGTCCAGGGCAATGACCCTGTCGTCTCTGGTTAGGACCAAAGGATTTATCTCCACCAGGGAACAATCGTAGTCGACGCAGAGCCTGTAGAGTTTCAAGGCCATGGCGGAAAACTGTTTTGCGAGGTCGCCCGACAGGTTTAGCCCGAAAGCCAGTTCATTTGCATGATATCCCTTCATGCCGATCAGAGGATCTATAAATACCTTGATGATCTTTTCGGGAGTTTTGGCCGCGACCTCTTCGATGTCCATGCCGCCGGCTTCGCTGGCCATGAAGACGATCTTGGCCGCTCCCCTGTCGGGAAGCACGCTAAGGTAGAGTTCTTTTTCGATCGGCAGTCCCTCCTCGACCAGGAGTTTTTTAACCACCCTGCCGCCCGGCCCGGTCTGGTGAGTTACAAGGGTCATCCCGAGAATGGAGGAGGCAAGCCTGCCGACTTCATCGGCGGTTGCGGCAAGTTTAACACCTCCGCCCTTGCCTCTTCCTCCGGCGTGTATCTGGGCCTTAACCACGACCGGAAAAGTCCCGAGTTGGGCGGCGACCCGCTGAGCCTGCTCCACACTCACGGCCGCCTCACCCCTGGGAACGGGGACCCCGGATTTGCGAAACAGTTCCTTGGCCTGAAATTCGTGAATTTTCATCTCTCTCCTCGCAAAGGCAAAAATGGAGGTGAGTCAGCCGATGGGGGAAGGTGTGGATGGAAAAGAGGCGCCACTACACCGATTGCCCCAAGCACCTGGTCACCTGCTCTGTTTCCGATAGACCTGCTCACCTTTTTGGAACCTTCTTTTGCATTCCTAAATGAAATTTCTCACAATGTCAAACCGTTTATCAAGGCCTCAACCCAATTGTTACTTGCCAACAAGCTTTGTCCCGGCATATAAACACAGCGGCACATTCTGCCCTTTAAGCACGCAATAAAAGATAATCGGCACCTCCTCGAAAGGAACCACGCGGCTCATGGAATTTGAACCCGTAATAGGACTCGAAATTCACGCCCAGCTAAAGACCGAGAGCAAGATTTTCTGCGGGTGTTCCACAAAATTTGGCGGCAGCCCCAATACGCACACCTGCCCGATTTGCCTGGGCATGCCGGGAGTTCTCCCCGTTTTAAACCGCAAAGTGGTGGAATACACCATCCGTATGGCGCTGGCGACACACTGCACGATCGCCCAAGTGTGCCGTTTTGCCAGAAAGAACTATTTTTACCCGGATTTACCGAAGGGATACCAGATTTCCCAATACGAACTGCCTTTGGCCACGGGCGGGTGGATGGAAATCGAAGGGACAAACGGCGCGCCCCGGCGGATCAGGATCCACCGCATCCATATGGAGGAAGACGCGGGCAAACTTATCCACGACGACTACAAGCCTTACAGCTACGTGGACCTGAACAGGACTGGGGTACCGTTAATAGAGATCGTAAGCGAGCCCGACATAGCCTCGCCGGAAGAAGCCGCTTCGTATCTGAGGGCGATCCGCGAGGTACTGCGCTATCTCGATATCTGCGACGGCAACATGGAGGAAGGGAGCATGCGCTGCGATGCCAACATCTCCCTTCGACCGGCCGGAACCAGCGGCCTTGGCACCAAGGTCGAATTAAAGAACATGAATTCGTTTAAAAACGTTCAGAAGGGTCTGGAGTTCGAAATAAGAAGACAGAAGGTCATGATCGAGCGCGGAGAGACGATCGTGCAGGAAACCAGGCTCTGGGACGCGGGGCGCAATGTCACGGCGAGCATGCGAGGCAAGGAAGAGGCAAACGACTACCGCTACTTTCCCGACCCGGATCTTGCACCCATAGAAGTTGACCAAGAGTGGATCGAGCAAGTCCGCTCCACTCTGCCCGAACTTCCGGAAGCCAAAAGGGAGCGCTTTGTAGCCGACTACGAGCTTCCGCTCTACGACGCACGGGTATTGACTTCCTCCAAAGCCCTCGCGCTTTATTTCGAAGAGGCGCTAAAGGAGTTTGGCCGCCCCAAGCCGCTAAGCAACTGGATAATGTCCGAGCTTATGCACGCCCTAAACCACAGCGACCGGG
>JBMFHI010000054.1:0-25347 GCA_049976905.1 Syntrophobacteraceae bacterium | reverse complement strand
GCCGAGAAGACAAGAGAGGAGGTCGAAAGTCCCAATGTCAAAAGTAGAGTTAAAGAAGAAAAATTTAAAATTTCGGCCTTGCGGATTTACCCTGCTCGAAGTGCTCGTTAGCCTCGCCATTGCCGCCCTGCTTATAGGCTCTGTTATGGGGCTTATTTCGGAAGCGCTTCGATACAGGAGCGCTTTGAAGCACAAAATTAATGTTCAGCCCATATTGGAATCGGCCGCCGAAATCATTCTGGCAAACCCGCAGAAGGCCACCCAGGGGGTGGTGCGCCTCACAGAACTGGAGGGAACGCCCGCTGTGGATGTCAGCCTGACTCCGGTGCCCCTTCCAAACTCCGTTGGCAAAACCCAGGCTGGAACGTTATGCCGGATAATGCTTAGCTATAAGTCGAGCAAACTTGAATTCAGCCTGATATTACCGCCTCCCGCAAGCGGTCCCTAACCGACGGGCAAGGGGGAGGAGAGTGCAAAATTGCGAAAATTTGCAGCCTATATGAACCGAAAAGACATGGAAGACAAGTTCTCCTTTTGGGAACCCACAGGTTTTACCCTTATCGAACTGATGGTTGCAACGGCCATAGCCGCCGTTGTTATCGGCATCGTTTCCGTTTGCTTTTCCTTTTCGCTTCGCATATGGCATATGTGCGCCACCAGCAAGCCCGACCTGACCTTTCGGATGGCCGAGTTGCTCCAGCGCCAACTGGCCGAATGCGATCCAACGCCTCTAAATTTTTCAAACGGCGCCAGGCCGCTCTTTACCGGCAACTCCAGCTCTATTTGTTTTATAACGGCTCATTCGGTGAAAGCGATCTCCAAGGGTGTTCCCGTGGCCGTTCGCTACGACTACGATTCCAGCGCGGGGGTGCTCTCCTACTCCGAAATGGTCATGAACCCCTATCGGCCCCAGGGGCTTCAAAAATTTGCAACCGCCTCGGCTTCCTCGGGCGAACCGGGCGCAACACAGGTATATAAGATCGATTTTCCCAAGTTTACCATAAGTTATGCGGGGAAAGGTTCAACGGAGTTTGCCCAGACCTGGGACTCGATGCAGGATCTGCCCATTGAAATTCTTCTTAGCTGGAAAGGGATGGACCACGCGGCCCACTCTGAGGCCTGCATGGTCAATTCTCCCTTTCCGATTCAGGCAAACCTGCTTAATTCTTCGACGCCCTCCGGTTTAAATCCCGTTAATTTTCCCACACAGGGCGGACTGAATCCATGAACGGCGTCTCTAAAACATCGGCCCCCGGGGGCAGGCGCAACCACGGATCGACCCAATCGGTGCTCTGTTGCCTTCGGGCGGGTGCGGGCCGAAAAGGAGTTGTGCTCATAGCGGTCCTGTGGTTTTGCGCCGTCGTCATGTGGGCGGGTTTGCAGATAAGCGTGCAAACCCGCATGCTTGGTGAGGACCAGTTGCACTCGATCATCAAAACCCAGGCCCTCTATCTCGCCATTGGCGGGTGCTACGAGGCCCTTGCTCGAATGCAACAGTCTCAGCCCCTTCAATCCAACCTGCCCTCGGATCAGGACTGGCAACCGGATGGAAAACCGCGCGTGGTAGTTTATAATACGGGCCTTGCCGTTGTGATAATGCAATCCGACGACCAGAAGATAAATGTCAATTCCGCGAGCGCGGCCCAACTGACCCAGGTGCTCGAAAAAGCCGGCGCAAACGAACAGATCGCGCAAATGCTTGCGGGCAGGATAGCCGATTTTGTTCAATCGCAGAATAGTTCTCAGTTGCAAGGACTGGGCAATCCCTTACCGGGAGCCAGTCTAAACAACACCACCGGCTTTGGCGGTCCTCTAACCAGTCTTGACCAGTTGATGCTGGTCCCAGGGGTCAGCCAGCAGCTTTTTTACGGCTACAAACGGGGCATGGAGGAATTAAAGGATGAGTGCAAGCTCAGTCAGATACCAATTCCTGCAAGCCAATCTCTTTTTAACCAGTTGAGCGTACAGGGCTCAAACGCCAACATGCAGCAAGGTGTACAGAATCTTCAGGGCATCGGAGGCCAGCAGGCGACACCCGTTACACAGATTACATGGACCGTCGGGGGCACCTACCGCATTCTTTCTTTTGGCAAGAGCGCCCTGGGCGCTCCGAGCGCCGGAGTCTGGCTCACCGTGCGCCTGCAGGGGGGCGGGAGCGCCCCTTATCAGATATTGAGCCGCAAAGTTTTATAGCTCACACTTTACGAGGTGAATTTATGCTGGAAAGCATAATCAAGTACCGCCCGACCGAACTGTATACGGTCTACATCGAACCTCGCAGAATTGAGGTTTGCAGGGCAACCAGGATCTGGAGAACATGGGAGAGGGCAAAGGTCGACCACTTCTGCGTCCCGCAGGACGAATCGGTTTTCGACCATTTGCAGCATCTGAACCTCAAACCCGACGCAAGAAAGGGAAGCGCCCTGCTTGCCATCGTCTCGGGCGTCTTCTACACAGTCCACAGTGAACACTACCCTCTTGCAATAAAGGATCAGCTGGAGAGCGCCCTCAATTTCGACTGGCAGGAAAACCTATTTCAGGAAAATGACAGAACCCTTCATTTTTTCGGCCCCCCCGTTGCTCTGGACCACCACCTCTCAGCACCCATCTTTACCATCCAAAGCGAGGTGTACGATAAGCTTAACCAAGTGCTCAATGGCTCCCTTTTTCACACCTTTGCCGTTACCCCCAGCGCGCTTTTGTTTTCGGCCATGCTGGCCGAAGAGGGTGAGAGTGAGGGGCAAATCCTTGCCCGCAGACTCGATGAGGATATTTTGGAAGCGCACCGTTTCTACGGCAAAGCTTTTCTGGATTCCTCTACAGTTGGAAAATTTTCAAACAGCCTTGGGTTGTTTGTCGAAAACTTGAGGGGACTGGGCAACCGCCAGGGCCAACCGAGCATACAGCTTGTTTGCCTTCCAGAGGAGCGGGCCGAAATTGAGCGCTACTCACGGGTCATCGCCGATAAAGGGATCTGCGGGGGGGTGCGGGAAGTTCAGGGCTCCTTTGTCTCCAACTGGCTCGATATCCTGCTAAAGCAGGATACGATTCCTACCTTCGATTCCAAAATTTTGCTTAAACCATGGCAGATTCCACGCATTGTGTGGCCCCTGGCCGCGCTCCTTTTGGTTTTCTGCCTCTACGGCTTCTACCAGTTCTATTCCGTGCACAGCCTAACCCGTACCAGCTCCAGGCTAAAGGTTCGAATAGATCGCCTCGATGCTCAATGGAAACCGATCAATGAACTTCAGATGCGCATCACCAACTTTAAGCAGGATAAGAAAACATTATCTGAATTCAACCGTGGGGACTACAGGCTCCGGGAGCTTTTGGACCTGCTTAGCAATCGCACGCCCCTCGACACTTGGCTCGATTACCTTTCTCTTAGCAAGGGACAGCTGATTTTGAGAGGCGAGGCTAAATCGGCCCTCAAGTATCTCACAGACCTCTCCAAGGTCGAAGGGCTAACGGAAGTAAAGTTTGCTTCCCCTGTTACCCGCGATCCGGGCAACGACATGGAAAGGTTTAACATCGAACTGCAGTTAAATATGAAGGAGCTGGCCACAAATTTCAGGGTGTTGCCGGCGAAAGCCTCGGCCGAGGCCGCCGGGGCAAAACCCCTCCCCGGTGCTCCTTTGCAAAAGGGCGCGCCCCTGGCCACCGGCAGCAAAGTTTACCAGGCAGTTGGCGGAAAGGTAAAAGCTCACTATCAGCCCACCTCGGAGAACCGGAGATGAAATCTCTAAATTTCGACATAACAATGGCGGATTTAAAAAAGAACCAATGGTCTATAGCGGCCTCCCTTATTGCGATTCTCATTATTGCAATGGCCTGGTTGACACTTATAGCACCAATATCTGATCGAAAAAAAATGCTAATTACAAAAATAAACCATCAGAGGAAGCTTATTTCCGAGTATGAACGCAAGCTTGGGCAAAGCAAGGTCATAAAGGAAAATCTCGTAAAGCATGAGGGCGCGCTAAGACAGATGCAAAAAAAACTGTTTCGAGGCACTGATCCCTATCAATTGGCCGCGTCCCTTGGAGAGCTGCTCTCACAAAAAAGCAATCCGGATGCGCCAAAGCTCGATATCAAAACATACCAGGTTCTTACAAGTAAGGAACATGGACTCTACGAAGAAGTTCATATGAGATTTAATCTCATGACTGATATTTACGGACTGCATTATTTTCTCACCAGGATCAAAAATTCCGAGTTCGCAATACAGGTTAAGGAAATAAACATACAAAAAATTCAAAGAATAAAAGGGCCTGATCTGATTGTAAACGTAATACTTGCCGCATTGATGGAAAAAGGAAAAAAGTCTTGATCTAAAGTCGCATCTCGTTTACTTTCAGGCTCCATTTTTTAAAATGGCGTCGGCCCTGTATTTATCATTGTGTCTTTTATACCTGCTTGTGATATATTCGCGGCCAATTTTTGAGCATTTGTCCGCAGTTCTCGTTCAAGGAGGGGGTCCGTATGAGAACAAGTCAGTCTATCCTTGTGATATTACTGGCAATAACTTGTGTGGCATGTCAACCGGTGGTGCCAAGCTCAGTGGGGACCTGCCCGCCGGCCCCGCCTCCGCAAATCGCCCCGGCGCCAAGAGTCTGCCCCGGGCAAGCACCCCAACAGGGCGCTGTAAAGGAGCCCGAAGAGCCGATTACCAGGCAGCAACCTTCCGCTGGCGAGCAACCCCCGGTTTACCCCAGAGTGAAGTCGATTGTGGCGCCGGTTCGCACCGGGCTTTTGAGTCCCTTTGAACAAAAGGGTCTTAGCGGGGTTCCCACACCTTCCAGGAGTGGAAGACAACATATCGTTCTCAATTTCGACAATGCCGATATCGCGGAAGTGACCAGCCAAATATTTAGCGACCAGTTGAAATTGAGCTACGTGCTCGACCAGACCCTTCAAGGCCGTATCAGTATGTATATAGAAGGAGATTTCAACAATGAAGAACTCCTTCATATGATCATGAGAGCATACGCGCAAAACGGGATCAGCATAATACCAAGAAAAGGCTTTTACTTCATACAGCTTTCCCGGGAAGCGGGAAAGGGCGGCATTCAACTGGCCAACGAAAAACTGCTAACGGAAAAAGACGGCGGACCGATGATTGTTATCTACCGGCTTCGCTACGTTGATGCCAAGCAGGCAAGCGAGGTTATCAGCCCTTTTCTTGAGTCCGGCAAGAAGGTAACGGTCGATCCTGCCACAAACAGCATGATATTTGTCGACCGGGCCGGCAGCGCCCGCACGCTTATAAGTCTACTTAAAACCATCGATATAAATGTGCTCAAGGAAGTGAGCATGGCGGTCATGCCGCTGCATTCGATCTCTCCCAAGGAAGCCGTTGCCGGAATGAAAACCCTGATGGGCCAGCTGGGTAAGTTTAAGCAGAGTGCTGTGGCCAACAGCCTGGCGCTTCTGCCTCTTGAAAACTTTGGAGGGGTGCTGATCATGGCCAGGAGCCCGGAACTGCTCAAGACCGCGCAGGAATGGGTAAAGGCCATGGATGCGCAGGGTGTGGGCAACCAGGCGCAAATCCACGTCTATTTCGTTCAAAACGGCATGGCGAGCACTATTGCCCAAGTTCTTAGCGAGGTACTGGGCATCAAGACCTCTCAGGCGGTCAAGTCCCAGAAGGTCGTCCCCTCGGGTCTTGGAATGCCCAACACGATGGGATCCAGCGGTTTTGGTTCCAGTTCCTTTGGCGGCACCTCGGGTTCCATGGGAGGCGGGACCACGGGCGCAATGGGCGGTGGAATGGGCGGTGGAATGGGGGGGTTGGGAGGAAATGGGACCACTACGGGAAACACTCAAGGCAGCGCAGGAGGCTCCGGCCCCCAGATAAGTGGCGCGATGCAGGGCAAACCCCAGGGTTTTACCGGACAGATTTCGATAATCGCCGATGATGTAAACAACGCCATAGTCATCCGGGCAAACCCTGTCGATTACGCAAAACTCATGAAAACCATCGATCAGTTAGATATTATTCCCCGCGTTGTGATGGTCGAGGTGATGCTGGCCGAAGTTCAGTTAAACAAGGATTTCGCTTTCGGACTGCAGTATTACTTTCAGACCCACCAGGCAACCAACACCGGGTTTGGCACCTCTTTTGGCGGCCTGTCCAACCAGGGAACCAACAACTCAAGCACCACCACTACGACTACAACTCCCTCAGGGGCTTTCCCTATAAATCTTGGCGCCGTGGCCGGCGCGGGATTGGCCCTGGACTGGGTCGCCGATGCCCAGAACCTCGCGGTGCTTTTAAGTGCCTTATCGTCTAAAACCAAGGTCTCCGTTCTTGCCACTCCCACCTTGCTTGCAACCAACAACCAGGAGGCCACACTCACCGTGGGCGGTCAGCAGCCTGTCCCCACGGGCTCAGTTACCGGATACGCCACCGGTTCTTCGGTCATAAGCACCCTAGACTACGCTGAAACCGGAGTGATCCTGGATTTAACTCCCCATATAAACGCCGGAGGTCTCATAAAGGTCGACCTTGCCGCTACCGTTAGAAACGTAAACCAGCAAAATGTGCAGGTGGGAAGCGCCGGCAATTTTGCCCCAAGTTTTACGGAAAATGATATAAAAACCTCCATTTTGGCTCGAGACGGCCACACAGTGGTAATCGGCGGAATCATCAATTCGCAGGGAACCGCCAGTAAAAGCGGCATCCCCTGGCTGGAAAACATCCCCCTGCTCTCGCCTCTATTTGCGGCCACCTCTACCAGTCTGGTGCGCACCGAACTGCTTATCGCCATCACGCCGCACATAGTTAGAAGATCGGGTGCCCAGGCACCTATTGAACTGATCGAAAAATTGAAGGGCCTGCGCCGGGAAGTTGGCTATTAAGAGGCTCTCTTATTAGAGTCAAAGGCCGTTTAGCTATTGGACCCACTCCGTCTCACCAGCTTTTTACCAACTCGAAAAGGGTTCTTACACCAAAACCGGTTGCCCCCTTGCGGCAAAAACCCGTGTCTTTATCTGTCCAGGCGGTACCGGCAATGTCCAGGTGCGCCCAAGGAATCTGGTCGGCTACGAACTGTTTAAGAAACATCGCTGCATAAATGGCTCCCGCGCCCCGGTCTGCCACGTTTTTCATATCGGCCACTTCGCTTTTTAGCCCATCAAAGAAAATATCCCAAAGAGGCAGGGGCCAGAATCTTTCTCCTACCCCGGCGCCAATCTTGCGGATGGAGTCGGTGAGGTCCTCGCTGTTGCCCATAATGGCGGCGACCTCCCTGCCCAAGGCGATAATGCTCGCGCCCGTAAGTGTTGCAATGTCGACCATGAGGGAAGGTTTGAAGCGCTTTGCGCCGTAGGCCAGGGCATCGCAGAGCACCAGCCTTCCCTCGGCGTCGGTGCTTATGATTTCGATTGTCTGGCCCGAATAGGAGCGCAAAACGTCGCCGGGTTTATAGGCTTTGCCCCCCGGCATATTTTCCGTGCAGGGCAAAATGCCCACCACCCTTTTTGACAGACCGGCATGGCCGATGGCTTCAAAGGTGCCAAGGACGGCTGCCGCCCCCGCCATGTCCTGTTTCATTTCTTCGAGCTTATCCCTTGGCTTTAGGGAAATGCCTCCGCTGTCGAAGGTGATCCCTTTGCCGACCAACAGGAGCACAGGGGCGTTTTCACTCCCGGGTGGAGCGTGTTCGAGAACGATAAAGCAGGCCGGCTCAGCGCTTGCGGCGGCAACCGCGGCGAAAGCGCCCATGCCGTTGGACCGGGCGGTGTCAAGATCTATTGTTTCCATCCTAAACCCGAATCTTTGGGCCATCTCAGAGGCGGTTTGCGCTAGAAACGCCGGTGTCACCCGGTTGGCCGGAGATATCGTCAGATCCCTGGCAAGATTTATTCCCGCGGCTTCGCTTTCTGCAAGCTCAACGGTTTGACGCCAGGAGGCTTCGGGCGGCTCCGTGGAAAGAATGGCAAGAGATTCCGGGGGGGGCGGCGTGGCCAGGTCCTTGGTCTTAAGCAGCTTGAACTGATGAAGACCGGCCAAGGCGCCCGTCAAAGTCTCGCGCAAAAGGATATCGACGGCGCATGTCATTGCCTGGGAACCCCCATCCAGGCAGGGAAATCCTTCCAAGCCCGAAATGGGAAGGGCGGGCCGCAGGATGCCCAGTTCGTGGCATTTTCTAAGCGCAAAGGCCGAAGCGTTTTTTAGCCTCTCGGGTTCGAAGCGCTCACGAGGGCCAAGGCCGGCTAGTATTATACGCGGTGCGGGGTGCCCGTCGGGAGAATAGATTAGGGCAACCTCCGAGGGCTTGCCATGAAAATCGGTGAGGGCCGCTGAATCCGCAAGCCATTTTCCTGAGCTGTCCAGAAATTGTTTTAACCCCGGAAGGTAGTCGCCCGGTTTTTGGAAAACAAAGAAAATGAGAGCATCGGCCTGCCATTGGGAACTTGGTGCGATTTTCCATTCTATCTGCATAGTGGTCCTCGGATTAGCTATTTTTTTCACTTTTATTAAAATAATACGGGAGAAACCAATTGACAAAACAAAAGCATGGGTGAATAGGTAGAGTCAAGCCGGAAAACCCGGAACGTGGATAAAAACAAAAAATAAATGATTTTGCTCTACAGGAGATTAGTAAATGGGACAAAGAGTTATCAATTTCAATCCGGGGCCCTCTGCCCTTCCTCTTTCGGTACTTGAGCAGGCAAAAAGTGAAATGCTCGATTTCCAAGGCTCCGGCATGTCGGTACTTGAAACAAGCCACCGCTCCAAAAACTTCGAAGCGGTCCTAGATAGTGCTATCAACAGGACCAGACGTCTGCTGGGACTCGATGAGAGCTACCATGTGCTCTTCCTCCAGGGAGGGGCGAGCATGCAATTCGCCATGGTCCCGATGAACCTTGCCGGCGACAAGCCCGTCGATTACGTGGACACCGGCACCTGGGCCACCAAGGCGATAAAGGAGGCCCGCATCTGCGGCAAGCAGACGCGTGTGGTGGGAAGCTCGGAAGATGAAAAGTTTACCTACATCCCCGAAAAGATCGCCCTAAACTCCGATGCAGCCTATCTTCACATTACGTCCAACAATACGATCCGGGGCACCCAGTGGAGAAACTTTCCCGATGCGGGCAAGGTTGCTCTTGTAAGCGATATGTCCTCGGACATATTCAGCCGCAGGTTTGACGCGCGCCCTTTTGGCCTGATTTATGCTGGAGCGCAGAAAAACGCCGGCCCGGCCGGGGTGACCCTGGTCATCATCAGGGATGACTTGTTGCAAAGAGTGCCCAAAGAGCTCCCAACGATGTTTAAATACTCCACCTACGCCGATAACAGGTCGCTCTACAATACGCCGCCATGCTTTTCGATCTACATTTGCGAACTTGTCCTCAAGTGGATCGAGGAAACCGTCGGGGGCCTGGACCGCATGGAAAAAATCAATGAGGAGAAGGCTGCGCTTCTCTACGATTATATCGACAGCCAGGATTTTTACAGAGGAACCGCCAGGCCGGATTCAAGGTCTCGCATGAACGTCACCTTCCTGCTGCCCGAACCCGAACTGGAGAAGGAGTTTCTGGCCCGCGCCGCCGATGCCGGCCTGTGTGGGTTAAAGGGACACCGCTCGGTCGGAGGGCTAAGGGCCTCAATTTACAATGCGACCACCATGGAGGCGGTAAAGACCCTTGTCGATTTTATGAAACATTTCGCTAAACGCTGATTTTCTCACAGTGCAATTTCCGGGGGCAGAAGGCTAAAGAGGCTACCCAGGCCACTTTCACTTTCTTGCCCCCAATTTTCACAAATAGGATCACGATCTCCTGGATGGTTTCCACTCCCGCTTTATGCCTCAACCGGTAGAGACCGTTTCCGGTCCAATCTCGCCAACTCTGCCCACCCAATGGGCATAGCAACTCCGCAGGAAAGCGACATCGTTACACTCGAAGTGGAAGAAAGCCTCTTCGGCCTTAAAGCAACCAGTTGGCAAAACACACCGGGCCGGGACATGGCATCCGGGACGCCACACAAAGCGAACTGCTCAGCTTCCGATAGTAGTGCCGACAGCTTGTTTTACCCTGCCATTGTTAGACGCGTTGCACCGGGCCGGGATATTTGGCAACTCGCATATCGGCCGTCAGAAGCGTTATGCCCTCGACAATGGCCTGCGCGACGAGGAGACGATCGAAGGGGTCTTTATGGATTGGCGGCAAGGTACTGACGGCTACCGCGTGCTCACTGAGGATCGGCAGTTCACTGTAGCCGTTGTCCAGCAGGCCCCGTCGCAGAAGGCAGGGATCGACCTTGAAATCTTCGCGGCCCAAGCCGCATTTGATAACGATTTCCCACAGACTGGCGACGCTATAGAACAGTTCGTTTTCAGGTTCGCTCATCAGCCTCCGGGCATCCAAGGGTAGATGTTCGATACTTTGTGCCGCCCATAGCAGCAAGTGGGTGTCGAGCAGCAGCTTCATGCGCCCTCTTCAAACATCTTCACGATCCGCGCTTCGCCCATCCGGTCGAAGTCATCCGGCAGGCTAATTTGCCCAGCCATAAACCCGAACCGTTTGACCTGGGAAGGTTCCGGCGCATTGAGCGAAATAACCTTGACCATCGGCTTGCCGGCCTTGGCTATGACGAACGGCTCACCCCTGGCGGCTTGTTCCACCA
This sequence comes from Syntrophobacteraceae bacterium, assembly GCA_049976905.1. Lineage (GTDB taxonomy): Bacteria > Desulfobacterota > Syntrophobacteria > Syntrophobacterales > Syntrophobacteraceae > SbD1. The sequence goes on along the minus strand of JBMFHI010000054.1, from coordinate 14,714 downwards.
GCCGAGACAAATGGGTTTTGGCATCGTGAATGTTATAGGTCCGCATAATGGCACCCCAATTTTAGACTTAGTTTGTTAAACTTAGTCTAGCATACTCCCCCCTCATGTCAAGTGCGAATGGAGCGTCCTTTTGCGGAACCAGCAGCAATCCGGCAGTCTAAAGAATATCAAGGAACCTTAGCTGGACAGGGTCGCCGAGAGCCGCCCGGGGTCACAGACCCCGAGCCTTCCGGCAGTTCAGGACGCAAACCTCGATTGCCCGATGCTGGACCGGATGAGGAGCATCCAAAGATTTTCAACCCTCTAGTCTGTATGATTCCTTAGTGCGTAAAAAAAAAGATACAAAGTGGGGATACTCAGTGTTTATTGTGGCGCCAATCCCGTGGCGACAAAGTCCGCGTCCATTTCAAACCGATCTTGTGCAAATCCCTGCTTGAGCTCCGATACTGCCAAGTCAAAATCCTGGGCACTCATAATTGCGCTATCGAGTAATTCTTTGCGCTCCTCCAGAACCCTTTCTACCTTGAATGCCTCAAGCTCGCAGCTTCGCCCATTTTGAAGTCCCATGCGCACAAAGGGGATCACGATCACCTGGATGGCTTCCAGCCCCGCTTGGCGCATCAACCGGTAGAGCTGACGGCCAATGCTCCTGTTGCCCCCCCGTTTAGCCTGCAAAACCCCCAGGGCCTTGCGCAAGTTGACCATATGTTGTTCGGCAGGGTCGCAGAGTACAACCTCGTCATCGACATCAATGATCACTATGCGTCCGCCCGGGCGCGTAACACGACGCATTTGCAAAAGCGCGGCCGCCGGCTCTCGCAGATGCTGAAACAGATAGCGCGCCACCGTCACATCCTGGCTGGCGTCCTTTACGGGTAGTGCGTAGGCGTTACCACCCAATGCCGAAATTCCGACTCCGACATGGTCCGAGATCCCTTGAGCGATCTTTAGGGCTTCCCTGTCATTATCCAGGGCGGTAACAAAAACCTTGCCGCCCCCCCGCCAGGCCAGGTCGAGGGCAAGGGCCCCCGTTCCAGCTCCGACGTCCAGGATCGATCCGGATAGAGCCTCAAAGCAGGCCATGGACTGCAGGGGGACGAGGCGTCGAAAATGCGTATGGATGCTTTGCTCTACAAGACGGCAATGAGGCCCGCCCCGCTCTAAGAAAAATTCACTGGCCTCCGTGACACTATGCACCCAATTTTGGACTCCAGCCTGACTCATTATTTAAACCCGATGCAAATCACCCCAGTTAATGAAAGAGCATTTAAGCCTCACTGCTCCCATGGGTTTAGAAGAACACAGGCTTTTGATTAAGGAGCCAGGTCTCTGGGTGCTGGTAGCCCGGGAAGCTCTCACCAAACTGGGGAAGTCCGAAGAAGGAGACCTGATTGCCAAGGCTTCCGATCCCACTTAGATCAACTGTAAAAAGAAATCTATTGTCGCTGCCTACCTGCTCATAGCCTACGCCGAATCCCCAGCAGCCTTTGACATACCGGATCCCGTAGCCTTGCGTAAACCACAGGTTGCCCTGAAAAGAGTAATCGTGGAAGGTGTTTAGATAAATGTTACGGTAGATTTTAAAGTAAGTTATAAGGGTAATTTCATTGACGTCGAGATCGGGAATTTCCTCGTAGTCTACCATGAAAATATTTCCCGGGCTTCCTGTATAGGAACCCGTGAAGTCTTGAGCCTCTACATGCTCACCCGATCTAACGTTCCAATCCAGATCATAGGAAAAAGTCCAGGACTGTATGGGCATAAGATCCAACCTGACGCCCACAGGCGAAAAACCCTCGAGCATTTGAGTGTTGGTATCGAAGAGTGGATCTATTTGATCAGGCTGTTGGATATTAAAAAACTGGAAAACGCGTAATCGGGCGATTTCCGTGTAGGTTACCGTGGGACTGCCTGTGTCGTTTGGAACCAGCTGCTTTCCGGTAAGAAAAGTCGTAAAACCGTAGCGAATACCGTTTCTGGCCTGATTGAGATCCGAATAGTCAAGCTGGGGAATTGGACTGGTCAGGGTCTGAGTCGCATATTCGTACGAGATCTCGGGCTCAATGGCGTTTTGAATTGCAGTGTAGCCCCAAAGATTGACCGGATAGACCCTGTTTAGGCGTGAGCTCATGTCTATATTAACGTCGGGGTCTTCCCTTCCCACAAGATTATTGCCCGAATTGGGCTGATTCCACTGAATCGAATAGGCATCGCCTCGCATACCCACTGAGGGTTCTATGTTGAGGTAGTTTTCCCAATGAAACGGGGCGAAAAGCTGTGGTTCCACATCGAGGCGCTGCTGGCCATCGCCCCCCTGGCTCCAGTAGTTTACCTCCGAACTGTCGAGGGAATAGTAGAAAGGGGTGTTCGCGATCAAACTGGGAAGAATCGAATAGTAAAGGGATGGCAGCTTTTCAGTTGTCTGGCTCTGGGCTAAGGGCTGCATGTTTTCCCAGTATCTAGTGTCGAGGCTAAGCAGATCCGATTCGCCGGCTTTTTCCAAATAGATGTCTGATTCGCGCACCAGCGCGTTCTGATCGTACAAAATGCCGCGGTTGAAAAAAGATTGCATTTCACCGGTGGAGCTAGCATAGGAACTCGACCCGATTCCGAATTCCTGGAGAAAATTCGGATCGCTTACATAATCGAGGTCTACCTTGGCGTCAATATCCCAGGGCAGAGTGATATCTTGCTTACCTCGTAGCCAATATCTGTCGGAGGTCTGATAAGGATAGCCCTGCGAGGCCAGGAAAGATCGGCTTGCCTGGTCCTGAAGGTAGTTAAACTGCCAGATGCCCTGACCCAATGTATCGTTGTTTACCCGGTATTCAAGTCCCCCCATGACCCCGCGAGTTTGCAGGTAATCAGCGTAAAAGGTCGCATCCATGTCGTCTCGGATCGCCCAGTAGTAAGGTACTTCCAAATGAATTCCGTTGAGGGTGGAATCCCCCGCGAAGGGCAGCAAAAATCCCGACTGGCGCTGGGTATTAACGGGCAAGTCCATAAATGGCCAATAAAGAAGCTGGTAGTCCCTTGCCCAAAAGGAGGTATCCGTTGCCTCACCCTGCCCCCCAATGTTTACGGTCATCTTCTTGAATTGAATTTTCCACTGGGGATCCGATGGATTGCAACTTGTGATAAATCCCTGCCCAAGTTCGAACTGGGTGGGGCCGGTTTTGGCAATCGAAGAACCTTGAACGAAAAAATTGTTTTCAGCAAAAAACATCACCCCGCGATCCATCGTTCCTGTTTCCGTGTCGAGATTCCAGATTACATGCTCGCCTTTGAGCCAGTTTCTGCCGTACTGGATCGTGACGTTGCCGCGCAAATCGGCTACGCGCGTATGGTTGTTAATGGTGGCATAGTCAGCCTCTATCGACCTGTCAGTGGAGGTAAGCCGTACGTTGCCCCGCGCCTTATAGGCATGCTCGGCTTCATCGTATTCGAGTTTGTCGGCGTGGATCGTCCACGGGACTTTTGATTGAACTATTGCGCCCGCAGAGCTGAAGGGCAAGGAGGGTTCGGCTCCCAGGGCATGGCCGCACAAAGAGATCCAAAGGACCAGAGCACAAAAAATAAGGGCAGGTTTGGAAAAAATGCGCTTCCCCAAGACTTTCCTCACAAGGCAGGCTCCCCGAAAAGTTGTTTCACTTCGCCGGCAAAATAAAGCGAACCTGTAATACATATGAGATCATCCGGGCCGGCCAGGTTTTTTGCCTCCTGGATGGCAGCCGCAGGCTCGGCGATGACGTAGCATTTCTGTATATAAGGCCTGGCCATCCTTCTTATATCCTCGGGGCTGGCCGCCCTGGCGTATTGGGGCTTTGTGAAAATGGCCGTCTCGGCCAGGGGCAGAAGACGCCTGAGGATTCCTACAATATCCTTATCGGCCATTACACCGATTACGAGATGTATTTTTTTTTGCGGAAAATCATCCATTAGGGCTTCCCGAAGAGATTCCGCGCCCGGAGGGTTGTGCGCGCCGTCAAGAAGGATAATCGGATTTGTCTGCAACACTTCGAGCCGCGCAGGCCATCGAACATCCTGCATTGCATCGCGAATAATGTCCTGGCGCAGCACGATGAGTTGCTTTCCTTCGAGCACCTCGAGGGTTGCAAGCGCGAGCGCTGCGTTGCCAAGCTGGTGATGTCCCCTCAAGTTCAAGGCCAAAGACGGCAGGTTCATCCCCATTCCTCTGTATTGGAACCCCCCCTTCCAGTTTTGCCTCACCCGAAAATCGGATTTAAAGCGGTAGAGGGGCGCGGATTTATTCATGCAAACAGTCTTCATAATACTCTGCGCCACGGGCTGCAACGCACCCGTAACCAGGGGCGCGCCCTGCTTTATGATTCCCGCCTTCTCCCTGGCAATCGATGACAGGGTCGCCCCCAGGTACTCCTGGTGGTCCAAACCGATATTAGTAATGACACAGACTTCAGGCGCTATGACGTTTGTCGCGTCAAGACGGCCGCCCATTCCCGTTTCAATGATTCCAAGGTCAACCTCTTGTTCGGCAAAGTAGAGAAAAGCCATTGCCGTGACCATTTCGAAAAAAGTGGGAGGCTCGCTTTCATCGAGGATTGATCGAATTTTTTCAAAAACCTCCAATATCTTTTCCGCGCGGACTTCTTCGTCATTAATCCTGAAACGCTCGGTAAAGCGCACCAGGTGCGGTGAAGTGTACAACCCGACTTTGAGACCATGCTTTAAAAGGATTCGCGATAAAATGGCCGCCGTGGAGCCCTTGCCATTTGTTCCCGCGATATGGATGGAGCGCAGCTTTCTGTGGGGATTGCCCACTCGCGCCAGAAGGCTTTCCGTGCAATTTAAACCAAACTTTACTCCAAACTTCTGAAGTCCATAAAGGTAGTCGAGAGACTTCTCAAAATCCGACACTCGCCCCTTACCTCCCAAGTTTAGCGGTCTGCTGGAAAAACCGCCCCCCTTGCTCTGTTAAACGATTGAAATAGCGCACAACCCATTTTAAATTTTCCTAATACCATACTTCGCGATCATTACAAATGATTGATTCCAATAACGGAGGATTCTCGTCTTAGGGGCCGCAATGGTTTTCAATCGTTATTGCCGGGGTGCGCGGTCAGTGAAATTCTTGACTTTATTCGGGAAGCAATTTAGAGTCCTCGCACTGGAGCTGCAGCTTCCGGTATCTTAAGCCAGAGGGGTATCAAAGAGCCCTTGGCGAACTTTAATCCCGAAGGCCCGCGGGTTTTGCGGAAAAGGATTGCTATGAGTTGGGAAACACCGCCCGAAAGAAGGGCGCCGGGAAGGGGAGGTCCGCCCCTGGAACTCGAAGAGGCCCTGAAGTGGCTGGTTGATCGTTTTAAAAAGTCGCCAGGCTCCTCTGTGCGCCGGCTTTTGTCCCTGGTAGTGGCCGCCCTTGTCTTATTTATCTTTTTTAATTCCTATTATACGGTTCAACCCCAGGAAACGGCCGTTATCCAAAGATTTGGCAAATTCATTGGTACTGCGGGCTCAGGCCTCCATTTCAAGATTCCCTTCGGAGTCGATACAGTCACAAAAGTCGTTACGGGTCAGGTGCTTCAGCGCGAGTACGGATATCGCACGCAGAAGCCTGGCCTGCGCTCGGAGTTCAAACAGGCCGGCTACGAAAGTGAATCGCTTATGCTAAGCGGCGATCTGGACGTGGTGGATGTGCATTGGACAGTCCAATATATGATAAGAAACCCGGCGAAATATCTTTTTCATGTCCAAGGGGTCGAGGCCACCCTCGATGATATATCTCAGGCCGTTATGCGCCAGATTGTCGGAAACCACTATGCCGACGACGTGCTCACTACCGGAAGGGCGGCCATAGCAAACGAGTGTCAGAAGCAAATACAGCATATCATGGATACGTATGGGACAGGACTTCAGATAGTTGCGGTAAAACTCCAGGACGTAAACCCCCCCGGTCCTGTCCAGCCTGCCTTCAATGAAGTCAATGAAGCCAAACAGGACAGGGCTCGCACGATAAACGAGGCCGAACAGACCTATAACGAAAAAGTTCCCGAAGCCAGGGGGCAGGCCGATCAGACCATTTCCCGCGCCCAGGCCTATGCCACCGAACAGGTTAATCGCGCCGATGGCAAGGCGCAGCGCTTCCTCGATATTCTCGATCAATATCAAAAGGCCCCCGATATTACCCGCGACAGAATGTATCTTGATTCCTTCAAAGCCATAATGGGGCGAGCGGGCCACCTCTACGTAGTCGACAGCGCGCAGAAAAATATTTTGCCCCTGCTCGATCTTGGAAAGCTTGCGCCGGGCAAGGGAAAATCGCAAAATGGTAAATGATCCGGCAATAAGCAAAGCTGGATTTAAGGATGTGTAATGGGAAATGATATGGTTCCTCGTTGGGTAAAGCTTGCAGCACCGGTCCTGGTCGTTTTGGCCGTCCTTGCCTGGTTCTCCTTCTATGTGGTGGATCAAACCGAGCAGGTGGTCATAACCGAGTTTGGACGGCCTGTGGGCAAGCCCGTCACACAAGCCGGTCCCCACTTCATGTGGCCCTGGTATACGGCAAATTATTTCGATAAACGCATAATGGCATGGGACGGTCGTCCCGATCAGATCGCGACCCGGGACAAAAAATATATCTGGGTCGATACGACGGCGCGCTGGAGAATATCCAACCCGCTTTTGTTCATGGAGCGGGTGGGAACGCTTACCACCGCGCAAAGCCGGCTGGATGGCATAATTGATTCGGTTGTTCGCGATAATGTCTCGGATAACGACCTGGTTGAAATTGTCAGAAGCAAGGACTGGGAGAAGGCCAAATCACAGTTTGAAGAGCTGGGCCTTCCCGGGCAGGGATTTGGGAGGCCGGCCGATAACTATAAGCTTACCAAGGGCCGCGAAAAAATTACCCGCGACATGGTCGCCGGCGCTTCCAAGCTCATTTCCGAATTCGGCATGCAACTGGTCGATATCCGCATAACACGCATCAACTACGTAGAATCTGTTCGTAATTCGGTTTTCCAGCGCATGATTTCCGAACGTAAGCGAATCGCCGCCCAATACCGCTCCGAGGGCCTGGGGAGAAAAGCCGAGATCCTTGGCAAGATGGATCTCGAATTGGCCTCGATAAACTCGAAGGCCTACAAGCAATCGCAGCAAATACGGGGCAAGGCCGACGCCAGTGTCACCAAGATCTTCGCGGAAGCCTACGGCAAGGATCCCGAGTTTTTCTCCCTCTATAAGACTTTGAATTTGTATGGCGATTTTAATAATAACAGCTCGTTTTTGTTAAGCACGGATTCAGACGTTTTCAAATATCTTAAGGGCGCGGGCAAAATGCCGTCTGCAATCAAGCCGAGCACGAGGTAACCTATGGGTTTTTACGTGGAAAATCCCGGACAAATTGCCGAAGCCGATATCGTTGTGGGCATACCTACGGCAAACGAAGCGGCTAGCATGGAAGGCACGGTCGCAAGGATAGACAAGGGCCTTGGCGACTACTTTCCCGACCTTCGAAGCGCCATCGTAAATTGTGACAATCACTCCACCGACGGTACGCGGGAAGCTTTCTTCTCCGCTCCGGGCAAGGCATCCAAAATCTATATTGCAACGGAACCAGGGGACGGGGGAAAAGGCAGAAACCTTCAAAACTTCTTTGAAATGGCAGCCCGGCTAAATCCCAAGGCACTGGTCGTCATTGAGGCCGACATTAAAAATATTTCGCCCCTTTGGGTTCGAAACCTTGTGACGCCGGTGCTTAAGGGAGCCGGATTTGTGTGCCCCCTCTATGAACGCCATAAGTATGAAACCTTTCTTTCCAATTCCATTGTCTACCCTCTGTTTCGATGCCTTTACGGCAGGCGGGTGCGCCAGTGCAATATCGGCGACTACGGCTTTAGTCCCAAAATGCTTCAAGTATATCTAAACACGCCTTTTCAAAGCCCGCTGGTAGCCAATTCCGGCATCGATATCTGGATGGCCAATACGGCCCTGGTATCCCGGCTGCCGATCGTTCAGGCCATCATGGGAGCGCCCAAACTGCATCGGGCAAGGGGCCGCTTTGCTGACCTGCCCGACATGTTTGCCGAAGCGGTTGCAACCGTTTTCGACCTCATGGGAGTCCATGAGGACTATTGGCTTCGCGTCAAATGGAGTAAGCCCACCGCGCTATCGGGCACCGACCTGCAGGAGGTCGAAACTCCGCTTCCCCCAGCCGATGTCAATCCCGAACTTTTGCACGAAAAATTCATTGAAGATTTCGACAAATACTATCAATTATGGGAACGGGTCTACGGGCCCATCACGGCCCGAAAGCTCCAGGAAATAAGGTCGATAGGCTTCCAGCATTTTTCCTTTCCGACACAAACCTGGATGAGCATCCTTTTCGACTCCGCGGTAGCCTACCGGGGGATGTCGGATGGTGATAGACTCGACCTGGTAAGGGGACTGCTTCCCCTCTATGTCGGAAAAGTTCTCTCCTATGTGAAGAAAACCTGGAGGATGTCGCTTCAGCAGGCCGAAGAGTTCATCGAAAACGAATGCATGATGTTTGAGGAAAATAAACCTTATATTGTAAAAATGTGGACAAAGGATGAGAGGAGCTGAGAAATGTCGAAGATCCTTGTTGTCGATGATGAGGAACATATTAGGCTCCTGTATTCGGAGGAACTCAAGGAGGCCGGCTATGAAGTCATCACGGCTGAAAGCGGCTATAAGCTTCTTGAGAAAATCGAGCAAGAAAAGCCGGACCTGGTGGTGTTGGACATAAAAATGGTTGACTACAACGGTCTGGATATCCTTCAGGACATCAGGAACCAGTTCTACGATCTGCCGGTCATTCTATCGACCGCCTATGACACTTTCAAAGAAGACATGAAGTCGATTGCCGCCGACTTCTACGTCGTCAAAAGTTTTGATTTGACAGAGTTGAAGAAAAAAATCGCAATGGCTCTGGAAACCAGGCTCCCCGATTAAACGGGTAGAGCCCCGCTGGTTTTACCGCTCGTGATGTTGTTTTTTTCTCCGTAGCCGGTCAAATAGGGTTTTTTTGACTTAAAATGAAAAAAGTCGTGGGCTTGGCCCGCGCTGCACTGGAAGGACCCCTTTAAACCATGGCAATCGTTCGAAACCGTCTAAAATCCATGATCGCCCGGGCCGCGCAGTCTATTGCCGGGTATCGGGATTTGGAGACGGAGCTGACCATAGAACTGGACATACCTAAAAACTCCGGCCACGGTGATTATGCCACTAATTTCGCCTTCGCTCTGGCCAAACGGTTGAAACAAAATCCGAGACAAGTCGCCTCGGAAATTGTCGCCAACCTTGTCGATTCAGACGGCTTGCTCGAAAAGGTCGAAATAGCCGGGCCGGGTTTTGTAAACTTTTTTATAAACTCCTCGGCCTGGCATGAAATAGTCCGCGAGATCCTAAGAGATCCGCAAAACTTCGGCCGGGTTAAAGTTGAAGAGGCTCCCCCGGTGCAAGTCGAATTTGTCAGCGCAAACCCCACCGGACCGCTCCATATCGGCCACGGCAGGGGCGCGGCCATAGGAGATGTGCTTGCCAATCTAGTCGAAGCCCGCGGCGGCAATGTTCAGCGCGAATACTACATTAACGACGCCGGAAACCAGATGGATACCCTGGGCCGAAGCCTCTATTATCGCTATCAGCAGGAGCTTGGGGCAAATATCGAATTTCCCGACAACCACTATCGAGGCGACTACATGCGGGAGCTTGCAAGGGAGTTCATCGCCCAAAAAGGCGAGGCTTTCCGCAAGGCATCCCTTGAGGAGGCCCTTCCCGCTTTTACCGACTACGCCTCAAAGCGCATCTTCGAAGGTATAAAAGATGATCTGGATGTTTTCGGCGTTCGCTTCGACAACTGGTTTAGCGAGCGGCAACTCCACGACAGGGATTTGGTTCGAAAGACCATAGATTACCTTCGAGAGCGCGGCTTTATCTACGAAAACGAAGGGGCTCTCTGGTTTAAGAGCACGGCCTTTGGCGATGAAAAAGACCGTGTCGTGGTGCGGGCAAACGGTGTAAGCACCTATTTTGCCGCCGATCTGGCCTACCACCGCGACAAATTCGAACGGGGCCTTAAGACCGTAATAGATATCTGGGGCGCCGACCACCACGGGTATGTCGACAGGATCCTAGCAGGCATCCAGGCGATGGGGCACAGCCGCGAGGCAGTACGGGTGGTGCTGGTGCAGCTGGTTAACCTTTTGCGCGGCGGTCAGCCCGTTGCCATGAGTACGCGCGGAGGCGAGTTCGTGACGTTGCGCGAGGTCGTCGACGAGGTGGGAAAGGATGCCACGCGCTTTATTTTTCTTACCCGCCGCACCGACAGCCCCCTGGATTTTGACCTGGAAGTGGCAAAGGCCCGCAGCAACGATAACCCCGTCTATTATGTGCAGTATGCCCACGCGAGGCTTTGCAGCATCTTTGAAGTGGCCCGCGAGCGCGGGTTTGTCTTCGACTGGCGTAGCGCTGCCGACCAAAGCCTGCCTCTGTTGCAGGTGCGCGAAGAATTGGAACTTATGAAGCTTCTCGGAGAGTATCCCGAGGTGCTTGGCGAATGCGTTAGATCGCTCGAACCACACTACATTCCGTACTATCTGCACCAGCTCGTGTCGCTTTTCCACAGCTACTACCACGACAACCGCATCTTGGGCGAAGACGCCCAGCTCACCAGTGCCAGGCTTTGTCTGGCCCTGGCCGTAAAGGAAGTCATAGGAAACGCACTGGCGCTGCTGGGGGTATCTGCCCCTGAAAAGATGTAGCCTGTAGCCCAATGCGTTGGATGGCCACACCTTTTTGGTGCCCGCCAACGCAACCGGAATTAGCAGCGAATGTATGCAATCTCACACTCGACGCGCGCCGCAACGAGGAGTTTATTTACCGGGTATGTGTAAGGTCAACCGCAACACCACTGGGATGCCGGGAGATCTCGGTCATTTTGGCCGAAGGTTCCACTGCCCCGGGTAGAGGGGACGGGACAAATGATTCGTCCAAAGCTTGTCGTAGTCAATAATGATCGCGACGATCATGCTCGATCCAATCGAGACGGCAAAGGATTTAGCTTTGAGCTGAGCAAAGGCATGCTGGTCGCCTACGCAACGTGTCTTCTTCTCTCCCTTTGTTTCCTGTTTACACTGGGCGTTTTGGTCGGCAGAGGATATTCCGCTGTAAGGCAAGACGATTTGTCGATAAAGGCAAGATTTTTCCGTTTTTTGGGGCTGGAAAGCCAGTCCGGGCTCCAGACGCCCAGAGCTTCGCAAACCTGGGAAGACCCCGCGAAAATGATCCAATCCCTCGATTACTACCAGGATTTAACCAATGTCAATCGCTCTCCGCTTGTGGCGCTTTCCAAGCCAAACGGCGGTTCTGCCTCCGCGCCCTCCCCTCAACCCGTAAAAGAGGCCCCGGCCGAAGCCGCCCAAAAGCAACAGAATCCCCCGGCAACTCCCGCGCCACAACCGGCAAAACCCCTGCCTGCCGCTCCGCCCACCGGCCGGTACACTCTTCTGGTTGCCTCGCTTAAAGAGAGCAAGGCCAGGCCGCTCGTTGCCAGGCTCCAAAAGGATGGCTATTCCCCTTTTGTCGAATCCCTCGATCTTGGCTCGACCAAATGGAGCCGCATACTGCTGGGCTCTTTTGCTACCCGCAAAGCCGCCATAACTTTCGCCGACGAGTTTAACCGCAAGGAAAAAACCGAAGCCATGGTTATAAGCGGCTCCAAGTAATTCCTTCTCGGTCCCCTTCCCCGGCATCCGAAGCTCAGAGCCTTAAAAAGGATATGCCTTTTGGAGCCTCAAAGGCACAGGTTTTCCCAGGCAATGGTTCCGGTTTTAATCGGCTGAAACCCAGCGGAGAGCCTCTGGCCCACCACACCTGACCGGAACAATCCTTGCCAATGCTTTCAGCACAACCTAATATGCCGGATTATGGAAACAATAGCCCTAATCTGCTTGAATCCAACCATAGTTTCACTGTATAAGGCATTAAATCTTTTTTAATTCACCAATCTTACAGAGTAAATCTAATGTCATTTCGCTTCAGGTGTGGACCGCGATGGTCCAAAGGTACCGGATTAAGAATCGGCGTGGCGACCGTGCTGGTCATTTTCCTCGGACTCGCCTCGGGGATGCCTTCGGCTTTCGCCTATCCGTCGAACAACGTACCGATCGACAACTGGGCCTACGAGGGGCTCGACAAGCTGGCCGGCTTTGGCCTGATCCATTCCGACGTCTACGGGATGCGGCCCTATACAAGGCTTGAGGTGGCAAGGCTGGTTGGAGAGGCCCTCGATACGCAAAAGCAAAAGAAACTCAAGCTTCCCTCCCTCATTCAATATTACCTGGATAAATTCCAGGGGGAATATAAACAGGAACTGGCCTACTATGGGCACGGCAAGGGCGAACCGCCGGCAGAATTGAGCGTAAAGCCCCTCGATTCGGCCGCGGAGACTTACGTCAATTCCCAGGGACAGCCGCAGACTTTTCTCAATACGAATACCGTACACCAGTACCCCTACGGCGCCGGCAATATAGTGGGCTATGAAGGCACACCCCTTCTTCCAAACAACCAGGGGGTCGTTTACGGCAAAGGAAGCAATTTAGCCTTTCAGTTCGCATCCAGCTTCGAGGCCCTGGGGCTTTTTTCCGGCTACGTCGAACCGATTTTTCTCCTGCGCCAAAACAACTCCGACGGGTTTGTTACCGGCGGTACCCCTTCGGTGGTCGGCTCTTACGGCACCACCTACGTCGATCTTCTAACGGGCTATTTGAAGTTCTCGCCCTCGGATGCCTTCGAACTCGAAATCGGCCGGGATTCGCTCTGGTGGGGCCAGGGATATACGGGCAGCCTTGTCCTGACAGATAACGCCGCCCCGCTCGACATGATAAAGCTCGCCAATCCGGTTCCAATAATTCTGCCCTGGTATTTCAGCTATCTGGGTCCATTTCAATACTCTTTATTCTGTGCTCGCATGGAAGCAGACCGCGATTTTCCCAACACGCTTCTGGCCGGCGAACGGGTGGATTTTAAACCAACTCCCAACCTGGAACTTGGAGCATCGCAAACGGTCCTTTTTGGTGGACAAGGCAGCCCTTCGCCCGAAACGGCTCTAAACTACTTCGAACTTATGTCGTTTTATAAATTGGGAGGCGCAGGCTACCCGGAAAGCCACGAGGCCGCATTCGATTTCCGCTACACGATGCCCGACCTGTGGGACTCCCAGCTCTACGGGGAGTGGGGCGGCGCGGACACGGGCTTTAAACCAAGCATACGGGAATTTCTCTTCCAGGATATCGGTTACATCCTCGGCCTGTATATGCCCAGGATCACCCCGGACGGCAGGTCGGACCTTCGCCTGGAGTATACCGATAACGTCAACGAGGGGTTTCCCGGAACCAATGACCGCCTCTGGTATACCAACACCATATATACCACCGGGTATACATACAACGGTTTGCTTTTAGGCGACCCGATCGGCCCTGACGCCAGGCAGGGGTTTATACGCACTACGCGCTATATCTATAATGACCTGAAGATAGGCGCGGATTTAACCTATACGCAAAGAGGTGCCAATATGGGCCAGTGTATATCGGGGGAACTGGCGATGGGCGCCGATGTTACCTATGATGTCACTTCGTCGGTAACCACCATGATGCGCTATGCGTGGGGCGAGATACGCAACTTCGACCAGGAGTCTGGTAATAACCAGATGGACAACCTGTTCATGCTCCAGGTCAAGTACGATTATTAGATGGTGGAATGTAGGGATTGTGGGGGGAAAAGCTCCACGGACATAGAGGGGACTGAACAAACACCTTCTCCGTAGCGCTTCCTGTTTTTTCGAAATGACTCCAACAGAGTCGAACCAATAGAGCTTCAGGGGCTTTTGCCGCAAACTTTTACGACCGTCCCAGGCCGATATATCCTGCTCGACTGCCCCGTCGATCCTGTTCTAAGATCCGCGCTCCGTTAGCCGGCTACCCCGTTTTACCCTGCGGCAACTGCTTAGCTCGTTGCGGGGCTATTGCAAACTTTTTTTGCCGCTTCTGCTTGCCGCTTCTGCTTGCCTTGCCATTTGCCGCTTTTGGTCGCCGTTTGCAAAACCGGAACTTTACCCCTATACCCGAGAGTCGGCAAATCACTTTCGCAATAGGGGAGATGTTCGTAACAGACGAGTAGATGGCAACTAGGAGAGTAGCGTTCCATGCTAAGGAGAGCAAACCATGAAAATTGAAAAAATCGCAACGTTTTGCCTGGCGGCGCTGGGGGTACTTTTTTTAGCAAAAGCCGCCTGCTCTTATCTCGGCGGTCAGCAGCCGTCCAAAAACATGGGAAGCTACCGCAGCTTTTCCTTTTATTCGGACCTGGCCGGTAATGCCGCAACCGCCTGGATGCAGCCGGGCAATACGCCCGCAAACCCATGGGATGAGTTCTGGTTCGATCCAAGCGGCAATTTCAATGTGCCTGGGGGTGCGATCGTGCCCGGGTCGCTGGCGGTTGGGAGCAACAAACTGACTGCGAACACTCTCGCCCAACTCACGGCAGCCGCCAACTTTGCGGGGACTGTCGAATTGACCGCGCCGGTTACTTTGACAGCTCCGCTGGCGCTAAATTGCGGCCTCTACATAGACCCGGGCTGTGCAATCACAACGCCCATGGCGTCTAACCCATCAGGAGTCGTTGAAACAGCTACGAATTATGTCCCCTGGGGCCAG
>JBMFHI010000053.1:0-26342 GCA_049976905.1 Syntrophobacteraceae bacterium | reverse complement strand
GAGCGGATCGCAGAGGGCCTGACCATGGCGGGGCTGGAGGTCGAATCGATCTCACTTCGCTACCCGCAGCTAAAAAACGTTGTTGTTGCACGAATCGAGGGGGTGGAACCCCATCCCAACGCCGACAGGCTAAAGATTTGTCTTGTACGAGCCGTCCAATCTGAAAGCGATGAACTGCTAAGGATCGTTTGCGGCGCTCCCAACGCGCGGCCTGGAATGGTTGCGCCCCTGGCATTGCCCGGGGCCGAACTGCCCGGCGGGCTTGTCCGGGAGGCCAGGGTGCGCGGCCAAGTGTCGGCGGGAATGCTCTGCTCGCAAAAAGAGCTGGGCCTGGGTGAGGATCATGGCGGCATATGGGCTCTTTCTGAAGAGCTGGCCGCAGGCATGCCTCTTGACGAGGCTCTCGGGATAAAAGACGTTCTCATGGAGGTAGGCATTACGCCCAATCGTGGCGACTGTCTCTCTATTATGGGCATTGCAAGGGAGGTGGCCGCTCTGTGCGAAAAGTCGGCGGCCTATCCTGCGATTGGTCTCAAGGAATCCGGACCGCCGGTCGATTCCCTTACCTCGGTTACCCTCGAGGACCCGCAAGGATGCCCTCGCTATGCGGCAAGGGTTATTCGGGGCCTTAAGATCGGCCCCTCGCCGGCCTGGCTAAAAAACAGGGTCGAGGCGGTGGGTGTTCGCTCGATTAACAATGTCGTCGACGTTACCAACTATGTGATGATGGAACTTGGCCAGCCGCTGCACGCCTTCGATTTCAACCGTCTTCGCGACCACCGCATAGTGGTTCGCAAATCCGTTGCCGGTGAGCGGTTTACGACCCTTGACTCCGTTGAGCGGTTGCTTTGCGAGGGAACCGTACTGATATGCGACGGGCGGGGGCCCGTTGCCATAGGCGGGGTGATGGGCGGGCTTAACTCCGAGATCGCCCCGGATACCTGTGACGTACTGCTCGAAAGCGCCTACTTCGATCCTGTTTCGATCCGAAGAACCAGCAGGAGGCTTGGGCTAAAAACCGAGGCGAGTTACCGGTTCGAGCGAGGAACGGATCCCGAGGGGGTGCTCAGGGCCCTTGACCGGGCCGCGGCGCTCATGATCGAGGTAGGAGGCGGTGAGGTCTCCACGGGCAGAATAGACGTCTACCCCGAGCCGATAAAGGGTTGCGAAATTGTTCTTCGGGTGGGCAAGGTAAACAGCTTGCTTGGCACCCGTTTAACCGTCGATCAGATCCGGGGGCTTTTGGAGCTGATCGAAATGCGCGTTGAAAAAATAGGGCCGGACCTTCTGGGGGTGGGCGTGCCCGGTTTTCGAAGCGATATTACACGCGAAATCGACTTGATCGAAGAAGTGGCCAGGCTTTCGGGCTATGACGCAATTCCGGTGACAAGCCCCACGGCTTGCGTTCGTGCCGCGGAGTGCGACCCTTGCCAGATGGTGCGCTCGGCTCTAAAAGACCTCTTGGTCGGCGCGGGATTTTTCGAGGTCATAAATTACTCCTTCATCTCCTCGGATGCGCTTCGTCTGCTTGGCTATGGGGAAGAGGGCGCCGCGCCCCTGCCGATCCGCGTCAAAAACCCTATAAGCGACGAGCAGGCGGTGATGCGAACCACCCTGCTGCCGGGTTTGCTCAACAATGCGCGCTACAATATCGATCATCGAAGTGAGAATTTTAAAATTTTCGAACTGAGCAAGGTTTTTTTGCCTGCCACAGAGGGGCCTCAAGCCGAGGAGCGTCATCACCTCGCGGGGATAATGGCGGGAAAACGCATGTCCATGGCCCTCTACGGGGAGGGAGATGTCGACTTTTACGACGCCAGGGGTGTAGTAGAGCATGTTTGCGCGTTTCTAAGAATCGATCAGCTGAGGTTTAGCGCCGACGCGCTTCCCCCCTGGCTAGACCCTTCTTCGTCTGCTTCGGTTTATGTAAAAGACCAAAAGGTCGGTGAGCTTGGCAGGGTTCACCGCGAGGTCGAACAAGCATTTGATCTCAAACGGCCTGTATTTGCCTTTAGGCTCGACTTCGACAGACTCTTTTCCCTGAAGGGACCTGTCCCCGTCTACAGCCCACTGCCCAAATTTCCCCCTGTTCCCCGTGATCTGGCCCTTATTGCCGACGAGAAGCTGCCTGTAGAGGAACCGCTCGAATTTATTCGTTCGCTTAAAGAACCTCTCATAGAATCTTTGGAGATATTTGATATATTTAAAAGCGATCAAATCGGAGTGGGGAAAAAGAGCATTGGTTACCGTCTCACATACAGAGCTGCCGATCGCAGTCTAACCGATGAAGAGGTAAACAGGGTTCACGGCCAGTTGATTGTGAAGCTTACGGAAAAATTTGCGGTTTCTTTGAGATAGGGGGCCGAGGTGGGCGAACTGGAAGGGCCAAAAGATTTTGTCATAAACAGGAAAGCGGCTTGCAAGGTTACTTTGCAGTCGGGGGAAAATATTTTTTCCGGTATTTCGACCCATTTTAGCAACAAAGGCATACTGGTGATATCCAAAAGTCCTGCCCCGCTGCATACCAAAGGAAATGTATCGCTGCGGTTTCCGAGTTTGCAACATCCTGTCGAGTTGACGGGAGAGGTTGTCTGGACTAATGTCCACGGTGCCGGGGATTCGCTTTCCCCAAGAGGTATGGGCATAAAGTTCACCGACTCCGACAAGACTACCGATGACTTGCTGCTCGATCTTGCAGCCGAGTACGAAACGATCGGAAGCATCTACGCCTGCTATTATTCGTAGTGGTCGACGGGTGAATTGGCAGAGGAGGGCGCCAACTGCCTTCCGCTCCCCCGGTGGTTTTTAAAAAAAATGTTTGCCGTTTCCCGCCCCCGTTGTTTTGTCTCAGAAAAGGTCACCATTTGCATCTGCTTGAAACACTTTTTGTCTCTGTAGCCATCGGATGCGATGCCTTTGCTGTGGGAATGGGCGTTGGCGCCAGGTTCTGTCGGCCGAGGCAGACCTTTAGACTCTCTTTTCATTTGGGCCTCTTTCAGTTTATGATGCCTCTTCTGGGCTGGATGCTTAGCCGCAGGGTTCCGGAGGCCGGCAGGGTCTGGGGGCCGTGGATAGCCTTCGCGCTGCTTTTTCTTATCGGCTCGAAAATGATCGGTGATAGTCTCAGGGGTTCTCATGAGGACCTGGAGGAATGCCCCGATCCTACGAGAGGGGTTAGTCTCGTGGTGCTCTCTCTTGCCGCGAGCCTCGATGCGCTTGCGGTTGGATTTGGCATGGGACTTATTGGGGCGGCCATGTTTGGCCCTTCTATCTGCTTTGGGGTGACTGCGGGAGTGATGACCTGGATTTCCATGAAGCTTGGCAATCGGCTCTCGATGAAGTTTGGCAGCTGGGTCGAAGCTGCCGGCGGATTGATCCTGATTGCGCTGGCGATAAGTGCGGTTATTGGAAAGTGATTAAAGATATGAGCTTGGAGCTGAAATGATAACGAGACTTGAAATCGCTCTAAAACCCCACCTCTTCGATCCCGAGGGGGCCGGTCTCTGCCGCAGGGTTGGCGACTACTTTGGCTGGCGGATCGGGGAGGCTCGTGTAATAGATATGCTGACCCTTGATACCGGTCTCTCGGATGAAGAACTCGAAGAGGCGCGCGTTGGGATTTTTACCAATCCCGTGACCCAGGTGTCGGCGTTTGCCGAGGAGATTGGCCAAACCGATTTAATGGGCGACTATTTTGCCGATGTCGACTGGGCCATCTGGGTTGGATATCGCCCTGGAGTCCGCGATACGGCGGGCAGCGTAGCGATGGAGGCCATTGCGGATTTGTTGGGAAAATCTCCCACAGCGGGTGAGGCAGCCTACACTTCGCGTCTTTATCTGCTAAAAAATGCCCCGCTTTCCAAAACTCAGGCCGAAACGATAGCGCGCGAGCTTCTTGCCAACGAAATCATCCAGCAGTGGAAGGTCTATAAGGGTACGGACCGGGTGAGGGGGGCGGGAGTCGATATAGTTGCCCCCAGGGTGCTTCTGGCCCACAAACCCTCGGTCTGTGAGATCGCCCTTGAAAGCGATGAGCAGCTCGCAACGCTTAGCGACCAAAGGAATCTGGCGTTAAACCGTAACGACATCCCGGTCATTCGCAATTATTTCCTTAGGCCTCAAGTACTTAAGGAACGCGCAAGGCTGGGTCTATCGGTTCCAACCGATGTGGAACTCGAAGCGATTTCTCAGGCTCGAAGCGATCATTGCAACCACAATACCTTCCGGGGAAAATTCCGCTATGTCGATATTGCCGCCGCAGAGCATTTTACGGTGGACAATCTCTTTAAGACCTGCATTCAGGGTCCTACGCTAAAAATCCAGGAGCAGAAGGATTGGGTGGTGTCGGTTCTTTGGGATAACGCCGGGGTTGCCCGTTTCGATTCGCGCTTTAACTACTCGGTGACCGGTGAAACCCATAACAGCCCGTCCAATATGGAGGCTTACGGAGGCTCTCTTACCGGAATAGTCGGGATTTATCGCGACATAATGGGCGTTGGAAAGGGAGCGCGTCTTGTAGCGGGCCTCTACGGCTTCTGCGTCGGGCCTCGGGACTATCGCGGTCCTCTAAAGCCCCACCTTCACCCCAGGCGGCTTCTAGACGGCATCGTGGCGGGAGTAAAGGACGGGGGCAACAAGCATGGAGTGCCCACCCCTTTTGGAAACCTGTTCTTCGACCCCTCCTATTTGGGCAAATGCCTCGTGTTCGTAGCGGCTCTGGGAATCATGCCCAAAGAAATCGGGGGCAAGCCCTCGGAGCTTAAATGCCCGGCCCAGGGCGATCTGATCATAATGAGCGGAGGACGTGTTGGAAAAGACGGCATCCACGGGGTGACGGCTTCCAGCGAGTCCTACGGCGCCTCGACCCCTGCCGGGCATGTTCAGATCGGGGATCCCTACACACAGAAGAAGATGCACGATTTTCTTCTCGAGGCCCGCGACGAAGGCCTTATTACCCACATTACCGACAACGGCGGTGGGGGGCTTTCATCTTCCGTGGGCGAATCCGCGGCGCTTGCCGGTGGAGCCCATGTCGAACTTGACAAGGTTCCTCTTAAGTATGAAGGCCTTGACGTATGGGAAATATGGGTCTCCGAATCCCAGGAGAGGATGACCATTGCGGTAAAACCCGAGGACCTTGACCGTTTTATGAAGCTTTCTCGAAAGCATGATGTCGAGAGCACGGTAATCGGCAGATATGAAAATAGCGGGAAATTGCGGCTCGATTATGGTGAGCGGACCTGCGCGCTCCTTGATCTTAGCCTTTTTTCCGAAGATTTTCCGCAGTGGGAGTTCGATGCGCACTGGTTTTCTCCTGAAATGCGGGGTCTTACCGAGCCCGTTCTTGGAGAACCTCGGGAGTTTGGCCCCCTTTTAACCGCTCTTCTTTCCACTCCCAATCTGTGCAGCCGCGAATGGATCCAAAGACAATACGATCATGAGGTACAGGGCGGCAGCGCGGTAAAGTTTCTTACAGGCAGGGATCGGGACATCCCAAATGACGCGGCTGTTATCCGCGCGGTCCTCGATTCCAAGACCGGCCTTGCCGTGGCGCAGGCTCTCCTGCCGACCTATTCGGCAATCGACACCTACCATATGGTTGCCGCGGTAATCGATGAGTCGGTAAGGCGCATCCTGGCGGTCGGGGGAAAGCTCGATGAAATCGGAGGGGTCGATAATTTCTGCTGGCCAAGCATTCAGTACGACCCCGTTCAAAACCCCGATGGGCGCTATAAGGCGGCTCAACTGGTGCGGGCAAATCTTGCCCTTAGAGACCTTTGCCTGGCATGGTCCATACCGCTTCTTTCCGGAAAAGACTCCATGTATGTCGACGGGGCTCTTCCGGGCGATTTTGGAGAAAGGCACAAGGTAAGCGGGCTCCCAACGATGCTTTTTACGGCTACGGGCATAGTGGAAAACGTGTTAAAGTCTCAGACCATGGAAGCCAAGTGCCCAGGCGATCTCGTCTATCTTCTCGGCTGCACCGCGGACGAACTCGGAGGGTCGGCCTATTACGACCTGTTGGGCTACACGGGCCTGAATGTGCCCAAGGTGCCGGGCTTTAACGGACCCAACGGTATGGATAAAGATAAATGCGAGGCGCTTCTCGATCTATACCGCGCGGTGGAAAAAACGATCTCCTCAGGCCTTGCGGCCTCCTGCCACGGGATCTACAGGGGCGGGCTTGGAGTCCACGCGGCCCTGGTGGGTATCGGGGCTCGTTTGGGGTTGACAATCGATCTATCAAAAATGATTGTCCTGGATGATAGTCTGTGCGATGCGCACCGTCTTTTCAGCGAATCCTGCGGACGTTTTCTGGTAACGGTTCGCCCGGAATGCGCCGCGCAGTTTGAGAAAATCTTTGCGGGGTTGCCCTGCGCGCTGGTGGGCGAGGTGACGCAAAATCCGCAACTTGTTATTATTGCCGCCTCCGGCAGAGAAATTGTAAGAGAAAATATCTCTTCCCTGCGAGGGGCGTGGATGGGAGAGCAGTGATGCCAAATCCTCTGGTTGCTATCATTATGGGCAGTAAATCGGATGTTTCCGTAATGGAGGCAGCGGGCAAACTTCTGGACCGGTTCGAAATACCCTGGGAGATGAAAATCCTTTCGGCCCACAGGACTCCGGATGCCGCAGCCGATTACGTGATGGGGTTGGAGGCGCGTGGCATAAAGGTTTTGATAGCCGGGGCGGGCTGGGCCGCCCACCTTGCGGGCGTATCGGCCGCCAGGACAACTCTGCCGGTAATCGGAGTGCCAATCGACTCTTCTCCGCTAAACGGTATGGATGCCCTTCTGGCAACCGTCCAAATGCCCCCCGGGGTTCCCGTTGCCACCATGTCCATCGGAAAAGGAGGAGCGCATAATGCCGCCGTCTTCGCCGTCCGCATCCTCTCTCTTCTCGATACGCGGCTGGCAAAGCGTTATCGTAGTTTCATCGAAGATATGGCTAAGGAGGTAATGGCTTCCAGCGAGCTGTGATGTCGCCTTCCCTGGAAGTGATAATCTATTTTCGCCATGTTCCATCCAGACGGGTTTCTTTCCATCCTGGTCGCCCGGGGTGATATTGACCTCTTATAGATGTATTTGCACTGTAATTTAGGTATAATTCCGGGTAAATAGTAAAAGAAGCCTTAATTTCCTCTTAATATGCGTCAAAAGGATTGGTGCACCAAGGGGATCGACTCCAAGAGCGAAAATGATGGCACAGAGCGAGCTTTGCGAAAATTCGGGTTCCGTGTTTCCTGCCATGGCCGACGGGTCAAACTTTTTTAATCTTGAAAAATTTCGCGAGCGCATGGAGAAAAGTCTCGGTCCCCAAGCCGAGAGTAATGAGCTTTTTTTCGAGGCTCTCGAGTTTGCCGCCAAACTCCATGAAGGGCAGCGCAGAAAATCCGGGGCCCCTTATATAAGCCATCCTTGCGCGGTTACTGAAATCATGGTCCGGGAGATGGGCTTCAAAGACCCGGTGCTTCTTGCCGGCGCTTTGCTCCACGACGTTGTCGAAGACATCCCCTGGATGTCTATAGAAGACATAGAAGGACGCTTTGGCGCCGGGGTCGCCGAGTTGGTGGATGGGTGCACCAAGCTGGCCAGATTCCATCTGGACAGAGCCTCGTTAAAAGATCTCACGCACAGCAAAATATTTATAAGCGCGAGCCGAAGACTTGGGGTTCTCATCATAAAGCTTGCCGACAGGCTGCATAATCTGAGGACGCTTCATTACCTGCCCTTGACCAAGCGCCAGCGCATCGCTCAGGAAACCGTCGATGTCTATGCGCCCATCGCCGCCCGCCTCAACCTCTATCCGCTCAAAAGGGAGCTCTACCACCACGCGCTAACATTTCTCTACCCCAAAAAGAGCAAAAAAATCCTGCACCTGATGCAGGAATTGCGCAACTCACCAGCCGTTTCCAGCCTTGAGGCTTCCCTTTCCACAATAATGTCCGATTACGGCGTTTCGGCCCATATCCGCACGCGCGCCAAGGGGCTGGGCAGCTATTACAACCCGGTAAAGCGCAGTCTCGATTCGACCTTTCCGGAAAATTTCGTCGACTTCGCCGTAGTCCTTCGCACCAACGAGTTATACGATTGCTACAAGGTGCTCGGCTTGATTAACAACAACCTTGCGGCCATTCCAAAGAGCCTGCGCGATTTTATCGCCAACCCCAAGGCTAACGGATACCAGAGCCTGCACACAAGAGTTCATTTGAGCGGCAACAATTATCTGATAAAAATCCGAACCACGGGGATGGAGAATTTGGCCGGTGGAGGCGTTCTCAGGGCCTGGGAGTCCCAGGAGGGACTTTCAAACGACCACTGGCAGGAGATAAGCGATTTGCTGCGCGATATTGGCGAGTACGGGGGCGCGGCAACCCATCGAAGAGACCTTATTCGCCTCTCCGAATCCGAAGAGATCTTTACGTACAGCCCGGCAGGCGACATTTACTACCTTCCCAAGGCCAGCACGGTGCTCGATTTTGCCTACCGCATCCATTCCGAGCTTGGCGACAATTGCGAAGGCGCCCTGGTTAACGGTTCATGGATGCCGATAACGGGTCTGTTAAAAGATGGCGACACGGTTGAAATCGTTACTTCCGCCGAACAAATCGATGTGGATGCCGAACTGGAGGCGCTTTGTAAAACCCCTAAGGCACGCACAGCCATTAACCGCCGCCTGCATCAGAAAAGGCTCTTGTTCGCCCGTCAGGCAGGCATGGATATCTTGCTCCAGGAAATAGTAAGACATCATTTCTCCGCCACTGTCCTGGAGGGGGAAAGCATGCGGTTGATCCTGGAAGTCCTCAACATAAAAGACATCCAGGAATTATATCTAAAAATCGGCCAGGACCTTATTTCTCCCCAGGCCGTTCTCTATTACATGGAGGGCCAAAGACCCGGTGAGACCAGCAGGCAGGAAGGCGCGCAGGGGCGAAATACGCTTACTGTGAGCGGCCTGGACAAGGCTGTCTTTAAATTCGCGCGCTGTTGCAATCCCCTGCCGGGCCAAGACCACGTTCTGGCAACCCTTAGCGAAAGAGGCGTCACTTTTCACCACAGGGACTGCCGCGACCTGCTCGAAAGGCACTCTCTTTTGATGCAACAGATGCTGCGGGTTCACTGGGATCTGGACGTCAACTGGCGTCACCCCCTGATGATCGATATCCAGATCGCGGACATCGGGATTGCAGAGATGCTCGAAGTGCTCTCAAAGATGCGGCAAAATGTTTTGATTCTGCAAATAAGCGCCGGCATTGACAGGCATAACAGGGAGTTCGTCTCTCTTAGCGTCAATTTTCACAACTTTTCAGAAGCCAGGGAATTCTTCAGCTGTATGCCCGCGGAAAAGACAATGGTGGAAGATTTTGGGCGTGAGCAAAAAAGAAATGAAATGCGCGCTCACTAAAAAGTGTGTGGCTTTTGCCTTCAAAAGACAGTCGTCAGTGAAGAAGTCTGCTGTCGGCGCAGTCTCCGAAGGCTTGGCGGGCGAGATGTTTCAATTTGTCTTTTTTGAGCCCCGCCACTTCGACCAGCAGGAACTGAATCCAGACACCGCAGAGAAAATTGACAACGTTTTCGTCGCTTGTAAAGACTTCCTGCCGGAGCTCTTCATCCCCGATGGCTTCGTTTGCCATGTTTATAACGCAGTTTCTGAGGTTGCCTTCTCCAAGTGAGCGGATGCCCTTGCGGTAAAGTCTATCCATTTCCTGTGCCTGGACCACGATGCAGAAAGCCTTGTCGCAAGCTTCGATCAGGTTCATTGGGCCTCCATGGCGTGTGTCGATTCTTTTTTCTAAGAGGTTGATTTTAAACCGTGTCGTGATATTAATTACAGATTAAATGTATTGTAACATTTAACCCGGCCCCTGGGAATAGAAACCATCCTGAAAGGAATTTCAATGCGAATCCATGGTGGAAAGTTTTTATGCGGCACCGGCAAAGTCTGCCTTCCGGTCCTGTTGTGCTCTGTTTTTCTCTTTTGGGGTGCAAGGGCTCAGGCAGCGTCCTTTGAGGCTCCCGCCTCCTTCGCCAATCTTGTCCAAGCGGTGGAAAGCTCTGTGGTAAATATTTCAACTACTCAAAAGACCAAGCAGCAAAACCCGTTTGAGCAGTTTGGCGGGTCCAATTCGCCGTTTAATCAGTTTTTCGGCCAGCAGTTCAAACATTTCTTTGGGAATATCCCCCAGGGAGAGGTCGAAACCCACGCACTGGGCTCAGGTTTTCTGATAAGCGATAACGGTTTGATTCTCACCAACAATCACGTGGTTGAAAAGGCCGATGAGATTACGGTCAAGACTTTTGCAGGCAAAGAATACACCGCCAAGGTCGTCGGGCGCGATCCCAAGACCGATCTTGCCCTGGTGCGAATCAAGGCCCCCAAGGGCGACTTACCCAAACCGGCGGCCCTGGGAGATTCGGACGCCATTCGCGTCGGCGACTGGGTAATAGCCGTAGGAAATCCTTTCGGACTTGGCAATACGGTTACTTCCGGCATCATCAGCGCAAAGGGCAGGGTCATAGGCGCGGGTCCCTATGATGATTTTCTCCAAACCGATGCGGCGATCAATCCCGGCAACAGCGGAGGGCCGCTTTTTAATATGCAGGGGCAGGTGGTGGGCATAAACACTGCCATCGTTGCCCAGGGCCAGGGGATCGGGTTCGCCATACCAATCGATATCGCCAAATCCATTCTGGGGCAACTAAAGACCGGGAAGGTCATCCGTGGTTGGCTGGGGATCATGATTCAAAACATCACGCCTGAGTTGGCCAAATCTTTCGGCATTAAGGTCACCAAGGGCGTAATTGTGGCCGACGTGGTTAAACAGGGACCAGCCGAGCAGGCCGGCCTAAAAAGAGGCGACATAATTCAGACCCTTGACGGCAAGGATATTGAAAACGCCGGAGAGCTTTCGCGCAGGATTGCCGCCCTCAAGCCCGGTACCGAAGTTAACCTTGGCCTTATAAGAAACGGCAAACAACTTAGCGTAAAGGTAAAACTTGGCACCTTGCCATCCAAAATGCCAAAGGCCGAGGTCCAGGCGCCCAAAACGCAAAGCGCCTGGGGTATTACGGTTCAAAACCTTACTCCCGATCTTGCTCGCACCTTCAACTTGAGCGCCGGGGAAAAAGGAGTTGTCATTACCAAGGTGCAGGCTGATTCCGCAGCCGCGGAGTCCATGCTTCGCCAGGGAGACGTGATAAAGGAAGTCAACCGGGAGAAAATCCAAAATATCCGGGATTGGAAACAGGCCATTGGCAAAATGCAAAAGGACGAGCCCTTGCTTCTGCTTGTCGAACGTGGCGGCAACACTTTCTATGTCGCCATAAAACCTGTGGCCGGGCATTAATAGTGCCCATGTTCGATAAAAAAGGTTGAAAGCTCTCATGGAGACTCCTATTGGCCCGTTCATCGTCTGCGTATCGCCCGAGCAGCTCCGAAAGGAAAAGGAAAAGGCTGCGCAGCTTCGCGCCTCGCAGTGGTGGAAGCGCCAAATCGCCAGGGGCCAATGTCACTATTGCCACAGCAAAACTCCCCCCGCCGAGCTCACTATGGACCATATAGTGGCGCTCATACGCGGGGGGAAATCTTCCAGGGGAAATGTCGTGCCGGCCTGCAGGCAATGTAACAGCCGCAAAAGGTACCTGCTCCCGCTGGAATGGGAGGAGTACCTGGGGCGGCTGTCGGCTCAAACTCCTGAAAAGAGTCCTGAGCCGGGCCGCGCCGATGGTGCCCTTTGCCCCGCCCCTCGAAAACCGCCCCGTTCAATCCCTGAGTCTGAAGGATAATCCCAATGGAACAATGTAGAGACTGTGAACTGGCGATCTACTGCTACTCGGATTCGAGTTCCTGGATTTTTAGAACCAAACAGGAAATGGGAGAAAAGAAAAACGCGATCGCTAACTGTCCCATACACAAACAGGTTATGCTGGCGATCGCGTCTCGTGGCGCGCAAAAAGAAAATGGGTGAAGTGAGGTTGTTCCCCATACCCTTTTTTGTCGGGGGAATTAAGGAGAACGCCCCCCTTAATTCCCCCGCTTCGACTAGGTAAACATGTTTATCTTGCAGTCGCGCGCATGTTTTAGATACTCTTCGGCAGTCTGAATTTCTACCCCCTCGATCAGATCCTCGGGTTTTACCTCCATCATATCGATAGTCATTTTGCAGGCGACAAGTTTTACCCCTTCCAGCTGCGCTATTTCCATCAACTCCTCCAGGGTTGGAACGCCTGCGGCGTCGATCTTTTTTCGCATCATGTGGCTGGCAACGGCCGACATGCCTGGAATCGCCCCCATGGTCCCGGCCGGGATAAACTGGGCCTTGGATATTCCACCCTTGCGAATCAGGTTTATTCCCATGAAGGTGTAGAAAATATTTGCCTCCATCCCAAGCCTTCTCGAATTGATTGCAAGTATAAGGGCCGGATAGGCGCCATCGATCGTATCGCGGCTGCAAATAAAGGTGCACGATACCTTTTCGGGTTCCTCCGATGCCTTGGGATTCCTATCTGTTTGCTCAAGAACTGCTACGTTGGACATTGATGCTTCCTCCTGAAAAACGTTTCTGGTTGACTTAAAAAAAACGCACAAATTATTCCCGTTCGGATACTGCTCCACAGGCTCCATTACCCTGTCCATGCCTGCGCACACAGTAGATCACCTCGATTACGTTTCTGTTGGCAACCTCGTAGAAAACCTGGTTGCCCTCTCTTCGCGAGCAAAGAATTCCCTTGGCCTTCATGAGGTTGAGCTGGTGCGAGATGAAGGGCTGAGGGGCCTCAAGGCATTTGCATATCTGCGCTACGGACTGCTCGCCTGATTCTAGAAGGTCGATAATCCTAAGCCTTGCCGGGTGCGCTACGGTTTTGAGTATGTCGGCGGCGCGCTGGATATGTTCGGAGTCGAGCTGCAAAAAAGAACCACTGTCTTCAGACATAAGCACCCATAATGGAAAGTGTTAAAACTATTAGCATCGACTGGAAAACGAGGCGCAAACTATATGTTACAATCTATATATACCGATAGTGACATATTGTCAACCAAAAAACTCAGCCCTTTCCTCTGGCCGGATTATGCCCTTCCGGATGTGCGCTCAACGGGCAGGACCTCGCTCGTGCATGATTTTATCGATCATCTGCTCTCTCATCTGCTTCTTGGAGGCCTGATAGGCCTCATACTGCCCCGGGCTTAGCACCTTCATCAGTTCAGCGTCTTTTGCTTTTCTTATTGCGCTTGCCTGACGTAGCTTCATGAGTTTGCCGCCATTTGCCTTTATGACCGGTTCCATTTCTTTGGCGTATTTGAGGTTAATAGCCATTACCTGCTCTGTTTGATTCCGAGTAAGGTTTAGCTGCTTTTTCATAAAACCGGTTTGAAGCTTTGCTCTCATAAGCGGAGTTGAGTGTTTTAGCACGTCCCTTTGGGCTGAAAAGGCAGTGGAGGAAAAAAGCAGGGTAATTGCAAGCACGGGTAAAAAAGTTTTGGCGGGTTTCATCGCAGTTTACCTTTCTTTGCCGTAGTTTCGAGCGGCTAAAGGCCGCACTGGCTTTATAATAAACATTCATTTTGAAATTTTTATTGCGGGCTCTTTTCCCGGGGCTGCGAGCAGAATAAGTTTCGGACTTAAATGGCCGTCCCGCTGCCTTATCCATCCTTTTAAAAAACCTTTTGGGGGGATTGTAAAAAAAATTTAACTTTCTTCTAAAATATTCCGATAACTCTATTAAATGGGTTTGCGGCGGCCCCGCACAGGGCCGCGACGTTATGAGGACTTGGCAGGAAATCAAGGAGTTGGTCGAATGGAACTTACAATGAAGGTGAAATTGGCGTTATTTACCATCATAAGCACGGCCGTTTTTCTGGTTTTTGGGCTGGTGTCGTGGAACGCCGTTCAAAAAATCAATATGCGAGGTCCTTACTACGATAAAATGTCAGTCTACAGGGGAGTGGTGGGAGATGCTGATCTTGCCCCCCTGGATAGCAGCAAAAGCTATCTGACGATAATGCAGATGTTTGGAACATCCGACCAGGGGGAA
Source organism: Syntrophobacteraceae bacterium (assembly GCA_049976905.1). Classification (GTDB taxonomy): domain Bacteria; phylum Desulfobacterota; class Syntrophobacteria; order Syntrophobacterales; family Syntrophobacteraceae; genus SbD1. The sequence continues at coordinate 12,309 of JBMFHI010000053.1, read as the reverse complement.
TTAAATCAGGAAATCCAAAAATTTGAGAAGCTTCACAAGCTCTATAGGGACCGTTATGATTTCTGGGTTAAAAAACTGCCAAAGGGGCCGCTCCAGGAGTTGCTGCGCAAAGCGGACGCTGCGGCCCAGCAGTTCTACAGCGCTTTTGAAAAGGGTGTCAAACCATTGCTTCTGGCCGCTAAACCTCAGGCCGCGGCCGAGATCGTCAGGCAAAAACTAAATCCATTATACGAAGAACAGGGCAAGGCTTTAAAGGATTTGGTCAAACAGGCCAACAAGGCGGCCGCGCTACAAGATGCCAAGACCACCAGGGCCGTCGGGTCCTATAAGTCTTACGTACTTGTTACGGGCGGGATATGCGTGCTGCTCACGATCATTCTCGGAATCGCGCTAAACCTTAGCATAACCCACCGGGTATGGGATGTTATCCACTATTTGCAGGACAGCTCCAAACAGATGGGAGGAGCTGCCGATCACGTATTTTCTGCCAGTCAGGACTTGGCGGACGCCAATTCCCAACAGGCGGCCTCCGTTGAGGAGACATCCTCCTCTCTTGAGGAAATATCCTCCATGACGGCGCAAAACGCTGCCAATGCCGGTCAGGCCAGCCGTTTGATGGTGGTTACCAGGGAGAGCGTGGCCCGGGCAGGGGGGTCCATGTCGCAGCTTACCAACTCCATGATGGAAATCTCAAGGGCCAGTGAAGAGACCTCCAAGATCATCAAGACAATCGATGAAATTGCCTTCCAGACAAATCTGCTTGCCTTAAACGCCGCTGTTGAGGCCGCACGCGCGGGGGAGGCGGGGGCCGGGTTCGCCGTTGTGGCCGAAGAAGTTAGAAACCTGGCGATGCGGGCGGCCGAGGCGGCCAAAAACACTTCCGATCTTATCGAGGGCACCGTCAAAAGGATAAAAGAAGGGGCTGGAATCGTAGAGAAAACCAGCAAAGAATTTAGCGAGGTTACGGTCAGTGTCGGCAAATCCGGCGAACTGATCGACGAAATCGCCGTCGCCTCTCAGGAACAGGGGAGGGGCATAGAACACATCAATATAGCTGTAAACGAATTGAGCAGGCTTATTCAGCAAAATGCGGCAAATTCGGAGGAAACCGCCGCTGCATCCCATGAGGTTAACGCTCAGGTAAAGCGGTTGGACAACTTCCTGGAGGCTGTGGTCAAGCTGGTGGAAGGGATGACTGTTGGCGGCAATACCGTAAAAAGGCCGGAACCCTCAAAATCCGAAGCCAAGAAGGCTCCAGTCGCGAAAAAAACCGACAGACGAGCGGACATGCTGAGCAGGATCGGCGCGGCGCCGGGCGGGGGCAACGGCAAAGCGCAACACCGTAGTGTCGAAAATCACAAAACAGCCCCCGAACAGGTCATACCCTTTGACGATGATGAAATTTCAAAATTTTAGCTTCTAAATTAAACCGCCCGGCTTGGCGTATGCCGCACCCAGCCGGGCGGTTCCCAGATCGTGGATCACCCCGGACCTGCCGCAATAATGCTACCGATTTTTCCTTTTACGCAGCCTGATCGAGGAGGGGGTAACCTCAACCAGTTCGTCATCGGCGATGTATTCCATCGCCTGTTCGAGGCTAAAGCGGCGCGGCGGTATGATTCTAAGTGCTTCATCCGAGCCGGAGGCCCTCATGTTGGTGAGCTTTTTTTCCTTGGTGATATTTACCCAGATGTCTTCGGCTCGGGAATTTTCGCCAACGATCATGCCCGTATATGCCGGCTCGCCGGGGTTTACAAAAATCGTCCCCCGGGGCTGGAGGTGGTAAATCGCGAAGGTAACCGCTTTTCCTTCACGGTCGGAGACAAGTACTCCATTGGGGCGGGCGGGGATTTCGCCCGAATGCGGCCGGTAGCCTATAAGGAGCGTATTGAGAATTCCTCCGCCCCGCGTTTCCGTTAGAAAACGGCTCCGAAAGCCTATCAGGCCCCGGGAGGGAATTTCAAACTCCAGGCGCACGCGCCCAAAGCCGTTATTTACCATGCGGGTCATTCTGCCGCGCCGGCCGCTTAACATCTCGGTGATAATCCCGGTAAAATCTTCCGGGATGTCCACTATGGCAAGCTCAACGGGTTCACAAATCCTGCCCTCGATTTCCTTGGTTATGACTTTGGGCCTGGAAATGGAAAGCTCGAAGCCTTCCCTGCGCATGGTTTCGACCAAAACCGCCAGTTGCAGCTCCCCGCGGGCGCTTACCTGGTAGGAGTCACGATTTTCGGCCTGTTCGACCCGAATGCTCACATTGTAGAGAAGCTCCTTATCAAGGCGTTCCTTTATGTGACGGGAAGTAAGATATTTGCCCTCTTTTCCTGCCAGAGGGGACGTGTTGACCGAGAAAACCATGGACAGGGTAGGTTCTTCGACCGTTATGGCGGGCAGACGGCGAGGGTCTTCCGGATCGCTTAGCGTATCTCCTATAAAAATATCGTCCATCCCCGCCACCGCGGCTACGTCGCCTGCCTGGGCCTCCAGCTTTTCCACCCGGTTAAGGCCTTCGTAAGTGTAGAGAACACTTACCGAAGCCTTTCGGGAGGTCCCCTCGGGCTTAAGCAGCATGACCTCCATCCCCTTTTTCAAGGTCCCGTTTACGATTTTACCAATCGCGGTTCTTCCAACATAATCACTGTGGTTAAGGGTGGTTACCAGGAATTGAAGAGGTGCTTGCGGATCGTAGGACGGCGCTGGTATGGAGGAAAGAATCGTATCGAAAAGCGGCGAAAGATCCCGGCCCTCCCCCTCGGGATTGGTAAGGGCGATCCCCGCCTTTGCGTTTGTATAGAGAACGGGGAAATTTAGCTGCTCTTCGCTTGCGTCCAGATCGATAAAAAGATCGTAGGTCTCATCGAGCACCTCGCTTATCCTGCGGTCAGGCCGGTCGATTTTGTTTATCACAAGAATAGGGGGCAGTCCCAGGGCAAGAGCCTTGCCGAGCACAAAGCGCGTCTGCGGAAGTGGTCCTTCGGTCGCATCGACGAGCAGCAGCACCCCTTCGACCATGTTGAGGGTTCGCTCGACCTCGCCTCCAAAATCAGCATGTCCGGGGGTGTCCACTATATTGATCTTTACCCCCTTGTAAACCATGGCCGTATTTTTGGCCATAATGGTGATGCCCTTTTCCCGTTCCAGATCGAGACTGTCCATAACCCGTTCGGCCACTTGTTCGTTTTCACGAAAAATGCCGCCCTGCCACAGCATGGCGTCTACTAGAGTCGTTTTGCCATGATCTACGTGAGCGATAATGGCTAGGTTTCGAATGTCTTGGCGTATTTGCATGACGGCAATTTCCTTTTAAAAACTTGGTTTATAACAGGGCTGTCACGCTATATCAAGCCCAATGCCCTTTTGGCACAGGGCAATTGCACGTGATCGGCCTGCACGTTCGCTTCCCAATGTCGGCACTTCCCGGATAGCACTGTGAAGTGAGGGGGTACCTGCCTTCCCGACCCCAGTTTTCATAAATTTCCGAGTCTTTTGAGGCATCGGCGTCTAAAAAATCTTTTTCGCATTTGGATTTTGCCGGAAACGCGCGCTTTCTTTTGGTAGTGTAATCTGCCGTAAAAAGCGCCATTTCAAACTGGTCCTCGAGGGCTAAATCAAGCCTGGAGCCCTCAGGTGAATTCGGACACATTTCGTATCGTGTTTCTTTCATCTCTTTTTTTGCGCCTTCGCGCCTTCGCGTGAGCCTAAATCAACAATATTCGGGGCAGGGGAAGGGCCATACCCTCCCCTCTGCCCCCTCTTGGAATCAACGTATTTGATCGCCAACAGTGTAGACAAAGCCTTGCCCGCGAACCGTTTTGATCCGTCCGCCTCCATCGTGTTCGCCCATTTTTTTTCTAAGTCGGCTCATGAGCATGTCAATGCTGCGGTCATTGGAGCCAAGAGGCCGCCCCAAAGCGCTTTGGGCCAGATGCTCACGTGAGAGTACATGCCCGGCTGCGCTCACCAGAACCTGCAGTAAGCCGAACTCGGCCGCTGTGAGGCGCAGTTGTCTGCCGTTTTGGTGTGCAATCCGTCCCCCCACATCCACTGCGATGTCGCCCTCTACGATTATCGCCGGGGCCCGGAATTGCTCCCAGCCCCTGAGGCCGGTTCCTCGCAAAACGGAGCGGATCCTGGCATGCAGCTCTCGGCAATCCAGAGGTTTTACCATATAGTGATCCGCGCCGTTTTCGAGCGCAAGGATGCCGTCTATTTTTCGGCAAGATTCGGTACAGATTATCACTGGCGTATCCCGCACGGCTCGAATCGCCCGCAGCTGCCTCAAACCGCCAAAGATCGGAAGATCGATATTTAGCAGGATCAGGTCGTAATGACTGCGCGCCGATGTCAAGACGTGCTCCAGCGCCCTTTGCGCATCATGGATGCAAACCACCTCGCAGCTCTTGGTCCCCAGTGAGCCGCAGAGCATTTCCCCAACTTCAGCGTCATTATCTATGAGTAAAAGACGGTACATGGCTATGTGTCTTTCTATATTTCCCTCCTAAACGCAGAAAGGCCGGAAGCCTGGTTGTGGCTCCCGGCCTTTCCCGGCTTCAAACGCGCCCGACTTGGAATTTATAGTTTTGCCACACTCCCCTGGCCCCCTGTTATTTCTTCACACCTTGAGGCGGCATAGGGCCAGGCAGCATGACGGTTTTCTCCAGCGTAAGCTCCGGGCTTTTATAGACGCAAATAACCGGACCGGCCAGGACGAAGACTTCCCCCCCTCCGGCCCATAGGCCTTGCGCGGGCAGGGGAGGAGGGGGCAGATGCCTGGCAGAAACCTCGCCTTTGGCTGTGCTTGGCACGGCGCCAACCGCGCCTCCATTTAGCTTCACCGAATGGACCAGAGCCATTGTGCCGATTTTGTATTCCAAAAGACTTCCTCCCGACAAAACATAGAGGTATTGACCCTCACCGAATAGGGCCGCTGATCCGTGTCCTCCGAATAACATCGGGGGCATTGGTGGGGCAGAACCCGGTGCCTGGCATAAACCATTTACCGCTGAGAGCAAAACAACGAACATTAGGGCAGGAACAAACCGCAATACTTTCATTTCTTTCTCCTTTAAGATGATCTATTGGGTTACTTACAGCCACTCTAGACCAAAATAATGGAAAAATTATGGAGACGGCTTTTTAAATTTTTCCTCACGCCGCAAAAGGATACTCGCCCTTTAGCGTGGTCCGCACTCCCAGGACGTCAATTGCCAGGGCGCTGTCTTTCTCCATGGCTGCCACCAGACAACGACATCTGCCTGTTTGGTCTCCCCGTTTACCTTCACCTGGAGCTTTAGCCGGTAATTGGTTCCGGCAACAACCTGTCTTTGCGCTGCAAGAACCCGTACAAGCTCGATCCTGTTTTTTGCCCCGCTTTCCTTGGCAAACATCTTCCCGGCTTGAGCGCTCACCGCGAAAGCCGCCGCCTCTTCCACGTCCTTTTCCGTTACGGATGCCTTGCTGTATGCGCCGGCTTCCAAGGTCTTACCACGCGCAGCCCCGGTCATGCCCGATAAACCTATCAACAAACATGTAACGACAATAATGTGTTTCATTGCTTATCCGCCCCTTTGTCCTGTCGGTTTTGGGAGCGACGCTGCCGCCCGCTCTATAACAATTCCTATTCTACTTTATTTGCCCCATATTTAGCCATCATGCGCTTTTATTTGTTACAAACGCCTGCCTTGTCTTATCTTTTCTAAAGACGTGATCGATCCCCTCTTGTGTGCGGATCGGCCCCGTAAGTGAACGCACCTGCCCCAGGCCATTAAAAGGGCCGGCCGCAGCTCTGCCAATCGCTAAAGCTGGTCCTCGTGCCACAATATTTAACAACTGAGAACCTGTGTAAACGCGAACGTCTCTTTTAAAAATGGAGAGGCCTGTGGGCGCATTCAAAAATTCCAGGGTAAAGTCAGCCCTGACACGGTCTGTGGAATCCTCCCGCCTGTTGTCCCTGGCGCGTAACGCATCGTGGGTTTTCCTTTTAACCGTCTTGTGGCTTATGATGGCTACGGCCCTCTTCGCGCAGCCGTCCGCCACCTTAGGCCAGATAATACCCGCCGCAACTCTAAATGAAATGATTAGGGCCGGCGGAGGCAAATGGATCGCTGCCGATAACCCCATCACACGCCTTAGCCCCCAACTTAGGCTCCTTAGACTTGGGGGCCGCCGCTCAAAAACCGCTCCTGAAAACCCCAGGCAACTGCCCCTGGCTCAAATTGTCCTGCCCGTTCAATTTGACTGGCGGAATGCTCCACAGATGGGTGGCCTGCCGGCGGGAAATTATGTTACAGCCGTAAGAGACCAGGGCAATTGCGGCAGTTGCTGGGCCTTTTCCGCCACGGAAGCCCTCGAATCCCAGGTCCTCCTTAAGCTCCAAGTCCCCAATGTGGACTTTCACCTTTCCGAACAGATCGTAGTGTCGTGTACCGGCGCTTATGAACAGGGAACCGACAACTGTGAAAACGGCGGCTATGCCGGAGACGCACTAAATTTTCTTAAAAGCTACGGTACGGCCATGGAATTTTACTACCCTTACAGCCAAAACGACGGGGCCTGCGGCAACGCTATGCAGGGCTGGCAAAGTCAAGCCGTAAAATTGGACGATTGGCAAGCCTTGGACGGGGGCACTGTTAAAGACATAAGCGATATAAAAACCGCGGTTTATAGTTACGGGCCCGTTTTGGCATGGTTTAAGGTCTATTCGGATTTTTTCTCCTATTCAAGCGGCGTCTATTCCGTTACTCCCTTGGCTTCCTATCAAGGCAACCATTTCGTGGTCATTGTGGGCTGGGATGATACTGCGGGCGCATTCATCGTTAAGAACAGCTGGGGAACAAGCTGGGGGATGAATGGGTATTTTGAGATCTCCTACGACGAACTCAATGGTAAATCGCTTTTTGGCTCTTACTGCCTCTATGATGCAGGCGCGAACACACCGTCTAATCTTCTTGCAGTCACCATCACTCCTTCGGATGCGGTCGCAAAAGGAGCCCATTGGACCCTGGATGGCGCAAACTCTTTTAACAGCGCGGACATGACCACCGTTTCAAGCGGTTCCCATAGCATTGCCTTTAGTGATGTCCCCGGTTATGTGACGCCTGCCCCCTTCGACTTGTCGGATCTCTCGCCAGGCGTAGCCAGGGAAAGCGCCGCATACGCCGAAGGGGTCTCCATAAACCTTGCCTCCAGTCCGAATCCCTCTTCAGTCGGTCAGCCGGTAACCTTTACGGCCACCCTTAGCCCCGGCACGCCAACCGGTTTTCTCAGTTTCATGGATGGATCGACAAAGCTTGCAACCGCGCAACTCTCAAACGGCACTGCCCTTTTTACCACTTCGACTTTGAGTGCCGGCGCCCATTCCATAACCGCCTTCTACGCGGGGGATTCCAACCTTGGAGCCTCTACCTCCGCCCTGCTTACGCAAGAGGTAAATGCATATCTTTGGCAAAACGCTTTGGATCTTGGAGGCGGATGGAAATGGCTGGACTGGTTTGGCTGCTTCAATACCAACAGTTCCCCCTGGATATACCACACGACGCTCGGATGGCTCTACCCCTTCGCGGCTTCAACCGGCAACCTCTGGTTTTGGGATCCTCTGATGAATTCATTCTGGTGGACCAGCGCGTCGGTTTTCCCCTGTGTCTGGAGCGGGAGCGAAAGTGCATGGCTGGATTATAAGGAAGGGACTTCAAATCCTTGCTGGTTCTATAATATTAGTGAGCAAAAATGGGAGAGCTATTGATCTAGTCTAAATCGGTCCAAACCATTTACTTCAAGTCCTGCCGGTTGGATGCCTCCAGGGAAGTCTGCTCGGCCAACCGGTAGTTGCACCGATCATTGGTTTGTAAAATTTTCCACTTTTCTGCCATAGATCCGCGTCAAATCACCTATTTTTTGCGAAAGCTCCTTGGTAAGCCTTTGGGCCTCGACCCTCCATTCCCAGTTGCCAAAACTTACCGAGGGCGTATTCATGCGAGCCTCCCCACCAAGTTCGAGAAAATCCTGCATCGGGATGATCGCCTTTGAGGCTACCGACATCATCGCGACTCTTATAAATTCCCAGGACACGCTCTCTGCCTCAGGCAGCCGCCCAAAGTAGGCCAAAAGGTTTTCCTTCTCCTCTTTTGTGGCGTCTTGCTCAAACCAGCCCTTAACAGTGTTGTTGTCGTGTGTTCCCGTGTAAATCACGCAATTTTTGACATGGTTGTGAGGAACGTAGGGGTTGGTTGCAAGATCTCCTCCGAAGGCGAACAGAAGAGGCTTCATTCCAGGAAATTCATACAGATTCATGATTTCCTTCACATCGGACGTAATGATGCCAAGGTCTTCGGCAATTATGCAAAGAGAGGAAAAACGGTTAATCAATTCGTTAAAAAACTCCATTGCCGGGGCCTTCACCCACTTGCCGTTTACCGCTGTTTTCTCCGTGGCCGGTACTTCCCAGTAGGCGACAAACCCCCGGAAATGATCGAGTCGAATTATATCGAAATGACAAAGGTTGTGCCTGATACGGCTTATCCACCATTCATAGCCGTTTTGCCGCATTTTATCCCAACAATAAACGGGGTTGCCCCACAACTGACCGGTCTGGCTGAAATAATCCGGTGGAACTCCGGCCGCCATTTCAGTGCGACCGTTCCCGTCGAGTTTAAAATACTCTCGATTTGTCCACACATCCGAACTGTCGTGGCTGACATAGATCGGGATGTCTCCGATGATCTGGATATGTCTTTGGTTGCAGTACTTCTTAAGCTCCGACCACTGCCCGAAAAATAAGAATTGAAAAAATTTCTCCCTCTCCATTGCTTCGCTAAGCCTGGAGGTCCAGTCGCTAAGGGCAGGTTGGGTTCTGTCCCGGATTTCTGGCGGCCAGTCGGTCCAGGACGCACCCGAAAAGTGCTCCTTTAAGCAGATAAAAAGTGCGTAATCGTTTAGCCAGTAAGCGTTCTGGTCTACAAAATCTTGGAATCCGTCTGGACGATCGGCCCTCTGTTTGAAATTCTCGTAGGCCTTGCCAAGGAGCCTGTTCTTTAGAGTTGCCGCCCGGTCGTAGTCGACTTTGCCGGGGTCAAAGGACCAATGGTCTTCAAGATCGCTTTGCGCAAGATAACCCTCTTGTACCAGTTGGTCGGGAGAGATCAGGAGACAATTTCCGGCAAAGGCTGAAAAACAGCAGTAAGGAGAGTTGCCGCACGCCGAAGATGTCGGATTAAAGGGAAGCACCTGCCAAAGAGTCTGGTTCGCATCGGCCATAAAATCGACAAACTGGTATGCTCCCCGCCCAAGGTCTCCGATTCCAAAATCAGAGGGTAGAGAGCTCATGTGGAGCAAGATACCGCTTTTCCGAACCCTCAAAGAATGTTCTTCCCCGGAGGCACTGGACCGGCCCGAATCTACATTGCAATCTTTCATACTACCTCGCTGCACCCTGATCAATAAAAGGGGGGGACCCCTGAGCGCGGGTTGTCCTGCGCTTCCAGCTTCCCGTTTGTGTCGCTCACAGTGTATCGGAAATCTAAGGTTTGGCAACTCTACTGTCGCGTAAAATTGTCTCGAATAATGCCAACTACGGGAAGTTCCACCTATTTTTATCTTCACCCGGCCTCTGAGGTTGCAATTGCGGCCAACGCAATCAACCTCCAATCCTTTTGGGATTTGGACTTGACTTGCCTGTAATGCTATAAAAGCACAGAGCAAGGCCCAAAGAACGCCTCTTTGAGCTCTTTGCCGTGGTTTGCCCCCTACAAAACGAGCTGTGGCTCACAGGAGTACGTCTTGTGATTTCTAAAGGTCTGCTTGACAAAATCTATGGGGCTGCGAGCATCCAGCGCTGGAACGATCATGTACGGCCCGTCGAATTGACGGAGCTTGACAAACAAGCCCATAAAATGATCCTCGCCTATTTGTTTGCAAAGATGGAAGAAACCGAAGGCCACGCCAGCATCGATTGGCTCAAGCTCATCGAGGGGGGGATTTTTGAGTTTTTCCCCCGCGTTATCCTAACAGATATCAAAGCCCCGGTTTTTCACAAGTTAATGAGCATCAAAGGCAAAGAGATCAACTCCCTGGTCCTGCGCATCATGGACGATGACCTAAAGGGACTAGGGGGTGATTTTGGCGATAATTTGAAAAAGTATCTTTTCGACCCCAACTACTCCAAATTTGAAAAAAGAATACTCAAGGCCGCCCATTATCATGCCACCAACTGGGAATTCCAGATAATCTACAATACGGCCCCCTTTATCTACGGCATCGAAAAGACCAGAGAAGAGATCGAAAACCAGATCGAAGACCACTATGATCTTATCGGAGTCCAAAAACTTGCGCTTAAAAAGAAGTCTTTCGGTTTCATGGACCTTTGCGCCCAGCTCCGCTTCCAGCAAAGGTGGGCGCATTCTCCAAGGGTTCCCAAGACCTCGGTTCTTGGCCACATGCTGATAGTGGCCATGATGTCCTATTTTTGCTCCATGGAGATGGGTGCATGCCCCAAGCGGGCGAGCAATAACTTTTTTAGCGGCCTGTTTCACGATCTGCCCGAGGTGCTCACCCGCGATATCGTCTCGCCGGTAAAGACCTCTGTGGAAGGACTCGAAGAAATCATAAAGGACTATGAGAAGATACAGTTTGAAGAACGCATGCTGCCTTTGCTTCCTCCTTCCATCCAGGAGGAATTAGTCTATTTCATTCAAGATGAATTCTCCAACAGAATCATTGATGGGGGTATCGTCAGGAAAAACATTTTGGGGGCCGATATGCAGAAGTTTAACCAAAATGACTTCTCCCCGATCGACGGGGAAGTCATACGCGCTTGCGATAAGCTTGCGGCCTTCATCGAAGCTTCCATTTCGATTCGCCACGGTATCTGCTCGCAGCAACTTAGCGAAGGCGTGGAAACGATCTACCGCGAACACAGCGATCACAGGGCCGGCGGGATAGATTTTGGAGCCCTCTTTAACTACTACCGGCTGCCCGACAGCCGTACATGTCTGTCGCGGGATTGCAGATGAGAGCCGTGATCCAGCGTGTGCTCCATGCCGGAGTTAAAGTCGCGGGGGTGGAAGTCTCCCGGATAGGTAAGGGCATCCTCGTTTTGCTGGGCGTTGCAGCCTCGGATAGCCGCCAGGACGCCTGCTACCTCGCGGAAAAAACCGTCAATCTTAGGATCTTTTCAGATCACTGCGACAAAATGAACCTTTCGGTCCTGGATGTGGGAGGAGAAATTCTGGTCGTCTCACAGTTTACTCTCTACGGAGACTGCCGTAAGGGCCGAAGGCCTTCCTACGTCGCCGCGGCGGCGCCCGAACCCGCTGGAGCGCTCTACGACCAGTATGTGAAAAAGCTTTGCGAGTATACTCCCAAGGTCTCTACCGGAAGATTTAGGGAAATGATGGAGGTCTTCCTGGTAAACGACGGACCGGTCACCCTGCTTTTGGACAGCCGGAAAGATTTTTGAACCCAAGGCCGGCAATGGCGTGGTGAAACCGGAAAGCTCTGGTAAAGCGGCTTGATAGACCGTATAGTGGGTAATCTGGATTGTGTGAACACCGAAAATGCGTCTGAAAAACGACGGGCTTCTAAATCGTGACAGCAAGATGAAGAAAAAAATCCTTTTTGTAACCGATCAACCCAAAGCGCTGAGGGGACTGCGTAAAGCTCTGGCACCTTTGCGTTCCCAATGGCAAATGGATTTTGCCCAAACTGAGTCCGAAGCGTTAACCAAATTGGCGGGCTGTTCCTACGATGCGGTGGCAACCGATATGCAACCGCCTGGAACCCTGGGCTACAGGTTCCTCGAACGTGTTGGAAAACTTTACCCCGACGTGGTTCGTATCTTTCTAACCGGCCATTCCGATACCGACAGGGTCCTCGAATCCCTGGGCGCCGCACACTTTTTTCTATCCAAGCCCTTTGAGGCCGAAAAGCTTAGAATTACCCTTGAGCATGCATTTTCCATGCGTGCTCTTTTAGCCGATCCATCCCTCATTAAGTTGATTTCTCGAATCGATTCGCTTCCAAGCGTACCCTCTCTTTATCATGAGGTGGTGCTTGAAGCGCAGTCGCCAAACGGATCGCTCGCAAAAGTTGCCGACATAATCTCCAAAGATGTCTCAATGTCGGCAAAGCTTCTACAGGTGGTAAATTCTGCCCTTTTTGGCTTTCCCGGCCAGGTTTCGAGCATACTGCGCGCGGTGAGCCTTCTCGGCATTGAAAACATCAAGGCACTCATTCTTTCCCTTAAAATTTTTACCTGCTGCCACCCAAAGAATATCCCTGGTTATTCTCTAGCGGCTCTTTGGGAGCACAGCC
>JBMFHI010000052.1:0-26589 GCA_049976905.1 Syntrophobacteraceae bacterium | reverse complement strand
TGCCTCTACCTCCTTAAAATTCAGGGTGACGCCAGGATAAATCATCTCGGCTTGCGAGTTAAGCACGCCTGCCGCAAGGACACGACCTTTCCGGGAAAGTTAACATAGTTGGACATGCGGCCATACTGAATTATCTAATCATTTTACTTCAAGATCATCTCCCGTCAAATTATTGAGCTCAGCCCGTTGTCAGATTTTAAACGCAAGCTGGAAAGCTCGCCTGTCCCAAAATTGACAGGGCAAGCGAGCAATGACTCGTTTTGCTAGCCCTTGGCGTCTTTGGCCTTCAAATGCCGTAATAAAGCATCAAAGGAGCTATTGGCCAAAATGGAGCTAAACTGAGCTCGGTAACTGGTGGCAAGACCTACGCCCTCTGTCACGATATCATAGACCTTCCAGTTTCCGTTGGTAGGGTGGAGATAGAAATCTACAGAAATGGGAGCCAGGTTCTGCGCCCCGGAGACGTAGGCTCTAACCAGGGCACTGGTGGGTCCCTGCTCGACCAAGGCGTAAGCTATACTTTGAGCGGCATATTTTTTTACTTTTCCAAGATAATCTTTAAAAAGCAGCCTGGTGAAATACTTTGTAAATTGCTCTCGTTTGGCGGGTGGCTGCCGTCGCCATTCGGGTCCCAAAGTATTTTTGGCTATGGCACGGAAGTCGAAATAGTTATCTAATATAGTGCGAACTTTAACCCTTAGAGAGGGGGATTCGAGAGGATATTGCTTAAGAAGGCTTATCAGCCGGGTTGTCCCGTTTTGGATTACCGCCTGAGGGTTATTTGCCGCCACAGCCGTAGATGAAAAAGATCCAAGGCAAATAAAAGAAATTAGAAGGCTCAAAATTAGAATCCTATTTATCGACCAAACTTTTAAAATTTTTACAGCAGTCATGTTTAACTCCTTGCTCAGCAGGTAAGAAGCTTTGAGCAATGACAGGCAAAACGACCCCTCACCTCGCGTAAACTCCCTTGTTTACATGTAATTTTAAAATAACCACTCTCGGCAATATCGCAAAAAGTCGCCCTGCCGAAGGTGGAAATGAGCTTGATTCCTGGTCTCATGACCGCTATGGTAGACGAGGTGTAAAAACTCGGGGTGGCTCCCCAGTAGAATGGCGGGTATAGGTTCTGTCAACTTTGTCGTCCTTACAAACATTGCCATCCTCGGCACGATTATTATGACAGGGACCAGCATTAGAAAGAACGCGTGAGAATAAGAACAGCCTTTTTTATGGCTTCTATTATTTCTGTACTTGGGGGTTGCGCCACCTACCATGCGCGCCCCCTTTCTCCAGAGCAAACGGTTCGGACCTTCAATGACCGATCGCTTGCAAATCCGAGTTTGCACACGTTTTTGAAAAAAAATAGAGTTCCCGCCCCATTGCCGGGACAAGCCTGGAACCTAAAGCAACTAACGCTTGCGGCATTCTACTACAAGCCGCAACTGGCCGAAGCTCGCGCCCAGCTGATGGCTGTACGGGCAGGAGAACTTAGCGCCGGCGAGCGTCCCAATCCCTCTCTAACCCTATCGCCCGGATACGACTCACAAATTCCAGGCACACCCACACCATGGATAGTCCCTCTCACCATGGACTGGCCGATCGAGACAGCAGGCAAGCGCGGCTATCGAATGGCCAACGCGCGTCATTTGGCCGAGGCGGCCCGCTGGAACCTGATCGGCGTTGTCTGGGGGGTGCGAAGCGGAGTACGAGCCGCATTATTGGGACTCTATTCGGCAAGGCAAACGGAAGCCTTACTGGCGAGACAGGTAATGGCGCAAACAAAGGTAGTGCAGATGCTCGAGGGGCAGGCAGGCGCCGGCGTGGTATCGAGCTACGAAGTCACCCAGGCCCGCATCGCTTTGGACACCTTGATTCTTGCTAGACAGGCGACCGCCGGTGAGTATGCGCAAGCTCGCGTAACCATGGCCAATGCTCTGGGCGTTCCAACAAGAGCGCTGGAGGGTGTCAATTTTTCTTTCGCTGCCTTTAAAACTTTTCCCCGCCGTTTGAGCGAACCGCAGGTTAGACAACGGGCACTGCTTAATCGGGCGGATGTCAGAGGCGGGCTGGCGGAATATGCGGCGAGCCAATCGGCGCTCCAGCTCCAAATTGCCGGCCAGTATCCCGATATTCATCTGGGGCCGGGTTATGCCTACAATTCGGGCAGCGCGGGCGATAACCAGTGGAGTATCGGACTAACCCTCACGCTGCCGATTTTAAACCAGAATCAAGGCGCAATCGCTCAAGCGAAAGCAAACCGAAAGCTGGCGGCGGCGCATTTTCTAAGCATACAAAGCGCGGCAATAAGCCGGATCGAGAGCGCCCTTACAGCCTATCGTTGGGCGTTGCAAGGGGTAGCGACCGCAAGGGTGCTGGTAAAAAATTTAAAACGTCAATTGGCCCTGGTCCGAGGACAGGTGCAGGCCGGGGAGGCACAACCTTTGGACCTGGCCAATGCGCAAGTGGCCTTTAACGCTGGAGCCCGGGGACAGCTAAACGCGGTACTCAAGGCGCAGCAGGCACTTGGCGGGTTGGAAGCGGCTGTTCAAAGTCCGCTTACTCTTTCGACCTCTAAGGTGGATGCAGGGGAAACGGCACATGCCACGGATAAAGATTTGAAAAGATGAAACCAAAAGCAGGAACAGTTGGCCTTATAGTCATTATGTGCGCTGGATTGGGTCTCTATTGGCTTTTTAAAGTACACGGCCTTTCCACGGAAAAGCGCAAAAAGGCGGTAAAAGCTCCCACGCTTGTAAGCGTGCACATCGGCACGATAGAGCGCATGACTTTGCACCGCTACGTAAACGGTTACGCAACGGTCGCGCCTGAGCCCGCGACGGTTTCAAAGCCTGCCGCCGATGCTCCCCTGGCCCCGCCCACCTCCGGCACGGTAGCCGGGATAAATGTGGCCGAAGGGGAGTTAGTGCGCAAGGGCGAGGTGCTGATGACGCTGGATTCGAGTTCGGCTACCGCCGCATACGCGAAGCAGGAGGTTACCCGGCAGAAACAGTTATACGCCCAGCACAACACGTCGCTAAAAAGCTTGCAGAGCGCCGAGGCTCAGATGTCGCTACTGCAAGTGATCTCACCGCTTTCCGGAACGCTTGTAAACCTCAATGTGAAGGTGGGGGCAGCAGTCGGGATCAACACGGTAGTGGCCGAAGTGATGGATTTAAAGCGACTGGTGGTAAAAACGGCCGTACCCGAAGGGGAAGCCGATGAGCTGCGAAGAGGTGAGGTCGTGCGGATAATGACGCCAAGACCGGTGGAAGCGAGGCTTTCTTTTGTGAGTCCCATGGTGGATACGAGCAATGGAACGGTTACGGCGTGGGCGGCCCTACCGGCCAAAAGCGATCTTAGACCGGGCAGGTATGTGAGGATACGCATCGTTACCGCTACTCACACCAACTGCCTTACCGTACCGGCAAAAAGCGTAGTGACGGAGGAAAACGGCAAGAGCGTCATCTACCTGGTTCGCGATAGCCAGGCCACACGAATGCAGGTGCAAACCGGGTTTAGTGAAAACGACAGGGTAGAGGTAAGGGGCGCGGGGCTAAAGGAGGGTCAAACCGTGGTTACGGCAGGGGCCTACGGTCTGCCCGGAAAAACTCAAATCCAGGTGGTAAAGTGATGCGTTCGACGGATTCTTCGCGGGTGGGCAGTTTTGCCACCCGGCACGCTTTATCGATCACGTTCATCGCAACCATACTATGTCTGGCGGGAATTTTCTGCGCCATGCGCATGCCCTCGGCGGTTTTCCCCGAGACGGCTTTTCCTCGCATAGTGGTGATGGTCAATAACGGCATCATGCAGGCCAACGAAATGATGGCCACCATAACACGGCCCATCGAAGAGTCGATGAAAAGCATCCCCGGCGTAAAATCGGTGATTTCTTCCACCTCTCGGGGCTCGGCCATAATAAATGTTGTTTTCAACTGGGGCACCAACATGGAGCGTTCGGAGGTCTATGTGATGGGGCGGCTTTCGGAAATCCGAAGCGATCTGCCCGCCACGGCGACCACGGATGTATCACGGGTGGCTTTCACGCTGAGCTATCCAATCATCGGCATAAGTCTAACCAGTTCGACCCGCAGCCAGATGGAACTTTGGGAGACGGCCGTCTATAAAATCAAACCGCTTTTTTTGCAAATCCCCGGGGTAGCCAAGGTGGAAATCCTTGGCGGTAGGGAACCCGAATATCATGTAATAGTGGACCCGCTAAAACTTCAGGCTGCCGGACTGGCGATGTCTGATGTAAGCGCAGCGCTTACGAAAAACAACCTGATCGCGGCCGCGGGCATGATCATACAAGATTATCGCATGAGCCTGACAACCGTTGACGGTCGCCTGCGCTCGAAGGCCCAGATCGGGGGTGCGGTAATAGCGGTCAAGGGGGCTCATCCGATTCGCATAAAAGACGTAGCCAGTGTGGTTCGCGGCCCCAAGCCGGCTTATACGAGCATCACGGCGCAGGGACGCGAGGCCGTATTGTTTAACATCGAAAGCCAGCCCGGCTCGAGTCTTCTTCAAATTGCCGCGACTTTGAAACAGGACCTTGGACAACTGCACAGGCAACTGCCCCCTGACATGCGCCTGGGCTTTTTTTACGACCAGTCAAAATTTGTGAGCGACTCGGTTGGCAGCGTATGGGACGCCATTCTTTTCGGCCTGGCCCTTTCGGTGTTCATCCTTTATCTATTTTTGAAAAACTGGGGCAGCGTCCTTACGGCCGTGGTCACTATTCCGGTCCTGGTGCTGATCACCTTCGTGGTACTTCGCCTTGCGAACATGAGTTTCAACATGATGACGCTGGGCGGGGTTGCCGCGTCAATCGGGCTGATTATAGACGACGCGATCGTGGTTGTGGAGGCCATGTGCCACAGGCTTGCCGAGGGAGGAACCCGGCTTGCCAGCATCGAGGGGGCGATGGGAGAAATTCTTTCGGCTCTTGTGAGCTCGACCCTTACCCCGGTTGTGGTCTTTCTGCCGCTAGCCTATCTCGGGGGAATGACGGGTGTGTTTTTCCGCGCCCTCGGGCTAACGATGGTGGTAGCGCTGCTGGTATCCCTGATTTTGGCGATGACCCTTACGCCCTCTCTTGCCGCATGGTTTATACGGGGCAGTTCCAAGTCCGATGAAGCGGGTTTTTTTCTGACGCGAATCCTGCGGGCTTACGAATACGGTCTGCGCAAGGCGCTAAAACATAGCGGGCTCACGATGGCTGCGTGTGGTTTGATCCTTATTGCCGGCGTGTGCATGTTCGGGCAGCTGCAAACCGAATTTCTCCCTCATTTCGACGAAGGCGGCTTTGTTATGGATTTTACGGCCAGGCCCGGAACAAGCCTTGAAGAGACAGCTCGCGTGCTTAGGGAAGCAGAAAAATACATCCGGGCCAACCCGGATATAGAGGGCTATTCGCGGCGGCTGGGCACGCAATTGGGACCCTTTATAACCGAGCCTAACCGGGGCGACTATCTAATTAAACTCAAGACCAATCGCAAAGAGTCAACCGAGCAGGTTCTAGCTGGAATGCGCCGCAAATTCAACCGGCACTTTCCGATGATCCGCTGGGATTTTCACGGCTACTTAAACGATTTGATGGGGGATCTGCAAATGGCCCCCAATCCGGTGGAGATCTATTTGTACTCTCCAGACCTGTCCTGGCTTAAAATGGCCGCCAGGCGGGTTACAGCCCAGATCGGCACGATCCCGGGCGTCGTGGACACCTTCGACGGCCTTATGGTTACGGGGCCTTCGATCAATTTTCGGGTCCGCCCCGCCCAGGCGCAACGCTACGGCCTAACGGCGCAAAGTATCGCCAACGCGGTTCATAGCGCGCTTTTTGGCAAGATTTCCTCCTATCTTCTCGAAGGCGACCGCACGGTCAACATCCGCGTGATGGCCGATCCCAAGAGCGTTTCGAAAATCGCAGAGCTTGGCAACTTGGAAATCCGCACTCCCGGCGGGGCACTGGTGCGGCTCAGCCAGGTCAGCGACCCCGAGGTCGTTGGCAACCAGGTGGAACTAAACCGGCAGGATTTGCGCCAAAACGACATTGTCTACGCCCGTCTCGAAGGCCTTGACCTTGGCAGCGCAATGCGGGAGATCAAGGCGAGACTTAGCCGGGACAAATGGCTGCCCCAAGGCTCGGTGGAATATGGCGGACTCTATAAGCAGCAGCAGAAGTCTTTTCGAAATCTTCTCCTGGTTTTGCTTGCAGCCATTTTGCTTGTGTTTACGGTTTTACTGGCCGGATTTCGTTCCTTCTACGAACCCATCTCCATAATTTCTGGGGCGGTTCTTGCGTTGTTTGGCACCGTGGCGGCGCTTTGGGTCACGGGGGTTTCGTTAAATATCGTCTCCTTTCTTGGCGCGATTATCGGTGTTGGGATTGTGGCAAAAAACGGTATCCTGGTCATGGACTATTTTCAGCAATTGCGGGAACAAGGGGTGGAATTGACCGAGGCGCTGGTGCAGGCAGGCCACCGCCGTCTGCGCCCGGTGCTTATGACCTCGCTTGCCGCCGCCCTGGGGATGTTGCCTCTGGCCTATGGGATCGGCACCGGAGCCCAGATGCTAAGGCCTCTTGGGATCGCCGTTATCGGAGCCCTGTTTTTTTCCCTGCTGCTCTCGCTCATTGTAACCCCTGTAGTTTATTATCTTTTGATCCGGATGCACCGATGGTTTTTCCACAGCGTTTGAAGCGCAGAATTTTTTAGCAAACTTCTACCGATCCCCGGATCGAAGTCGAGAAGGCCTGGCAGTGATAATAACTATCCGCGGCGGAAAATCTTTTGATACCGACAGAGACCTTAGCGCTCCCGAGCGTCATATATTGCAAAAACTTTTCCTCTGGGAGTCGATTGTTTCCAGCCTCGAGCAATTTCGAGAAAAGCAAAAGCAGGCCATGCTCGCAGGCTGGAACGATTCAGGTCCCATTAGAATCAGGGAACCCATGAGGGCGATCCTTGCCGAATTGGAAGAAAAGGTCGCCCTTCGTATTGCCGATAAAAAATAGTCACATGCAGCCATAAAACGGGTCAATAGGCTCACGCGAAGGCGCGAAGGCGCAAAAAAAGAGATTAAAGAAACACAATCCGTGGGAGTGAGTAGACCGGGGCCATCCACGCTGTTTCTGCTGTTAATACAGGACTTTTTTAATCTATTTAATCCAAACATATTGATTTAATTGAGATTTAATGATTTAGCCTCCTCTCAAAACAGCGTGGGAACAGCCCGGTAACAGGGAAGGAACAGCGGGGGGCAAGCGCTTTCTGGAACCGATTAGAAGCCCCGGGTGCAATCTTCTTTAGTTTTAAAAGAGGTGTCTAACCGGGTAAGACTGGTTAGACGATGACGGTTTTGTTCCACAGGAGGACATATAGCACGCGGATTTTGCACGGTCGAAGCGGCAGGCAGGAACGGAAACGAGAAGCGGCAATAGAAACGGCAACCAGAAGGGGAAAATGGTGCAAAGGGAAAACCGGGGCCGGACAGCCTCTGGAGTTGCGGGCATTTTTACGGCAAAAAGAGGATGTAGTGATTCAAACGTGGAGCTACGTCGAGCCCTTTTGATCGAGCGCGTTCAGCTTAGACAAGGGTTCGCCCGGGAGGAAAACCCCTAGCTCGCGCACAAGAGCCTACCCCGGGTTTTGAGGGGGGGGTACATTAACCGGAGGGCGGCCGGGTGGAACCGCCATGGGAGGAAGAGTGGGTATATTGGCAGGCAGGTTTTTGATAGCATTCTGACGCCTGGCACCGAAAGGAAAAGCTGGGTGTACCCCAGGCTGATTCTTGGCCCCAACCGGTTGCGGGGCGGGCTTGGATGCTACGGGTAAAGCCTTGGCGGGAGGTGCAGGCGATGCAGGCGCCATGACCTTATTAGAGGCAAAAAGACCTATTTTGTACACCTTGCCGTCTTTTTCGAGCGTGACGCTTCGCACATCGATTTGGGTCACACGGTAATCGTTTACCATTTCTCCGATGCGCGCCTTGATAAAGGGCGAGGTTGAGGGAGCGGGCTGACCGGGGGCACTGATCGGGGTATTCTTAAGACGCAGCAATGCCACTTTGGACTTGTTGGCAAATACGACCCCATCGAGCTGAATATCACCGACGGCAGTGCCGGGACCCGCTCTTTGCGAGCACGCCGATTCGCTCTGAGGCGAGGGCGGTTTACGGTCCTGGGCGAAAAGGTTCTTTTCGATCATGCTCGGAGCGGCGGCATAAAGGGGCATACAGACCGAGACCAGAAGCAAAGACAAAGAAAGGATAAGAATTCTTTTTAACACGCGCCCTACCCTGTGCCTCTCTCCCCCAAAAGGGGGGCCGTGGGGGACCGAAAAGACTTGGGGCGCAAAAGGAGTACGGATTGCGCCCGGACTTTCCTCTTATTTATAGGCTGCCCGGCGGCAAAAATCAGCAAGCGTGGAGCTCACTTTGATCCATCATCTTGATAATTTAACACAAATCCCCACGATTTTAAACAAGCCTGGGAAAAAGTCCACCCTTGAATAGAATAAAATTGAGAGTAATAATAGAGAGCTTACAGGGGCGGGGGCAGGAGGATTCCTTTCAGGCCCCGCGTCGGACGAAAACCCTTGAGAAGGCTGCCAACAAGATGCATACGGGACTTATCATCATCGGAATCATAGTTTTCTACTTTGCATTGAACAAATGGATACTGCCAAAACTTGGCGTACCCACCTGAATGTCCGATTCCTGTGGCGCGGGACGTCACCCTGAGCAAAGCAAGAAAAACAAGTAGCATCCCCGGGGGAACCTGACCGGTGGGCAACGCTTCGGTTTTGCCCACCTCTTTTGGGCCGGGCCACTTTTTCGAGGATGCCCGCTCCACTCAATCGGTTTTAGCGGGCAGAATACCTGCGAGCAGCACCCGGCAGAGTTCCGCGGTCAGAAAATCCGGCGAGAAGTCATG
Organism: Syntrophobacteraceae bacterium; assembly: GCA_049976905.1. Taxonomy (GTDB): domain Bacteria; phylum Desulfobacterota; class Syntrophobacteria; order Syntrophobacterales; family Syntrophobacteraceae; genus SbD1. The sequence goes on along the minus strand of JBMFHI010000052.1, from coordinate 17,648 downwards.
GCCGTAGACGATTGCCGGCATGCAGAGGTGTTCGATGCCCCCCAAAATCATCTGGCGCAGATAGCGAGCAGAGATATCGCTTCTAATCTCGCCGTTTCGCATCCCCTCCTCTATTACCTCAAGGATCTTGTTTGCGTAGCGTTTGACCAGTTCATAGGTTTGGCTTTCGAAATAATCGGGGTAATTTCTTACCTCCAGAAGAAGTATCCGGGCAAAGACCCGGTCTTCGCGGTAGGCGCGGAAATGGGAGAGTATAAGCTTTTGGAGCTTATTTACCGCGCCGGTTGTGCCTTCGAGATCCTCGGCTGCCTGGTCTATATACTTTTCGAGATATTCGCGAAGGACCTGGTAGAGCAGGTTGCGCCTGTCGCGGAAATATTTATAGATTAAAGCCTCGTTAACCCCGGCGGTTTTGGCGATTGCAGCCCAGGTAATGGAACTGAATTCCTTTTGCGTTAAAAGCTTCTTTAAAGCTTCGACGATCTTTGCATAGCCGGGGGGGTTTGAAGTTCCCCCCGTATCTTTTAGTCCCATCAGCCTCTATCCACAACCTGTGCGCAAGGCGGTTTGAAAAAAGCACTTCAAACCTTTCTAAGATTAATGATCCACCCAATTTTTTGCTCTTTGAACAGCAGAGCGCCAGCCGCGAAAACGTTGTTCTATGGACTGTTTGTTTTCCACGGGCTCAAAGCGGCTGTGCTCTTTCCACACGGCTTGCAGGTTCGTTTGATCCTTCCAGACTCCCGTGGCCAAACCGGCTAGAAAGGCGGCTCCCAGGGCGGTGGTCTCTAAATTTTGGGGACGGCTCACGCTAACGCCCAAAATATCTGCCTGGAACCGGCACAAATAGTTGTTTGCGCTCGCCCCTCCATCGACCCGCAGGATCTTTATGGCGTCAAGGCCCGCATCCTTTGCCATCGCGCAAAGAACATCGCCTGACTGGAAGGCCATGGCCTCAAGTCCAGCCCGGACCAGGTGATTTTTAGTCGTCCCTCTTGTAAGCCCCAATATGGCGCCCCTGGCATAGGGGTCCCAATGCGGGGCGCCCAGGCCCACGAAAGCGGGCACGATATAGACGCCTTCGGTGGATTCCACGGCGGCAGCCATTTTCTCGGTTTCTTTAACATCGGAAAACAACTCGAGCCCGTCGCGCAACCACTGCATGAGGGCGCCCCCGATGAAAACAGCTCCCTCAAGGGCATAGGTAACTCTATTTCCAAGCTGCCAGGCAATGGTTGTAAGCAGTCCGTGTCGGGACTCGACAGGAATTTCGCCTGTATTCATAAGCATAAAGCAGCCCGTGCCGTAGGTATTTTTGACCATACCCGGTTCAAAGCATGCCTGACCGAACAGGGCTGCCTGCTGATCGCCCGCTATGCCGGCAATGGGGACCTCGCAGCCAAAAAGATTTTTATCGGTAACCGCCACGATACCGCTGGAAGGCTTTACTTCGGGAAGCAAATCCATAGGAATTTCGAGCTTTGTCAGGATCTCCTGGTCCCATTTCATTTCCTTTATATTGTAGGCCATCGTTCGGGAGGCGTTACTGACATCCGTTGCATGAACTCTACCGTTTGTAAGCTTCCAGACAAGCCAGGAGTCAACGGTTCCAAAGAGCAGATCTCCTTTGGCGGCCAATTTTTCAACCTGGCTTTGGGACTTTAGAATCCAGCGCATCTTGGGGCCCGAGAAGTAGGCGTCGGTCACAAGGCCGGTTTTTTCTTTTATTATCTTATCATAGCCCTCGTTTTTCAAGGAGTCGCAAAATTCGGCGGTTCTTCTGCATTGCCAGACGATAGCATTTGCAACGGGGCGTCCGGTTTTTCTGTCCCAGGCAATGGTGGTCTCGCGCTGGTTGGCGATCCCTATGGCGCTCACATCGGCCAATGTGAGCCCGGCCCTTGCCAGGGCGGCCTCCATGGTATTTTTTTGCGTTCTCCAAATATCTTCGGGGTCCTGTTCGACCCACCCCGGTTTTGGATACAGGCAGGGGAATTCTTCCGCGGCGCTTGCGACTACCTCCCCTGTTTCATCGTAGAGAATAGTCCTGGAACTGGTCGTTCCCTGGTCCAGAGCCATTACAATAGACATAGCGCACCCCCTGTTGCATGCTGGAAGAGCAGAGCCTCCGCCACCCGCAGTGGGGTCGGCCCGCGGTCCATGGGCAAAAAAAGAGCTCAGCCCAACATATACCCCTGGGCAATCCTCGAGTATTGTTCAACCTGGTTTTTTTGCCACTCGCTATCGGCATCGAGTTCCCCGGCCATCAAACGGGCGACTTCAACGGCCATTTCGATGCTCGCGCCGGCATCGAGCAGCAGCGCCCTGCTCCTGCGAGCTAAAAAGTCTTCGACGGTGCGGGCCATTTCTTCACGAACGGCCCAGATTACTTCGGCTTTGATATAGTCGAGTTTTGGGTGCAGCTTTTGGGCAAGCGAGGGGTCGGAATTTACGAGTTTTTTAATGAAAACCGCATCCGAGCCGTAGTAGCGCAGGGGGTTTTGCTTATCGTAGTGCTTTAGCCATCCGTGAATTCTTAAGTTTTTGGTAACACAGTCACGCTCGTCTAGTCCCGCGACCAGCATCGCGTGGTTTACGGTATCTTCGGCCATCTTGCGGTAGGTGGTCCATTTGCCCCCGGTGATTGTTACCAGGCCCGATTCGGAGACAACCAAGTAGTGGTCCCGCGAAATGGCCGCGGTATTTTTGCCGTCGCCAATGTTTACCAAAGGCCTTAGTCCGGCGAAGACGCTTTTGACGTCCGAGCGCGTGGGGTCTTTTGTAAGGTATACGGCGGCATGTTTTAAGATGAAGTCAATTTCAAAGTCGAGTGCGCGGGGCTCGAGGCTTACTTGCGAAACAGGGGTGTCGGTTGTACCCACAATTACTTTATTGTGCCATGGAACGGCGAAAAGCACTCGCCCGTCCTCGGTCTGGGGCACCATGATCGCATCTTCACCGGGCAAAAACTCCTTATCCAGAATAAGGTGGACACCCTGGCTGGGGCAAATTATTTTTTTTGCCTCGGGGTTTTCCATTTGGAGAATCGTGTCGGTAAAGACCCCTGTAGCATTGACCACCACCCTGGCGTGGATCTCGTAATCCCTGCCGGTTTCCATATCCCGCGCCACGACGCCGTGGATCATCTCTCCGCTTTTTATGAGCTCTATTACCTTGAAGTAATTGAGGGGCGAGCCGCCATAATCGACCATTGTCTGAGCAAGATTGATCGCAAGGCGGGAGTCATCGAACTGGCCGTCGTAATAGACAACGCCTCCGCGCAACCCTTCAGGCTCAAGGGTTGGAATGTGGGCCAAGGTTTCCTGTTTGGAGAGTCTTTTGGAAGGGCCAAGGCCCAATTTGCCCGCCAGGAGATCATAGACCTTCATGCCCGCGCCGTAAAAGGGACCGTCCCACCAGACGTAGTTTGGGACAATGAAGGCCTGGTGGCTTACGAGATGGGGAGCGTTGTGAATCAGCAGGCCTCTTTCATGAAGCGCCTCGATTACAAGCGAGACATTTCCCTGGCGAAGGTAGCGCACCCCACCATGCACCAGCTTGGTGCTGCGGCTCGAAGTGCCTTTGGAAAAATCGTCCTGCTCGAGCAAAAGCGTTTTATACCCTCTTGAAGCCGCATCCACACCGACGCCAAGGCCGGTGGCTCCCCCGCCAACAACGATAAAATCCCAGTATCCGCCGTATTGCTCCAGGCCTTTAAGCATTTCCTGCCGATTCATGATCTCTCCGCTAAGCTTGCCGCCTCAAAGAGGAGGCGACATTTAAACCCAGTTACCCGCTCCGAAGAGCCGTGTTTTCGCCGAGGATAAAAGTTACCTTTATCCTTATCCTCAGGTCAACCACTATATCAGGGTTTCGGGCGGACAATTTAGCCAGGAATCGGACCGGGCGGACAGGCCGAGAAGAAAGGCGCTTTATTCGTCGATCAGGGCCGATCCGTTTCCCAGAACCACTTTACCGTCCTGATTGGTGGCCCGGATTATGTATCGGCCCTCCCCGAGCTTCCAGCCTTCCGTGATCAGAGTGTCTCCAGGATAGACCATATTCATAAATCTTACCCCGAAGGATTTTAGCCTGGAGGGCTCCTTCAGGCCAAGGCCGCCCACTATGGCCCGCGCCGAAAAGCCGAAGCTGCACAGGCCATGGAGAATCGGCCTGTTAAGGCCGGCCCTTTTTGCGAACTCAGGATCGATGTGCAGAGGGTTTTTATCTCCGCTTAGCCTGTAGAGCGCAGCCTGGCTGGGGGAAGTTTTCTGCTCGACGTGGAAAGCGGGGGGCAAACCTTCAGGCGGGTCGAGTTTTAGACTTTTGGGCCCCGGGTCGCCTCCGAAATTGCCCGCGCTGCGGTCTAAAACAACCATTATGTTCTCGAAAAGAAGGGTTCCCGAATCGTCTCTGGTTTCGCAGACGAGGTTTGCAAACGCCCCCGTGTCGCCCTTGTCATGGATCGCTTCGCAACTGGTCCAGGTGTGGAGAACTCCGCAAGGAGGTATGGGACTATGTAAAACAGTCTTTTGCTCGGCGTGCAGAACCGCCAACAGGTTCATCCCCGAAGTGGATGCAAAAGAGAAAAGCGCGGTCATAAGGGGAACGACCGCAAAGGTGGGAAAGACCTTGAGGTCCCTTTCATATACCAGGTCAAGTTCGTCAACACCCGCTCCGATCCCCAGGGCGTAAAGGATTACGCTATCCTGGTTGTAGCTAAAGGAGACAGGTCCCATCTTTTTTCCTATCACATCGAGATTTAGACCCATGTGGTTTGTTCCTTTATCTAAATGGAAAGGCCGCCCCCGACCACAAGCAGTTGCCCCGAGACATAGTCGGAAAGCGGGGATGCAAAAAAGAAAATGGAGTTGGCCGCTTCCCGGGCCGTTCCCGCCCTGCCGGCAGGAATCAATTGGAGGATCCCTTCGCGAATTTTTTCGGGAACCCCCAGGGCGACCTTCTCACTTCCAACCTCAACGGAGGTTCCCATTTCCTTTTGCTGCGTAAGCCTGGTATCGATGAAGCCAAAAGCCACGCAATTACATTGGACGTTGTATCTTGCCCATTCCTTACAGATTGTTTTGGTAAGGCCAACTACACCGGACTTGGCCGAGGAATAGTTTGCCTGGCCCACGTTGCCGCCGACTCCGGCAACCGAGGAAATATTTACTATCTTTCGAACCTCGGCCTTGCCGTTTTGCTGCATCTCCTTTTTGGCGGATTCGATAAAAAGGGGAGCAGCGGCTCGAATCATTCGAAAGGGGGCTTTGAGGTGCAGGTCGATAATTTTATCCCACTGCTCGTCGCTCATCTTGTGGATGAGATTATCCCAGGTAAATCCGGCGTTATTTATAAGGATGTGAAGATCTCCCCATTTTTTCGCGGCCGCCTCGACCAGGGATTCAGGAAAACCCTGGGCCGTAACGTCTCCGGCACAGCAAAGGGCTTCCCCCCCTGTTTGAACGATCTCTTCGACCGTTTGGTTTGCCGGCGCGGGGTCGATATCGCTTACGACCACCCTGGCGCCTTCCCGGGCAAACAACAGGGCTGTTTCCCGTCCAATGCCTCTACCCGATCCCGTTACGATTGCAACTCTACCCTTTAGCATCTTTTCCATCTAGTTTATCCTCCCGTAAAATTTTTCGACCTGGATTGTATTAAGGCGCGGGGTATCCGCGCACACGGCCCGCCTTTTTTAATCCCTTCCCAAAATGACCAAGGTGCACACGTTTGCGTGGGGAAATCCCCCCAGATTGTGCACGAGCCCCATGCCGCCGGCGCTATGTACTTTTCGCTCCGGCGAAGTTCTTTCCAGAAACTGTTCGTAAATGGAATAGAGCATGCGCAACCCCGAGGCTCCCACCGGATGGCCAAAGCACTTGAGCCCTCCATCGGGCTGGCAGGCAACAGCACCCGTAAGATCGTAGAAGCCGCTCATCACATCCTCGTAAGCGCCCCCGGCCGGGGAAATTCCAAGATCTTCCATGGTAACGAATTCGGTGATCGAAAAGCAGTCATGAGCTTCCAGCATGCCAATTTCTTTTCGTGGCTCGCGGATGCCCGCCTCGGCATAGGCTCTTTGCGAAGCCTTCCGTGTGGTGACAAAGCCCGCGCCGTCCCAGTTGTTATAGAGCGCCTCTTCCCCAGAGCTTACAGCAGCCTGGATGGATTTTACCATTACGAGCGGCCGGTTGGGTTTGAGGCTTCTTGCGATGGCCGGTGTTGTGACAATGGCCGCGGCAGCTCCATCGCTAACCCCGCAGCAATCGAAGAGCCCCAGGGGGTAGGCGATCATGGGGGCGGCTTTGATTTGCTCGACCGTAACGGGGTGGCGCAAATGCGCCCTGGGGTTTAGAGCCCCGTTAGCGTGGCTCTTGGCCGAAATATGGGCCATGGCATCCTTTATCTTTGCCATTGGCAGGCTGTATTTGGCCTCATAGGCGGTTGCCAGCTGGGCAAAAAGTCCGGGCGCCGTGTAGTTTGCCCCCCGCAGATATTCCATCGGACCCGAAATTCCGGATACAGGCAGGCCGCCGTAGCCCGCATCCTTTAGCTTCTCCACGCCCAGGGCCAGGGCTATATCGCACACGCCGGCGGCCACGGCGTAACAGGCCCCCTTAAAGGCCTCACTGGCGGTACCGCAAAAGTTTTCAACCCTCGTTATGGGAATGTAGGGCAGCTTCAGGGCAAGTCCGAGCGAAATGGCCGAGTTTCCAACATGCAGGCCGCTGTAGCAGGTTCCAAGCCATGCCATCTCGATTTCCTTCTTATCCACCCCGGCATCTTCCAGGCATTCCTGGAAGGCTTCCACAACGAGGTCTTCGGCGCCGGCCTCCCACCTTTCGCCAAAGCGGGTGCAGCCCATTCCCAGTACGGCAACCTTGTCACGAATTCCTTCAGCCATTGGCAACCTCCCTTTGCGGCACGGCTTTCCAGAAATATCCGCTCACCCCGCGCCTTTCATCCCAGTACTTCCTTCGAAAGCTCATGGCGACGGCCATACCCGTCTTTACCTCGAAAAGGCCGCAGTCGGTAAGATCCATCAAATATCGCCCTCCTCCTTCAAACTCTATTTGGCCGTAGAGGGCGGGAGGATTCAGGGCAGGCGCAAGCGTATCGGCCGTAAAGCTTGCCACGCGCCCCGACTTTTCCGCCAAAGGATAGTCCTCCATTTCATCGGTTGCGCCACACTCCGGATTTACGCACACCCTCTGCTGAGGGTAATGCACCGTGGCGCACTTTCGGCATTTGGACCCGCACAACCCGAGGACCTCCCTTCTTTTGCGCCACAACACAGACCACCTGGTCCATTCGTCTTCCTCGGCGCGAAGGCCTGCGTCCACCGCAAGGATGTTGCGCCAGACAAGGTATTTATTGTAGTTATCAAGATCGGCGCCGGCAGCCAGGCTGGAGGATAGCGATTTTGCGGGCCGGGCCTTCGAGATGAGCTCGGTAGCCTCGAAATAGAGTGCGTCGCAGCCGCCCCCAAAACTTAGAACAAGGATTTTATCCCCGGGCGCGGACTCTTCGAGGGCCGCCGAAAGCATAACCAGCGGATGCGCGGAGCCCGATTCGCCAATTTCTTCCTGAAAGTTTGTTTGCTCTACCTCGGGTGGAAATCCCAAAATTTTTCTCAATTTTTTCCTCACGCCCAGGTATGCGCACGGGTAAACGACTTTGGAAAAATCCGAGATTTTTAGCCCGTATTTACCGGTCAGCCCCTGAACCGCTTCCGGGATCAATCGCTCGTAGCCCGCATCCCGAATCCAGCGATCTTCCCATTGCCTGTCGAACTGTGCCCCCTGCCCCCGGTAGTGGTCGACAAAATCGCAGGTTGTCGAAAAAGACCCCTTAAATTCCGCGATTACCGCCTCCGAGCCAAGCACAAAAGCCGCCGAGGCGTCTCCCAGGATCATCTCCTGGCTCGACGCGGGCTTGCCAAGCCGGCACTCCGACGCACTTACGAGAAGACGTTCGATTCGCCCCGAGGCCACAGCGTCAAGACCGGCCAAAAGGGCCGTTGTGCCCGATTTTAGTCCTCCCGTGAAGTCCGCGGCTCCAACCTGATCGTTTACGTTCAGGGCCGCGGCCACAATCGCCGCGTTGAGCCTTTCCCTGTAGGGCAAACTGGTGGAGGCAAGATAAACCCCGCCAATGGAGCCACGAGCAAAGCCCAGGAGGGCTTTTCTCGAGGCCGCCACCGCCAGGGTGATGCTGTCTTCATCAAAGCCGGCCACCGCCTTTGCCCCCCCGGCATTGACCGCCAGAGCCGCGTTCATCCATCCCATGGCTTTGTAGATCAGGCTTCGTTTCAACCGGTATCGCGGCACATAGCCGCCACTGGAACAGATTCCAATCATGGCAACTCCTTATGGGTTATCTCGAAAACACCCGAAACGATGAAAAGCTCTCCGTCTTCCCGCTACCCTTGCCTACAACCCCATCTTCTTTGCCACTATCAGCTTCATCACTTCGGTGGTACCGGCAAAGATGGAAATCGGACGAACGTCTCGCGCAAAGCCGCAAATCGCATACTCCTCCATGTATCCGTAGCCGCCGTGGAGTTGGACGCAGGCATAGGCGACCCTGTTGGCCATCTCGCCAATCCAGCTCTTTGCCATGGAGACCTCCATCACCACGTCTTTCGCGTTGCTATGATCCCTTATCAGCCGGTCCAAAAAGGTTCGGCCCAGTTTGATCTCGGTCGCCATATCGACGATCTTGAAACTATTGTGCTGAAAGCTGGAAATGGGCTTTCCAAAGGCCCTGCGGTCGCGGCAGTAACTCAGGGTGGTTTCCAGCATCGCCTCGGCCATCGCCTGGGCCATTACAGCGCACATGAGCCGTTCCTGCTGAAGATGGCGCATCATGTGGTAAAAACCCCGGTTTAGTTCTCCCAAAAGATTTGAGGCCGGAACCCGGCAGTCTTCGAAAATGAGTTCCGCCGTATCCTGCGCCAGCAGTCCCATCTTCTTTAGCTTTCTGCCCCTCGAAAACCCCGGGGCCCCGCGTTCGACGCACAGCAGGCTTATGCCGCCGGCCCCGGGCGTCTCACGGTCGGTGCGGCAGGCGAGAATCACGAGATCCGCGTTGATCCCATTCGAGATAAAGGTCTTCCGGCCGTTTATTATAAAACTGTCGCCCTCCCGTCGCGCATGAGTCCTTAGCGCGGCGAGATCCGAGCCCGTGTCGGGCTCCGTCATGCCTATGGCCAGGATGCACTCGCCCGAAGCACAGCCCGGAAGCCAGCGCTTCTTTTGCTCCTCGGTTCCCAGCTCATAGATATAGGGGGCTATAATGTCGCTATGCAGAGGCGTCATGAAACTCACGGCCTTTGCCCTGGCCAACTCCTCGGTGATAATTACCGAATAGAGCAAATCCGCGCCGCTCCCCCCGTACTCCTCGGGAAGCCACGTGCACAAAAATCCGGCTTCTCCCATTTTCTCCCAGGCCTCTCGGGGCACAATGCCGTCTTGCTCCCATTTTTCCAGGTGAGGGGAAATCTCCATTTGGATAAATCTTCGAAAGGCCTGCCGAAAGATATTGTGTTCTTCCTGATACATAAAGGTCCTCCTGATTTTTAACCGGAAATGACTACAGGGAGCCTGGGCAATCTCCAAACAATAAGTATGCGTTACGTAATATTTAGCTACTGTTTATCGAGTTTTAAGAGCATTAGTTACCGAATATAGATAAGTATTACTTACTTAATAACCTTTCGCCCTGTCAAGAAAAAAAAGGCCAACCTTGTGGAATTACCCCGCAAACACCCAAGGAAGAGGGAATTTTGGGCCGGTTTTGGCCTCCGGGCGCAAGAGGTTGCGATGTTTTTAGCCTTAAGCCCTTTGCGCCCGGTAAACCAGTTGCTATCTTCCGGGAAGATCATCCCTTGGAAAGTATATGCGATTAACCGGTTAAGCTTTGGAGGAGCCAAATGGATTTAATGGATTATTTTGAAAAAACCCAGGGACTTGGAGTCTTATCGACCGCGGACTCCGAAGGAAAGGTCAATTCGGCTGTCTATTCGCGGCCTCATTTTATGAAGGACTCCACAGTGGCTTTCATTATGCCGGATCGTCTAACGCATCACAATCTTACCACCAATCCCCACGCGGCTTATCTTTTCCGGGAAAACGGCCCCGGGTATAAGGGCAAGAGGCTCTATCTAACCAAGGTGAGGGAAGAAGCGGACACTGCGCTAATCGAATCGCTTCGCAGAAAAGTCTATCCGCCGGAATTCGAGGAAAAGGCGGGGCCCAAATCGGTCGTTTTCTTTAAGATCGAAAAGGAGCTTCCCCTGGTTGGAAGCGAAGAAGTGTAACTGTTTTCGCCGCGGGGCTTGCCGGCAAAGCCTTCTATTGCCCTCCGGGTTTGAGGGCAAAGGAGCGCAGGTACCCGGTGAGCTTGATTTTTCTTTTTGTGTTTTGCGAACTCATATAGCGCACTGTGCCTAAGATGGGCCTTTTGGGACCAAAGGGCCTGTCGTAGCGGCCCAGGACCCAGAAGATGCCGCTGTAGGAATTTGGGTCTCTACCGTCGAGAGCGTATTTGTTGTTTAGTTCGATCATTATTGCCAGCGCTTCTCGAGCAGAGCGGCTCCACTCCACTATTTTTTTCCCCCAAAGCATTCGAAGGTAGTTGTGGATTTGCCCTTCCATGAGCAGTTGGTTTTGGGCCGCGTTCCAAAGCGGGTCATGAGTTTTTGCCGCCTCGAACTCTTCAAGCGAGTAAATGTGGGGACGATAGTCGCCTTCATGGGCCGCTAAGGTTTGGATAGCCCACTGGGGCAGGGACTCGAACCGATCGTAGTCATCGCGATGGGAGCAGAAGTTAAAACCAAGCTCGCGCCAGGTAAGGAGCTGATCGAGGAAGGCTTCGGCTCCGGGGCTCATGGCCCACCAGCCCTCTTTTTTTCCCAAAGCCCGGGGGGAAATATTTTCGGGCGACCATTTCTCTACTTTTATAAGCTCCGAGAAAATCTCGCATACGGAAATGTGTCCGAAGTGAAGATAGGCCGAGAGGTTGCTCGTGGCTTGCGCATCCGGGTGATTGCGATCGAGGTGGTATCTAGGGAGGCTTGAGTGTAAAAAATCGGCCAACCGGTCTTGGGCGGCCTTGTGGCCACCCTGGGTTTTAACGGGTTTAACCCCGTGGTCAAGAGGCAGGCCGCGCAGAAGATCGCGGCCAGCGGTCGCGAGGTCGGCCGCGGGCCATTTCTTTTCGATTTCCCGGGGCAACCGGCACAGGGTGGGAAGGCTTACGCCCGAGAGGGGGTTTGCCTTTGGAAACCGGTCCAGCAATTGCGGCAACTGCTGTTGCAGATATCTTCTAAAGGAGCGGGCGGTAAGAAAAACCCTCTGTGTGGAAGCCACGGGGAGCAGACCGTTAGAGTCGACGGCCTCCATCCTCACGGCCAAATTTTTTCCAACCGAGCCGATCATCCGGGGGAGGAAAAAACAGGGGTAATCATCGGTAACGACAAGGCACGAACGTGCGCCAAGCTCTCTCACCAGGCCTTTTCCCCGGCCTTTAGAGTCTTCGAGGAAAGGAAAATAGAAAACAGGCACATTTTTAAAATCCGACCCGTTGTTTTTCATCCCTTCGAGGACAAAAGAGTGAAGCCTTTCGTTGGCCCAGGGGTAGTCGCAGCTAAGGGCTTCGAGGATAAGGAGGGGTTTTTTGAGCTCACAGGCCCAGTCGACCGCGCGCTGGAGGCTAAAGTTCCAGTGGGCGCGCCGAAAAGCTATCATCCAGTAGACTACGAAATCACCTTCGGGACGGATCGGGGCCTGGTTTAGATATCTTAGCCTCTCGGCTGGAAAAGGATTCACGACAATGCCTCCCTGGCAATGGCGGGTTGACTTAAGGTCTGTTTATCTCACGCGAAGACGCGAAGCCGCGAAAAGTGAACCCGTAAAAAGCGCCCTTTCTGACTGGTCTTCGAGGGCTAATACGGGCCTGGAGCGCTCAGGTGAATTCGAACACATTGCGTATTGTGTTTCTTTCGTCTCCTTTTTTTCGCGCCTTTGCGTGAGCCCAAATCAACAACATTGTGCCTCCCTGGAGCTCAGGATTAGCCAAACCTTTGCATGATGCTATAAGAATAGCGCAGCGGCGATAGTTTTTCGAGGCGTGGGAAGTAAATAAATTGCGGCGTGTTTAAGGTAAGGGAGTGAAAAGGGCGTGGGGATTTAGAGGAAGCAGTTATCACGATAAATGTAGCGGATTCTATTGGGACTTTCCACAGCGCTTTGCTGCATTGACACTCAGTCAGGCAGTGAATATCATGACGCTTGACTTTATAAATGATTGCGAACTTACCGGTGCTGGATATTTTGGAAAAGGCGCCCGGTTTAGAGGAGATATACACTATGGAAGAGAATGCACATATATGTAAAAGCTGTGGAAAAGCGGCGGGAAAGGGCGGGCACCTGTGCGACCCCGTTGAACTGGAGAGGGCTTTTGTCTGCGAGCACTGCGGACAGGCCTCGACGGACCCTCGCCATATTTGCAAACCAAAACTTGAAAAGATCAATTTTGTATGCGTTGCCTGTGGAAGGGTGGCGGAGCATCCAAGCGGGCTTTGCAATCCGAGGGATTTAGTACTTATGGCCAACCAGGAGCCGCCTACCCGGATCGTGTGAAACCGGGAGGGCGGTCCCGTGCGGGAAGATGCGCCGCCTTTGGCGGCGCTTTTAAAATTCCCGGGCTTACCCCTACAAGTTTGGGGGGCGTTTTAGCGGTTCGGCAGTAATTTTTCCAGCCAGTTTACAAGTTCCTTTTCAAAGATCTCCATGACATGGTCAGCCTCCTGCTTGAAAAGAACCTCTTTTGTAGCGGCAAAACCCGGTCCGGACACCTTTTTTAGCTGCCGCGCCAATTCATAGGCGGCCCCGAGCACGTCGCCGTTTTCCTCGATGAGGGTATCCGGGATGCCGCGTTGGTAGGCCTCGCGAGGGGTATAGGGGCGAGCCAACAGCAAAACCTCGCGCCACCACCGGCGAGGAATCGAACTGCGACAGACCAGAGAAATCCAGCTCATGACCATCATGGAGTTTATAACTTCGTTCATCTGCATGCGAAATGGGCCGTCCTGAACCATAAATCGGTCGCAGGCGCAGGATAGGATGAAGCCCCCGGCGATGGCGTGGCCTTTGTAGGCAGCGATGGTTGGAATGGGAAACAGGAGCACGCGGAGCATGGTGGTTGCAAAGGTTTTGTGGAAACGCAACTGTTTTGCCATGTCCAGAGTGGGAAGAAGCTTTAAATCGAGGCCGGCCGAAAAAACTTCGAGGTTGCTCGTAAATATAAGGACAGAGGCTTTATCGGCCTGCGCTCGGTCTAGAGATTCGTTTAGTTCCTGAAAGAACTCCCAGTCCATGGAGTTAACTTTTCCATCGTTTAGGGTGATCGTTGCGATTTGGTCTTCTATCGCATATTCCATTTTAGCCATTTCTTTTGTCTCCGTCTAAGTGTGCAAAGCCACGCCCTCAGGGCGTGGGAATGTGGGCGGCTATGCGGGTCTTTTAATAGAGACCCGACCGTGGGACCGCCGGTTGCCGCTCGATTGGTTTTTGGCCCAAGCTTTTGGGGGGCAAAAACCCGGTGCGAAGACTTTAAAAACTACCATACAAGGCAGGGCGCTGCCAATATCACAACGCATATCACAAAACATATAGGAAAGCAGGCTCTGGTCATCCATTTAGGCGTCATAGTGTTTTTAGATAATAATTTTAAAATCACCGGACATTATCCGCGCGGTTTCCGGGCTGCCGGAAAAACGGGTTTGGGTTTCCGTAATGGGTACCCCGGGCTGGGATCGGGCAATGATGTTTCCTTAGCCCAATTTGTCTCACGCGAAGCCGCGAAGCCGCAAAAACAAACAGAAAGGCTCTCCGCCAAAAAGGGGGAGCGAGTTAAATCTCTTCGCGGCTTTGTAGGAGAAAACCCCATTTTTTTAAGTCAACTACATCGCGGGGATAGGGAAGGCCGAGACGGCAACCGATAGCGCCCTTCACCTTAAAAGCCCTTTAAAAACTTAAAGGGATACTTTTTAGGAGCCGGGACAATCGGGGACGGTTCGGGCGGTGTTCACCAGGAAAATCGTGTGTTTTCGCAATCACCCACATCTAAAAACCGGCCGGATTTCAGCGGGAGGTGTTTTTGAAGCTTTTGGCCAGTCCATGAATTCTACCCCGGGGGAACCGAGAGCGTTCCGCGCTTAAGCAGCTACCGGGTAGATCGGGATAAATCGAACACACTGAAACGCTCGAGGTCTTGCTCGAGGGATATTTCAAGACTAAGAACACGCAGGAGGGGGCGGAGTGGGGTTTCCACACTGAACCACCTGGGGGATACTCGATGATGCGGGACCATGCGGGATGCCTAGGGCTGGACTAGGTAATGCAAGACCTGGCCCCGGAACTCAACTTCACTCAGTCCGCTGTCGGCAGAGCCGCGAGAAAGGGGATGAGATTGTAAAAGAACTCGGCCTTTCCTTGCTAGACGAATGAAACGCATAATTTCATGGGCGTCCTCTATTCTCCAAGCTTCCCATTACGCCACCATTACCACCTGAGTCCCCACGAATTCAGCTTCCAATGGAGGTTCGCCGTCCTCGAGAAGCATGCTTAACACTTCCTGCAAGTTCCGATTGAGTTCGTCGAGTGTCCCGCCTTGGCTGTGCGCCCCTGGAAAACCAGGGATATAGCCAACGTACAAGCCGGTCTCGGCGCATTTTTCGATTACGGCGGTGAATTTCTTCATTTTAAACCTCAAAGCATAAATCGTTCCAGATGCCTACACCTCAACAATAGCGCCTCGCGGACTTTCTTGCAATATGAAGAAAGTCAGTTGGGTTCCCTGAGGAATACTACGTGACTGAGACCACCGGGGATGTCCCGGGCGGCCGTTTCCACACCATGCCCCCACGGTGGGGGTGGGGGCGGGATACTCCGTGATCCTGGACCATGTGGGACGCCTCGGGCCGGACGTGATAATGCCAGACCTGGCCCCGGACGCTAGACCCCGCCGGACGATCTCAACTTGACTCAGTCCGCTTGACTCAGTCCGCCATCAGCAGAGCCGTGAGAAGGGGTAAGGAGATTGTGAAAGAACTCGGCCTATCCTTGGTTGACGAGGGAAACGCATAATTTCATGGGCGTCCCCTATTCTCCCATATTCTCCCAGGCAGCCGTTTCCACCTCCACCCCTGGAGGACACTTCATAATGCGGGACCATGTGGGATGCCTCGGGCGGCGCGCTTCAGGCGAAGATCAGGTGAATTCGCTTCCCCTGCTCGGCTATCCCATGGTCCAAGGCACTTTGGTGGAGACAGGCAGTGTATTGCTGCACTGGTACTTTCGAGCTTGACGTCGCAATCAGTATGACATAATATCATACCGGAGGTGTAAAATGGCTTCAGCAAAGATCGCAATCACTATGGATGAAGTTACGCTGCACCGGCTGGATCGACTTGTAAGAGATCGGGTGTTTCCGAACCGAAGTAAAGCAATTCAGGATGCAGTAGAAGAAAAATTGGAGAGACTGGAACGAAATCGCCTTGCCAGGGAATGTGCTAAGCTTGACCCGATTACGGAGAAAGCCATGGCGGAAGAAGGCATGGATGAGGAGCTGGAGCATTGGCCGGAATATTGAGGGGAGAGATCCGCTGGGCAGATCTGAATCCGGTAAGAGGCAAAGAACAAGCCGGTCTGCGGCCTGTTGTCATTCTCAGCAGGAATGTTTTCAACGAACGCTCGGGAACGGTGATAGCTGTGGCGATTACCAGCCAGACCCAACGCGCGGGATACCCTCTCACTCTTGAACTCAACTCCGATGCTCTTCCTAAACGATCATGGGTGAAAATCAGCCAGGTCCGAACGCTCTCGACAGAGCGGATCGCCAGGAAGATCGGCGCTGTATCACAGGAGGAATTGGACCAAATCATTGAAGGCCTGAATGAGATCATCGGAAACTAACGACACCGAATTTGTCCGAGGGATACTCCATGACTGAGACCACCGGGGATGCCACAGGCGTCGGTTTCCACACTCCATCCGTCTGGGGGATACTCGATGATGCGGGACCATGCGGGAGGGGGCGGGCGGGGAGAAAGGGTAAAAGGCGTGAGCGATTGCAAAGGGTGTTCAATCGCCCACGCCTCATTGCCTGCCACGTGATTATCACCATCTGCTCGGCACCGTGCGCGAGCGGAATGTGTCTTTCTAATCGCTCTCCCACTTATTTGTGCTGTAATTATAAAAATAGCGTGGATTGGACGACCCCACCTCATAGTAGAGCCAAGCTCCGTCACTGGCCCTGTAGACAAACGGATAGTCCGATGCGCTCGTCCACCAGAATGAACCGCCTTTCATCGCCGGATCATAGAACCAAATGCTGCTCGGGTCCGTCCCGTAAGGATAAAGCCAGCCCAGGGGCGAATGGTAAATCCAGGGGGAGCTATTGGTGTTGAAGTAGCCGAACCAGTTAAGCCAATCCCATCCACCACCATGGCCTTTTGCGCTTCCCCAGAGGCCTCCTGGCGGCGTTACTGAGTTGGAGGGAGACGATGGTATACCCTTGTCCCACGGCATTGGTTGCCTGCACGGTGAATGTGTAGGCGGTCCCGTTCGTGAGATATGTAATGAGATGAGTGGTTAACATTGTTCCAGCGTTGGTGTCTAGTCCGCCCCCGGAAACAGTGTAACCCGTGATGGGACTCCCGCCATTTGACGCGGGGGCTGTGAAGCTAACCGTAGCCTGTTGACTGCCCGCTGTTGCTATTACGCCTGTGGGCGCTCCGGGACCGGTGGGGCTTGATGGATTGTAGATCTCGCAAGAGCTGAGAATGTCCGTAGCATTACTTCCTACCCCCCCTGCCACCAGCACGTCGCCATTTAAAAGCAGGGTGGCTGTGTGAAATATTCTGGGATCGGTGAGCTCTCCAACCGCAGTCCATGATCCTATGGACGGATCATAAATTTGAGAGTAGGAACCCCCTCCGAATCCGGTAGCAAGGTCCTCACTAAACTCCCCTCCGGCGACAAGAACCCTGCCGTTTTGAAGCAGCGTGGCAGTGTAAAAGTTGGAGCCGGTTCCCTGAAGATATCCCGTCCAGGTCCATTCCTCGGCAGACGGATCATAGATTTCGCAGCTCCTGACCCCATCATAGGCTCCAGCCAGGAGCACCTTGCCATTTGGCAATAGTGTTGCCGTTTGATTTGCAACAGCATCATCAAGAAGTGCCGGCGCGCCGGTCCACACTCCGGTAGATGGATTGTAGATCTCACAGGAATTTTCAGGGAAACCGATATCACCAAAAAATCCCCCGACCAGAAGCACTTCACCGCTTGGAAGCAGGGTTGCCGTCCAACCGTCACCAACGAAGTAGTCATAGTCACGCCAACAGGGGTTATACGAATAGATAAGACTTCCAGTCGGGGACCACATTCCCGTGGAAGGATCATAGATTTCACAGTCGGAGGTGGACGCCCAACCGGAAGTGAGCCCCCCAATCACGAGAACCTTGCCGCTTTGGAGAAGAATGGCCGCATGGTATGCATGGGGAACGGAGAGGCTCCCCGTCGGGGTCCACGCTCCGGTAGAAGGATCGTAGATCTCACAACTGGTAGTGAAGTTCGCAT
>JBMFHI010000051.1:0-26750 GCA_049976905.1 Syntrophobacteraceae bacterium | reverse complement strand
CGTGGGATTTGTAACGATTACCCGCGCGATTTCAACTTCCCGGCAGAGCTCCCGGATCGCGGGAAGAACCATATTGAAGGTAAAAAGGGTGCTCATCCCCGTCTTAAGGGCCGCATGTTTTAGCTCCGAGGCCGTATACATCGGGTTGAGGTTAACCACAACCGCTCCGAGGGATATAGCCGCGTAATTGGCGATGACATATTGGGGACAGTTTGGCAGGTTTATCCCGACCCGATCCCCCTTTTTAACGCCCAGGCCGGCAAGAGCGCCGGCCATGCGCCAGACTGAGTCGCGCAATTGCCGAAAACTCATTTCCGTTCCGTAAAAGTTCAGGGCCGCTTTATTTGGCAAGGTGTTGGTCGGGATATCGAGAAAATTGTGGAGCGCAATGCGAGGGTAGCGGATCGTAAGAGGTACGTTAAAATCGTAATGTCTTTGCCAGGGTCTTACTTCCATAGTCGCCGCCTCCAAGTGTTGAACTTTTACCCTGTTCCACACGAAAGTTTATGCGACCGCCGGGGCCACCAGCCAGTGTCCATCCGAAAACCAGGCGGCGGGCACACGTTGCGATGCGCCCACCACAGACTTCCGGGGTGGACACCTCCGGATACAGAAAGGCGCAGAGTCCGAGCCCCCCGCCGCTTCACGGCCAGGCGGAAGCGGCAAGGGGAGAAATGCTCGTAGAACCTGCGCCCTTTACTGCCGTTTTCATGCCGCCGCCCCCGTTTCCTATCGGATCGGTTGCTGCTATGCCCTCATCGTTAGAGGCAGCGACACAATAGTTGTTTTTAAACTAGTTCCACCAATCGGTCGGGTTTCCAAGGGGAACGATGAGCCGCAACAGGGCCCAGTCGCCGCCGACATCGTATTTGGTGGCAATCGAGAAGTTGTAGGTGAACATCACACTGCAAGGGCCGAAATTGTACCCGACGATCGGACCGGCGGAGGCGTTGTAGGCCATTGTGCCGGGAATGTAGCCGTAGGAGCCACCAAAGTTCTGAATACCCTTGTCGGCATAGGTCTGGTTCTGTGTGGCGGCACCAACACCAAGAGTCCATCTTTCCCAGGTATAGGTCAGGGTGTAATCGATAGACAACTCAGGGCCGTTCTGTATATCGCACGCATCGTCCTTGGTGTAGAACGTGTACATGAATTCGGCGCTCACGTTCCAGCCGTTATAGAGCCAGCTCAAGCCGATGTCAGGCGTGAACTGGTAATTGTTGCTGCTCGACCAGAGGTAAGCATTATTGGGGATTCCGCTTGTAAGCTTTTGGCTCAGAAACGTATAGACGGGACCGTCGACTTTAGTACTTGCCGCCAGACTTTCTGCAGGAGAAGTCGTACCGTCATTGAAGCCGATCGAAAACGATGTGGAGACGTAAAAATTCCATGGCAGCTCCCACGACAGGATGTAGGGAACGATAACGGTATTGTAGGCGCCCCACTGAGAACCGGTAATCGAATACTGTTCGAACGCCTGCAGTCTAACGTCTGTATACATAAACGGCTGAGAGATGGCGCAGGCATAGGTCGCGCCAAGAATGGGGCTGATGCCGGGATTCCACAACAGGATGGGAATATCGACGTAGCCGTTGCCCTTGGCTCCGGAAACTGCGTTCCCGTTAGAGCCATACAGATTCCAGTTGCCGGTCCAGAAAGAGTCGTTTATAAAATAGACCCCGGGAGGGGCAAGAGCTCCCGCGGCCAGACCTTCGTCCGAACCGCGCAAATGCCAGTCCCACATTTCCTCGGCAAAAGCGGAGCTGACAAGGGTCAGCACCGTAAGACAAACACAAAGCGCCATAATAAACTTCTTCATCTCTTCCTCCTCGAAGTAATAAATTCGTACAAATTCGAAGGGTGAAATTTGGTTGCCCCCAATCTACCCTTCCTGCCCCAAATGCGGCAATCGCTCCACCACCTCCCTTCAGCCTGATTACCGCTCGATGCCCCATAACCACCGCTGTTGCGCTTATCCTTTGCCCCGCGCCACCCAGCGGCAAACTCACGACCGAAAAACCAACACTTGTTTTAAATACCGCTTATTAATGGTCTTAATAAAGCCGTACAACCTGCTCACCAGCGGTATGGCCGCACACCCTTTAGGGCGTGCCCTCGCAGCTGTCTTTTAGTCAAGTTTTGTACCCCTGGTGGATATACTATAGAAAGCTCTCCCATTTTCCTTCTACTATCTAACGAAACCGAGCGCAAACGATTTCATCCTCAACGGATACCAAAATACACTAGGAAGCCACATAAAAACTCAAAGGCCCCCTTCTATAATAGTCGCCACACCCTGGCCGCCGCCAAGACATGCACGCGCACACCCGAAGCCTCTACCGCGCCGCCCTTGAGGTTTACTCTTTCCAGATCGCTCCCAGACTTCCTTATGCAGTTAAGGGGCGACGCTAGAGAAGGCTTCGTTTATCACCAGGCAGCCGATGTCTCTAGCCTCCAGTCCCGCCGCAATACCGCCACGGGTTTAAGCCCTCTTGCCGCCCCTCAGTCGTCGAAAAGCGTGCTGTCCATCTCGACCATGAGAGCGTCGGATTCCAGAAGCCTTGCGGCCAGCCCCTGAATTTTTACCGCTTCATAGTGAAAGAAATATCTCATCGTGTGGAGCTTACCGTTGTAGAAGCGTCTATTTTTCTCGGAGCAGTCGTCCCTTAGCCCTCTACAGGCGGCCACTGCCTGGAGCAGCCACTGCCAGGCGACAGCGAGGATTCCGAAAAGCTCCAGGTAAAGGGTGGCGTCCGCCAAAAATTTTTCCAGTTCACCTTTCATGGCAAATTTTAGCCGGTGCATCGTAGCGGCCCGGCACTGCTCAAGCGCCGCTTCGAGTCGCCCGCAATAGGGTTTGAGCTCCTCGAAGGCCCCGGCCTCCTTGATAGCCTTTTGGACCTCCCCGGCAAAGAGTTCGAGGGCTTTGCCGTTTTTCATCATGACCTTGCGCCCCAGCAAATCCATGCCCTGGATACCGGTTGTGCCCTCATGAATCGAGTGTATGCGGATATCCCGGTAATATTGCTCCAGAGGAAATTCACGGCAGTATCCATAGCCGCCAAGTATCTGAAGGCCCAGGCTAACCGAGATGATTCCATTTTCCGAAGGGTAGCTTTTAGCTACGGGCGTCAGCAAATCGAGAAGAAGTCCATAGCGCTCCCTGTCGACGGGGTCGCCGGCTCTGGCCAGATCGGCGTACAAGGCGCACTGAAGGAGCAGGGAAATCGAGCCCTCCGTTATCGCCCTTTGGAAGAAAAGCATGCGCCTGACATCGGCATGTTCTATGATGGGCACCTGAGGCAGGCAGGGGTCTTTTGACGACAGTTTGCGTCCCTGAAGCCTCTGGGAGGCGTATTCCAAAGAAGCGTAATAGGCCGCCGAGGCTATGGAGGCAGCCTGCATACCAACGCCAAGGCGGGCTTCATTCATCATTTGGAACATGTAGGAGAGGCCCTTGTGGGGCTCTCCCACCAGATATCCCCGGCAGGAGTCGCTATCTCCAAAACTAAGCTGCGTGATGGGACAGCCCCGATAGCCCAGCTTGTGGTAGACCGTTGTGGCGGTTACATCGTTTGGCTCAAGGCTCCCGTTAGCCTCGGGCCTTTTCTTTGGAACCAGAAAAAGGGATATGCCCTTAACTCCCGCGGGAGCGCCTTCGATTTTGGCAAGCATCATGTGGACGACATTTTCCACACCGTCGTGGTCGCCTGCGGAGATAAATATCTTCTGCCCGCGAATCTTGTAATAGCCCTGGCCGGTAGGAACAGCCCGGGAGGTGAGGTCGGAAAGCGAGCTTCCCGCCTGGGGTTCGGTCATGGCCATGGTTCCCTGCCACTGGCCGGCAAGCATCTTCGGGATATACATATCCTTCATTTCGTCGGTTCCGTGCGACAAAATAAGATGGGCCGCCCCCGTGGTGAGCCCTGAATAGCCGGTAGCCGGGAAATTGGCCGCGCCGAAAAGGTGGCTGCAAGCCATGTGAACGGCCACAGGCAGCTGCTGGCCGCCGACTTCGAAAGGAAGCGATGAAGAAAGCCAACCGCCCTCGCCCCACTGCTTCATCATGGTCTTTACGATCGGGTGAACCTTTACCTGGCTCTCTTCGAGCACAGGCTCCCTTTCATCCATTTCCTTCAAATAGGGGTACAAGAGATTGCGGGCAAGCTTCATGGCCGTATCTATAGCCAGATCGCACGTCTCACGGGAATGATCCTCGAAATAGGAAAGACTAAACAGCCGTTCGATAGCGTGGACTTCATAGAGCAAAAAATCAAGGTTGCGTCTGCTGGCGAATTTGCTCGCCATTGGCTCCTCCATCAAGCCGGGTAAAAGGTCTTGCCCGGGCGCGCCATATCTTTATTCTTATCCCTGTTGGGTCCGCCTTGCCTCAGGTTTTGAAATGACCGCCGAAACCAAAAGCTCGGTCACCTGCTCGATTTCCCACACCTTGTCGACACGACCGTTTTCCTGGAGAATAAACCATCTAACGCTCATGTGGACAAAAGCGCCAAGAAACATGTTTCGAAAAACGCGCGGATTTACAGACGCGCGAAAAATACCTTTCGACTTTCCTTCTTCTATTACACCTTCGATCAGTTGGCCGTAGCTTCGAAATACATCGAAAGCCCTTGAGCCATAGAACCTGGAGTTTACCTGAAGGCTCATCAAAAATAATTTCAGAAACTCCAGATCTTTTAGAAAACAGAAAAAATGGTACTTGATAAGTCTTCGAAGCTTTCGCTCGGGATCGGTTATATCGAATGCGGTTGCTGCCTGGTCAAGGTATGAGCCCAACTGATTTGCCGCAAGCGAAAGCAGTATGTCTTCCTTGTTTTGGAAATACTCATAAATCGTTGCATCTGCCACGCCTGCCAGATCCGCTATTTCGGATATGGTGGCCCTGGAAAAATCTCTTTGCGAGAAAACTTTTTTTGCCGCCTCAAGGATCGCCTCCTCCCGGGTTGCTCTTCTTCCCCGGGGTTCCCTTGGGGCAACCATCGCATCCACAAGGTCAACGATATCGTCGAAATCCGAAACGCCCAAGGCAATTTCACCGCTCGTTATCGCACTGATGGTTTCAAGGTCCAAGACACCCAAGATCAGATCGCGAATCAATTTCACCGAAACGTCGCAACGAAAGGCCCCCGCCTCTGCCCCCCGGGTCACTATCGAGGTTATCGTTCGGGCATACTGTCTGAGGGTCTCGTAGACCGAACTGGAGTAGAAGGCTTTAAACGACCGGCTCTCAAGAAGCAGCAGCCTTGCATAGCCTCTGTGGAGGTCGTGATAGCGAAGCTGAATCCACATAAGCTTTCGCAGTTGCCCAAGAAAGTCCGGAATACCCTCCAGATGCTCTTTTAACAGCACAAGCTGCGCCTGCAATTTTTCGTCTAGAACAGAAAAAAGCAGGTCCTGCTTATTTTTAAAATAAAGGTAAATCGCCGAATCGGTCACATTGGCCTTGCGCGCTATCTCGGATATCGAGGAGGCCGCAAAACCCTTTTGCAGCATTACCTCTTCGGCAGCCAGAAGTATGTTGTTTTTGGCGGCCGCAATTCGCGCATCTCTTTGAGCTGGTTCCAATGTCGTTTGCATAACGGTCATCAGCATCTGAGAAATTAAATCATATTCAGTAAAAATTCGACAATGAGGCCGTGGAGCCTGGGATCTTGACAAGTGAAATTCATACGTGATACTGAAATCATTGTAAAGAATATTTTTTCCCGAATGTAATTCTGACTTTTAATAGTCTAGTCCTAATCGAAACCATCAGCAAAGAAGCCTGTTTTGAAGAGAACTCAAACTGAGCAATATTAAATATTTCTTTGATATTACAATATTATTTGATTTTTAGTATGACGGACAGGCACTTTTAAGCCGATCGGATAACAAAGGGCATTGCCAGGGACTCGCCCCATAAAAAACATGAATACCATTCGGCCGCATACATTTTCATGTGCGCTTGACACTGGAATTAAGGAAAACAAACCCCAAAAATGGAGTACATTCATGGTATCATTTCGTCTGGATAATAAGGTGGCAGTAGTAACGGGGGCCAGCCGGGGCATTGGCCTGGCCATAGCGCAGACCCTTTCGGACCAGGGCGCCGAAGTTGTTGTGGTAAGCCGCAAAATGGAGGGACTTTGCGAGGCCGCCGACCAGATTCGCGCCGCAGGGGGCAAAGCCGAGCCCATGGTTTGCCACATGGGAGAACTCGGGGCAATAAAAGATTTATGCCGCGGGATAGAGGAAAAATATGGCCGGCTCGATATCCTGGTAAACAATGCGGCCGCCAACCCCTATTTTGGGGAGATGGAAGGCATACAGGAATCCGCATGGGACAAGACATGGGATGTGAACGTGAAGGGTCCGTTTTTTCTCATTCAGGCTGCGATTCCGATGATGAAGGCGGCCGGAGGGGGTGCAATCGTAAACGTGTCCTCTGTAAATGGCGTACGCCCCGGGACTTTCCAGGGGGTTTACTCCATTACCAAGGGGGCGCTGATAACGATGACGCAGGCCTACGCCAAAGAGCTTGCGCGGCACAAAATACGGGTGAACGCGCTACTGCCCGGCCTTACCGACACACGTTTCGCATCCGCGCTCATTAAAAACGAGGCGATCCGCAGTATGGTTGTGACCCAAATTCCCATGGGACGCCCTGCGGAACCCTCGGAAATGGCCGGTGCGGTATTATACCTTGTAAGCGATGCGTCCTCTTATACGACCGGGGCATGCATCGCCTGCGACGGAGGCTATCTGATCTGAGCTGCAAAGAGAGTGTTTTGCGGCCGGGGCCGGAGGAAGCCTCGCAGTGACTATGTCAAATGGGGTGGATTTTAACCAAAACAAAAAGGAGCCTACTATGATCTCGAAAAAAGCCTGTGTCGTTTTGCTCAGCCTGGTTATTTTGACCGCGCCCGCATTTGCCGCCACGATAGCGGGACTGCAATTTCCCGATAAGATCAACCTCGCCGGCCAGGAGCTTGTTCTTAACGGCGGAGGCAAAAGAACCGACTACGGCATAGGCGTCTATGTAGCCGGCCTCTACCTGAAGCAAAAAAGCGCTGATGCGGCCTCCATTGTCGCAGCCGACCAACCCATGGATGTAAAGATGCAGATCACTTCCTTCATGGTGACTCCCATGAATATGAAAGACGGCTTCGAGGACTCTTTCAAAAAGTCGGCGACCGGCGACACAGCTTCCATCCAATCCAAAATCGATTCTTTCGGCTCTTCCTTTAAAGGGCTGCAAAACCACGACATCTATGACTTTGCCTATGTTCCGGGCAAAGGCGTGGAGGTTTCCAGAAACGGGAAGCTTGTAAACACCATTGCGGGTATGGATTTTAAAAAGGCCCTCTTTGGGATCTGGTTGGGGCCAAAGCCGGTCTTAAGCAGTCTAAAAGAGGGAATGCTCGGAAAATAGATCGAGCGCATTAAAATCCGCGCCCCCCACAGGAAAGCCGGCGGGTACGCCTATAAAGGCGTGCCCGTCAAACATGCCCCTGTCTCATTTTTGTCCCATCGCCCCATCGCTTAAGAGCTCAAGGCCGGGGACATCCGGAAATTGCCCGCTTATCCGCGACAGGCTCATGAGATTTTGGCTAACTTCCACGGGAGATTGAATGCTTTCGCTCGAAGAGTTCGCAAAAAAATGGGAAATCGACTTCGCTGCTCTTGTCCCTGTTGCCGCACGCTATCCGTTCAGGCTCAATTCCTACTTCGAAGGCCTTATTGAAAAAAAGGGCGATTCGATCTGGAAGCAGGTTGTCCCGGATGCCCTGGAGATATCCGACACCTCGGGCTTTGAAGACCCGCTGGCCGAAGAAGCTCTGTCAGCGGCTCCAAACCTTGTTCACAGATACCCAAACCGCGTCTTATGGCTGGTAAACGACCGCTGCGCTCTTCATTGCAGGTTCTGCACCCGTAAGAGAAGATGGACAAATAGTTTGATCCCGGCACGGGAGCCCGACATAAAACCGGCACTGGACTATATCGCGGCAAACGAGCAAATCGTGGACGTTTTGCTCTCGGGCGGCGACCCCTTGCTCATGGCCGAAGATCGGCTCCACGAGATCCTCGCAAAGCTTCGTGAAATTAAGCACGTGCAAATAATAAGGATTGGGACCCGTGTTCCCTGCGCCCTGCCGGGGGCCATTACTCCACGACTAGCCGCCATGCTCTCGCGGTTTCACCCTTTGTACATAAACATTCATTTCAACCATCCCCTGGAGATCACCTCTGAATCCAGCCTTGCCTGCTCGATTTTAGCTAACGCCGGGATCCCTCTTGGCAGCCAGACCGTTCTTCTGGGGGGTGTAAACGATTCCGAAGAAGTCCTTGCCCAGCTTTTCCACAAGCTGCTCTCCATTCGCGTCAGGCCCTATTACCTGATGCAAATGGATCTCACCGCGGGCACGGGCCACTTTCGCACTCCGGTCAGCACCGGACTAAGAATCCTGCGCAACCTTCGCAACTGGGTCTCGGGTCCGGCGATGCCCCAGTTTGTAATCGATCTACCGGGCGGGCGCGGAAAAATCCCGCTTTTCCCCAACATGATACGAGAAATAAACGCTAGAGAAATGATCGTTAAAAATTATAAGGAAGAGTACTGTATCTACCCGCTTCTCGAAGGAGAATGCGAGAGCCTTGAGGGTGAACTGGCGCCGCGCTGAGAATAGACAACCAAACAATTGCCGCGACTGCGCAAGCAGGGTGCGAAAAACGCATTAAGAACAGGGAAGTTTCTGCCGATTTATTGACTGTGCCCAAGGTTGGGCGGTTTTGTGCCCGATTAGCCGTTCCGGCCGGGAAGATGCCTTTTTCAAAAGAGGATAGTCCATGAAACTCCACACCAAGCTTAGCCTGGCAATTTTGGCGGGGCTTGTCGTAATCGTCCTCATTGCTCAGTTTCTCCAATATTCCAGGGCCAGAGCGCTCATCTCCGCACTGTCCCAATCCAATGAGCAGGCAATCCGCGCCAGAGAAGACCAATTTATGCGCAACATGTTCGATGCGGTTGAGTGGTCGGTTGGAGAGTCTTTGGAAAGAGGCAAAATGGCTAAGTTCAGCCAACTCATGGAAACTCAAAAACACGTGAAGGGTCTTCTAAGGTTTTCGCTCTACGACAGAAACGGTCTGGTTAGATATTCCACCGACCCCTACAGCCTCAAGAGGTCTTTACCCAGGGACATAAAGGAGCGGCTTCTCAGCAACCCTCAGCTTCTGCTTCTCCATGGCAAAGGCGCCGTGGAGATATACCATCCGCAACTGGTAAGGGCCGAGTGTCTTGGCTGCCACAGCACCTGGAAGCCCGGCTCCATCGGCGGCGTACTGAACATGAAATTTTCAACCGAAGCCCTGGCGGCTGCGCAGAGCAAAGCCCGCCATGCCATCGAGAAGGCCAATCGGGCCTCGATGATCGACAGCTTTGCGACCCTTTTGGGCATCGTCATCTTTTTTATGGTCACCATGTATTGGGCGGTTTCCCATTTCGTAAAGCGGCCCCTGGACCGTATTATCTCCAGGTTCAAGGTGCTTGCGCAAGGCGAAGGAGATCTCACCCAACGTTTGGAAATCTTTTCCCGCGACGAACTGGGGGAGCTTGCCCGCTGTTTTAATACATTCGTGGGAAAGCTCCAGGCGATGGTCGGCCAGGTGCAAAGATCGGGCATCCAGGTGACCTCTTCGTCAACGGAACTGGCCGCCACGGCCAAGGAACAGGAAGTAACGCTAAAAAGCCAGGTCGAATCCACCAGCCGGGTGGCCAAGTCCGTTGAGGAAATCTCCCTGCTGGCGGCCCAACTGGTTGAAACGATGCGGGAGGTGGCCCAAGTTTCGCAAAAGACCGCCGATTTTGCAAGCAGCGGCCAGGGCGATCTCACCAACATGCAGCAAGCCATGCAGGATATGGAGATCGCTTCCAAAGCGATCTTCAATCGGCTGGAGACAATCAACGAAAAGGCGGAAAACATCACCTCCGTAGTAACGACCATTGCCAAGATAGCCGACCAGACGAACCTGCTGTCCCTAAACGCGGCAATCGAAGGCGAGAAGGCTGGCGAATACGGGCACGGTTTCATGGTGGTGGCGCGGGAGATACGCAGGCTGGCGGACCAGACTGCGACGGCCACTCTGGATATCGACCAGATGGTCAAGGAGATGCAGACGGCCGTATCGACGGGCGTAATGGAAATGGACAAGTTTGGGGTTAAGGTGCAGAGAAATGTCGAGGATGTGGCCAAGATCAGCGGGAAACTCTCCAGGATCATCGAGCAGGTGCAGGTGCTTTCCCCAAGTTTTGATTTCGTCAATGACTCGATGGGGCATCACTCGGAAAACGCTCGGAGGATCAACAACACACTCTCGGATCTAAACGAGGAGATGCAGCAGACGATCGAGTCGCTTCGCGAGTCTTTCACGGCCATCGATCAGTTAAACGACGCAGCCAGAAAGCTGCAGGGCGAGGTCTCGCGTTTTAAGGTTTCTCAGGAGGGGTTGCGTGCTGATATTGCTCTTTCACCTCGGCAACAATAGATACGCCGTAAAATCCGAAAGAGTGCGCGAGGTTAGCCCAATGGTCAATTTGCAACCACTGCCTCACGCTCCGGACTGCCTTGCGGGACTCTTCCATTATAGAGGGCTGGTCATTCCCGTAGTGGATCTGGGAAGCCTTATTCACGGGAGAGCCTGCCAAATGCGCTTGAGTACGAGAATTATAGTGGTCGACTATGCGCGGGGAGAAAACTTTCCCCCAGTCGTTGGGCTTCTGGCCGAAAAGGTAATCGAGGCTAAAAGAACGTCGCAGGACTCCTTTGTGTCAACCGGAGTTCACATAGACGCCGTTCCCTTTCTTTCCAGGGTAATGATGGAAGGAAACGATGCGATTCATTTGCTGGATCTGGAACTGCTGCCCGCCAGTCTCGGTTTTCTCGAGGGCGTGCAGGACCCGGCCGAGGAGACCATAAACATTTGAGTGTTACGGGGAGACTCACGATGCTTTCCGTTGTCGCCGATCTGCTCGAGAGAAAAATTGGGCTCTCCCTGGAGTGCATCGGGGAAAATGCAATCCGGAGCGCGTTCAGTCGCCACATGGGCGACCGAAAGATTTTCGAGCAGGCCCGCTACATCGACGCCCTAAGTTCACAGGAGTTCCTCGAAGAACTCATCGAACTGGTCGTAGTCCCGGAAACCTGGTTTTTTAGAGACCGCAACTCCTTTGACTTCCTTGGCGCCTATGTGCGCCGCGAATGGTTGGCGGCCAACAGAGCTGGCACTCTGCGCGTCCTTAGCATACCCTGTTCAACGGGAGAAGAACCCTACACCATCGTAATGGCCCTTCTGGATGCGGGCTTTCCCCTGGAGCGCATCGAGGTCGATGCGATAGATGTGAGCGCAAAGTTATTGGAAATTGCAAAAGAGGGCGTTTATGGGTGGAGTTCCTTTCGAGGAAAGGATTTACACTTTCAACAGAGCTATTTCCGACCCGTGGGAGAATCTTTCAGGATCCATGAGTCCGTACACAGTCGGGTTCGTTTTTTGAAAGGCAATGTTGTCACCCAGGACGCTCTATCCCTTTTAGGCCGATACGACATCATTTTTTGCCGTAACCTTGTTATTTACCTTGCCCAATGGGCACGTCGGAAGCTCATGGGCTTAATCGAGCGACTGCTTACCCCCGAGGGTTTGTTGTTTATCGGGCATACGGAAACGATGGCCTTCGAGGAGGGTGGGTTCAAAAAAAATGTCGGCTCCGGCACATTCGTTTGCAGACGTGCGCAAGATAACGAAGAAAGCAGGATTGAAAAACCATCCCATGGGGTTGGAGGATCCCGGGGAGTAAATTTACCCTTAGAGGCGCCCCGAAGTGCGCCTCCTTCAAACGAGCATGGGCCGCCTCAAAAAGCCGGGCGGTCTTTGGAAAGTGCGCCCCCCCCCTATCAGTGCGCCCTCGGATTGGCCGACCGGGGCAGGCTCGTTGAGGCTTCCCGGGTTTGCCTGGATGCCTTGGAGCTAGACCCCATGCATCTGGAGGCCAATTTTCTAATGGGTCTGATCCTTATGGAGATGAGGCATGAGGATGAAGCGGCAAAATATTTCGAGAAGGTGATCTACCTCGATCCCGGCCACGACGAGGCGCTCGACTATGTTGCCCTGATCGAGGCCAACAGGTCCAATTTAATGCGCGCCAATCTATTGAGGCAGTGGGCGCGAAGGATTCGTGAGAAATGAGCCCGGAGGGAAAAGACGCCCTGGTGCGGGAGGGGCCGCGAGCAAAAGAGCCGGCCGGATTCCCTGAGCAAGAGGGACAAAGGTGCTGGGAGCGCATCGGCGTATGGGGCAGCTGTGATGAGCGATGCCCCCGGTTGCCGGAGGTGATCCACTGCCGCAATTGCGGCATATATATAGAAGAGGGCCGCTCTCTTCTTGAGGGGGCCCAAAACGAGCAATACCTGAACAGGTGGACCGAGGTCATGGCTTCCGGCAAGGAGGAAGGAGTCCAGGCTGCGATCAGGGTGCTTGTTTTTCGCCTTGGCGACCAATGGCTGGCCCTGCATTCCGGAGTTTTCGCCGAGGTGATAGAGTTGGTTCGGCCCCACGGCGTTCCGCATCGTACCAATTCGATTTTTAAAGGCCTGGTAAATGTTCACGGAGAACTGCAGTTGTGCGTCTCGCTTAAAGGACTGCTGGAAATAGAGGGCCAAGGGGACGGGCAGGAAAAACAAACGGTCTACAAAAGAATGGTCGTTATCCAGCGCGAAGGACAAGTATGGGTTTTCCCAGTCGATGAAATTCATGGAATACACCGAGTAGACCCGCAGAGTCTTCAAAATATTCCCGTGGGACTCTCCAGGACAGGTGGGGACTATTGCCGCGCCATTTTCGAGTGGGAAGGCAAAAGCGTTGTTTTTCTAGACGAGGCCCTCGTTTTCGATACGCTTGGCAGGAGCTTTCCATGAGCGAAGCGCGGAGTGAATTGACAGTGGATCCGGCCATGTTTGAACTCTTTCGCTCCGACGTGTCTAATCAAAAGCTTGTCCTGGCAGAGAGTCTCCGGGCGCTAAGGAATGGAGCGGCCTCCCGCGAATATTTTGCCAGGGCTTGCGAGAGCATCCATACCATAATGGGGGCCGCTTTGCTCGTGGAGTTGGGGCCAATTGTCGAAATGACCGGGTGCATGGAGCAGTTCCTGTCAGCGGCCCAAACCGGGCGTATTGCTCTGGATGGGTCGAAAATCGATACACTCCTGGCCTGTGTCGATCTGCTCGAAAAGCTTTGTTTGCTGCCCGATGAGCAACTCGCAGGAGCCATTCTTGATACCAGGGAGGACCTCACCCAGCTGACCTCGGCCGTAAAAGGCTTTACAGCAGAAGTGACAAAACCCGCCAAAGCTTTTTGCCCCGCGGACCCTTCCACACCCTGCCCGGGAAAAAACCGGACCGTCATGAAAACAGCGCCGCCGGCAATGCTGACGGACCAGGGGATGCTGCAAATTTTCAAGATTGAAGTCTCAAACAACGCCCAACTTCTAAATGAGGGGCTGCTTGCGCTTGAAAACGGGCAGGCTTCGGCCGCGACGCTCGAATCCCTTATGCGGGGGGCTCATTCCATGAAGGGGGCCGCGCGTATAGTCGGATTAAACCCTGTCGGACGGCTTGCCCACGCGATGGAGGATTGCTTTGTTGCCGCGCAGAAAAAAGAGACACTCCTTGGACGGCGGGCTATTGATGTGCTGCTCAAGGCTACGGATCTAATGGTCCGAATATCGGGGGCAGCCGCGGGCGAGGTAAAGGATACCTCTCTGGGCGACGACAATGCCGAGATTGAATCTTTCATAGCCTCTATTTGCGCGATCCGCTCCTCTGGAGATCCGGGAGCGGACCAAAGGGCTGGGAGCGATCCCCCTCCTAAAGAGGACCGGGGAGGTCGGATTGTTTGCGCGGAACAGAATCAAGAGCAAAAAGGACTGGAACCACAGGGTCAAAACGGCGTGGAGCAAATTCGCAATGAAAAACCGTTTGCAGGAAAGTTCGCTTCAACGCCCACAGGGATTGGGGATGGACGCGACCGGATGGTGCGCGTAGCTGCCGGAAAAATCGAACGGCTCATCGGCCTGGCCGGGGAAGTGGTGGTAAGCTCGCGGTGGCTGCCAAGCTTTTCGCAGACTTTCACGAGTCTTAAAAGAACCCATTCCGAGCTTTCCCATAAACTCGAAGATCTCCAGGAGATGCTCTCCAACGGCTCGAGCCTTGAGAGCAACCGCAAGCTCATACGCGAAGCCAGAAACGTTCTTAAGGAGTGCAATCATTTTCTGGCCGAAAAGAGAAACAGTCTCGATATATTCATAAGCAGTTCGGCCACCCTGGCCGACCGCCTCTACCATGAGGCCGTAAGGACCAGGATGCGCCCTTTCTACGAAGGGGTCCATGGGTTGCCGCGTATGGTGCGCGACCTTGCAAGACAGTTGGGCAAACTGGCCCGGTTGGAGATAATCGGAGACAGCACCGAAGTGGACCAGGATATCCTGGAAAAACTTGACGCTCCTCTTACCCACCTGCTGCGAAACGCCGTGGACCACGGAATCGAGTTGCCTCACGAGAGAGTCGCGGCCGGAAAGCCCGAGGTCGGCCTCATTTCGCTCCAAGCCGAACATCGCTCCGGAATGCTGATGCTCAAGGTCTGCGATGACGGCCGGGGTCTTGACCTGGACAAGCTCAAGGAGCAGATCCATAAAAGAGGTTTCGCTGCGCCTGAAATTATCGAGAAGATGTCTGAAACCGAGCTTTTGGAATTTTTATTCCTGCCCGCCTTTTCAACGACGGAGGCGGTTTCCGACATATCGGGCCGCGGTGTCGGGCTAGACATTGTGCACAACATGGCCCATGAGGTCGGAGGAGTCGTTCGCGCCACTGCCAGGCCCGGAACCGGCTTGGCCTTCCATCTGGAACTGCCGATCACCCTTTCTGTCATCCGAACGCTGCTGGTGGAAATCTCCGGGGAGCCCTACGCATTTCCACTGACCAGAATCGACCGTTGCCTCACTATAGCCTGCCAACAGGTAATGAAGGCCGAGGAGCACCACTATTTCCGCTTCTACGATCGCAATATTTCCCTGGTAGATATCCGCCAGGTGCTCGAAATGGACGAGCCGCCCGCCACGCAAAACGATTTTTCGGTCGTGGTGGTAAGCGACCGCAGCGATTCCTACGGTCTTGTAGTCGATAAGTTCCTGGGAGAATGCGACCTTGTGATCCGTCCGCTCGATCCACGACTAGGCAAGGTCCCCAATATCGGCGCGGCCGCTCTTCTTATGGACAACTCCCCGGTGCTGATTTTCGATATCGAAGACCTTATACACTCCATCGACAGCATTCTTACAGGAAATCGGCTGCACGGCGTTGCGGACGGTTCCCAAGCCGCGGCGGAAAAAGTGTGCAAGCGCATCCTGGTTGTCGACGACTCCATAACGGTGCGCGAACTTGAACGCAGGATGCTTGAAACCAGGGGCTACCAGGTCGATTTGGCCGTGGACGGCATGGATGGTTGGAACGCGGTGCGGGCCAATCGCTATGACCTGGTGGTTTCGGATGTCACCATGCCGCGCATGAACGGGATCGAATTCATCCAACAGATCCGTTGCAGCCCCGAGCTGCAATCACTACCTGTCATCATCATTTCCTACAAGGACAGGGAAGGCGACAAACAGGCGGGATTTGAGGCCGGGGCCAACTATTACCTCACAAAGACCAGCTTCCAGGACGACTCCTTCCTTCAAGCTGTTGTCGATCTTATCGGGGAGGCTTAAACCTTGCGAATTGGGATCGCAAACGACCAGGACCAGGCCCGGGAGTGTATCCGGCAGGTCATACTCAGCGTGCCAGGCTATGAGGTGGCATGGGAGGCGCGAGACGGGTTGGAAGCGGTCAAAAAGTGCGCCGCCGATCCGCCCGACCTGGTTCTTATGGAAATGATAATGCCGGTCATGAACGGAGTTGAGGCTACCCGGCGCATTATGAAAAACACTCCCTGCCCTGTTCTGGTAGTGTGCGCCACCCCCGAAGCAAAGGTCTCCATGGTGTTCGAGGCCATGGGGTTCGGCGCTTTGGATGTGGTAAACACCCCAACCGAGGGCCGCGATTTGGAATCCGAGAAAAACCGCCGGGCATTGCGCAGAAAGATCGGTAAAATCGCCTCCCTTACAACCTCGGATTTCGGCGTGGGCCATCCCGGTCTTTTGCCTTCGCGCTATCCCCGGCAAGAGATGTCCGCTCTGGTGGTTCTGGGCGCATCCACAGGGGGCCCGGCGGCACTGGCCGATGTGCTCTCGGCTCTTCCGGCAAACATCGAGGCAGGATTTGTGATCGTCCAACACGTCGATGAAGCCTTTTCCGCCGGTTTGGCGGAGTGGCTAAACGGCCAAACCCGGCTCGAAGTTGTCCTGGCCGCCGAAGGTATATGCCCTCAGGCCGGCAAGGTCTATCTTGCCGCAAGCAACGACCATCTTATCCTGAACGCTGGACATGTCTTTGCCTATACGGCCGAACCATGCGATTACCCTTTCCGCCCCTCTATCGACACTTTTTTTATGAGCGCGGCCCTGCAATGGCCCAGGGCCGGGGTCGCAGCACTTCTTACCGGAATGGGTAAAGACGGCGCGGCAGGCCTTCGCGCCTTGCGCGACAAAGGTTGGCATACGATTGCCCAGGATGAGCAGACCTCGGTAGTCTACGGAATGCCCAAAGCGGCAAGGGAAGTGGAGGCGGCCGTGGAAATCCTTCCCATCCAGGAGATAGCACCCTCCATTGTGAGAAATCTCAAACTGCGTATGAAAACGGGTGGAACATGAGAAGGCAAATAGCCGTTCGCTCCAGCCGGCTTTAACGCAAAGCCCTGCCGATTGCGGACAAAGGAATATAAATGTTTGTTTTTTGAATCATTCGACGGCCATGGAGGCTTGGTGGTATGCGCAAAGAAACCTCTCTTAAAATCAGGTTCTCGGGGATGTCTGTCAAGACCAAACTGACCCTGACCTGTCTTTGTCTGGCGGTCCTGCCTGTTGTGATTGTAGGGACCTTCGGCTTTGTCCAGCTGCGTTCCTACTCGTCTAAGGTAATTTTTGCAACCTCCCACGCCTTGCAAAAACAATCGGAGCTAACGCTTTTAAAAGGCGTAAGCGCCGAGCGTGAAATTATTTTCAACCTGATTAAAAACTCGGGAAGCGATGCAAAAAAACTTGCCCAATCAGCCAGTATCACCGACTTCGTCTCGGCCCTCTCAGGCAAAAACAAGGTTCTAAACGGCATGGCCCGAAAAGAGGTGGTCCGCGCCCTTGACTCCGTCATGTCCAATTGCAGGCTCGAAGCCAAAGTTTTGCAAAAACACCCGGAGATGAAAAACCAGCTAATGGCCGATCTGGCGGCAGAAATTGCTAAAATAAAGATCGGCAAGACCGGATATGTATTCGTCGTCGATTCCAAGTCCAATGTGTTGGTTCATCCCAACGCGGCCTTCATCGGCAAAAATGCCGTCGCCGATCTCAAGCTGACCGGCTTCGGCCAGGTTCTCGACAACAGAAAAGCGGGTGAAATCGGAACTCTTTCCTACACCTGGCAAGGCCGCAGCAAGTTTATCCTCTATACTTATTTTCCTGACTGGGACTGGATCATTTGCGCCAGCGGTTACTGGGATGAGTTCTCGCAACAAGCCGCAAAGACTGCCCTTGAGGCCGCAAAAGATGAATTCAAGGCCTTCTATCTTACCTCCCGGGTAAGAGTTGCTGGAAAACCCGCACCCGTTTACAACAGGATACGTTATATCGATCAAAGCGGCCAGGAGATCCTTGACTTAGACAATGGACATTTCAGTAAGAACCTTGTCTCCAAAGCCCATGCCCCCTGGTTTGCGAAGTGTTTAAAACTTAAGCCGGCTCAATTGAGCAATTCGGGTGTGGAGTTGGACCCGGATACGGGCAAAGCCGTAATGCGCATTGCGGCCCCTGTTTATGAAGAGGGCGCCTGCCAGGGATTGATAGTTCTCAATCTGGACTGGCAATTGGCCTGGGAGCTCATCAAGGGGTTCGTCTACGGCCGGACCGGCTACTCGTATATACTCGACAATAAAGGTGTATTGATCTCCCACCCCAAGTACAACCTGGCCGACGATGTGAATGTGGGCAATAAAAAATACGGGCAACTGGCCCGCATAGTCACAAGCGAAATGACCAAGGGCTATCCCGGGGTGGGCCGCTATATTTTTGAAGGAATCGACAAATTTGTGGCCTTTGAGCCTTTCATCGTTGATGGTAAAATTTACAGCATCGCCGCGACCTTGCCGGTATCCGAGGCCATGAGTTCGGCCCGCGCCCTCCAATTGGATGTCTCGGAGCTTGAACGCAACAAAGAACTGATGCTTGCCGCCATAACCCTTGGGACGATGATTTTTGCCTTCCTGGCCACGTCCTTGCTAACTTTTGGCATCACAAGGCCGCTTACAACCCTTGTTGCCGTATCCGAGCACATTGCCGCCGGAAAGCTTGTCGCCGCCGCCGCGGTGATAAAAAAGGAAGTTCCGGCGGACACGGCCGACCCTGGCGATAAAGATGAGATGCACCGGCTTATGCGGGCATTCGGCGCCATGATCGATTTTCTCTGCTCCATTATCGGTCAGGTCAAAAGAGCCGGGGTACAGGTTGTGAGTTCCTCGACGCAGATGGCTGCCTCCGCCAAGGAATTTGAAGCAACCGCAGCGCAGCAGGTGGCTTCCCTGACCCAGGTCGGCGCTACTTCCAACCAGATCCTTGCGGGTTCCAAAGAGCTTTTAAAATCCATGGAGGAGGTAACCACCGTGGCCTCGGAAACGGGAACCCTTGCAAGAGAAGGTCTGGTGGGACTAGACGGCATGAAGGCAATCATGCACCAACTCATCGAGGCCACCGGATCGCTGGCCTCCAAGCTTCAGGCAATCAGCGGCAAGACCAAAAATATCGGCAATATTGTCACAACGATCACCAAGGTGGCCGATCAGACAAATCTTCTCTCCCTCAATGCGGCCATCGAAGCCGAGAAGGCGGGCGAATACGGGAAAGGTTTTTCCGTTGTGGCCCGTGAGATCCGAAGGTTGGCCGACCAGACCGCGGTGGCGACCCTGGATATCGAGAAGATGGTTCGAGAGATGCAATCGGCTGTTTCCTCCGGGGTCATGGAAGTGGACAAATTCGTTCAGCAGGTTCGCCAGGGCGGCCGGGACGTCGAGGGAGTAAGCGGCCAGCTTGGCATGATCATCGACCGGGTCAGGGTCCTCATTCCCCATTTCGAAGCGGTCAATAGCGCAATGAATGCAAACAGCGCAGGGGCCGAGGAAATCAACAGGGCAATGATCAACCTGGCCGACGGGGCTGCTCAGACACGCGCGGTGGCCATCGAGTACGTCAGAACGGCCGAGCATCTCAATCATTCCGTCCAAGGGCTTCAGCGCGAAGCATCCCGATTTGACGCTGGAGAATAAATGCCGGACTTTAAGCTTACAGAGCATAGAATCACCGTCCTCCTGGTTGACGATCAGCCCATAGTTGGCGAAGCAGTACGGGAAATGTTCGCAGCCGAGCAGGATATCGACTTTCATTACTGCCCTGATCCAACGCAGGCGATTAAGACGGCCAACCGTATTTGTCCAACTGTCATTCTCCTGGACCTGGTAATGCCGCAAATCGACGGCTTGGCCCTTGTGCGCTATTTCCGGGCCAATAAAGCTACGCGCGAAGTTCCCCTCATCGTTTTATCCAGCAAGGAAGACGCTCAGATCAAAGCCGAAAGCTTTACCCTGGGAGCAAACGATTATATGGTGAAGCTTCCCGACCGACTCGAGGTGCTTGCCCGCGTTCGCTACCATTCCAGAGGATATATAAATCTTCTGGAACGTAACGAGGCCTACGCGGCGCTGCTCCAGAGCATGGAAAGCGAACTAAAAATCGCGGGAAAGATTCAAAAGAGTTTCCTTCCAAAGGCATTTCCATTACTTAGGGGAAAATCGCTGGTCGATATCTCCGCAAGGCTTGAGCCGGCAAGACAAGTCGGCGGAGACCTCTATGACTATTTCCTGCTAGATGAGGATCACCTGTTTTTCACCGTGGGAGACGTTTCCGACAAGGGCATTCCAGCGGCCCTTTTCATGGCTGTTACCAAAACACTGCTAAAAGGCATTGCCGAAAAGAGGCTCTCGCCCTCCGAGATTCTTCGCAAGTGCAATATCGGGCTTTGCATGGGAAACGACTCGATGATGTTCGTTACCCTCTTTTGCGGCATCCTCGATCTGCGCTCGGGTCTTCTCAGGTATTCGAATGCGGGTCACGAACACCCCTTTTTAGTAAGAAAGGACGCCCGGCCCGAGGAGCTGCGCGTGCCGGAGGGGATTTTTCTGGGGGTGGACGAGGAAGCGAGCTACAAGACAATGGAGATCGTTCTGGAAGCAGGAGACAGGCTGATCGTCTATACCGACGGGGTAACTGAGGCCCTTAACAGCGCGGGGCAGTTCTATTCGCATCAAAATCTCGTCGCGGAGCTGGAGTCAAGCGGGTCCCTTCGTGCCGAAGAAATTGCAAACAAGATTGTGGAAGCGGTCAATGCCTTTGCGTCCGGAGTTGCCCAGGCCGATGACATAACGCTTCTGGCACTGTCGTTAACCGATGAGATACCTTGATAGTGCGCACCCGGCTCATTGGTTTTAAGGGCTCCAAAGCACGGTATCACCATTGGACGCTGGAGAATAAATGTCGGAGTTAAACCTTACTCAGCATCGAATTAGCGTCCTGCTCGTTGACGATCAGCCGATAGTTGGCGAAGCGGTGCGGGAAATGTTTGCAGCCGAGCAGGATATCGACTTTCATTACTGCTCCGATCCAACGCAGGCGATTAAGACGGCCAACCGTATTTGTCCAACGGTGATCCTCCAGGACCTGGTGATGCCGCAAATCGACGGATTTGCCCTGGTGCGCTATTTCCGGGCCAATAAAGCCACGCGCGAGGTCCCCCTCATCGTTTTATCCAGCAAGGAAGACCCTCAGATCAAGGCCGAAAGCTTTGCTCTGGGAGCAAACGATTATATGGTGAAGCTTCCCGACCGACTCGAGGTGCTTGCCCGGGTGCGCTACCATTCCAGAGGGTATATAAATCTGCTGGAACGTAACGAGGCCTACGCGGCCCTGCTCCGGAGCCGGGAGCAGCTCGATGCGCGCAACAAGTTCATACGAAAAACCTTCGGAAGATATCTCTCCGACGACATCGTCAACGCTATCCTGGAATCTCCCGACGGTACGGAGTTGGGTGGAGTAAAAAGGAAGGTCACCATCCTGATGAGCGACCTGCGGGGATTTACTTCCATGAGCGAGAGGCTGCCGGCCGAAAGCGTTCTGAGCATTATCAATATCTACCTGGCGGCTATGACCGAGATCATCATGAAGTATGACGGAACGATCGATGAATTCGTGGGCGATGCCATTCTGGTGATCTTTGGGGCTCCGGTCAAAAGGGAAAACGATACCAAAAGGGCGGTTGCCTGCGCCCTGGAAATGCAATCGGCAATGGAGAGGGTAAATTTAAAACTCGAGGAGTCAGGATATTCCAAAGTCTTTATGGGCATCGGCATACATACCGGTGAGGTTGTAGCGGGCAATATCGGCTCCGACAAAAGGACTAAGTACGGAGTCGTTGGACAAACGGTCAACCTTACCGGACGAATCGAATCCTACACCGTTGGAGGCCAGATTTTGATCTCCGAGGCCACCCTCAAAAACTGCGGAGAAATCCTTCGCATAGATAACCGGACCCAGGTTATGCCCAAGGGGGTGAAGGAACCTATAACACTTTTCGAGGTTGGAGGAATCGGTGCGGAGTTCAATGTCTATCGGCCTGTGCGCGAGAGGACCGAACTGCCCAGACTTAAAAATCCCCTGCCCGTTAAATTCACGGTCCTGGAAGGAAAACATGCGGGAGTCCACACCTATAGCGGTTCGATCGAAAAACTGGTCGACGACGCGGCGGAAGTGCTTGCCGAATTTATCCCGGAGCATCTGGCGAACCTCAAGCTCCATGTTTTCGATCTGGAGATCAACCTTATAACCGATCAGCTCTACGGAAAGGTTATCGAATGTTTTCACGCCCCGCCGGCGCCGTCCTTTAGAATGTCGTTTACATCGGTTCCTTCGGAATTGGAGGCATTCTTTTGCAAAATCCAGGACTTTTCCCAAAAAAACGATGGCGTCCCGAAAAGAGCTTAACCGACAGAAGAAAGGTACAAATCATGGCCGACTTCAAGGAATACGACCAATACGACGCCTTGGGCCTCGCACAGCTTGTCCGCGAAGGACAGATCAGCAGCGCCGAACTGTGCGAAGAGGCGATCAACAGGATCGAGCGGCTCAATCCGAGGCTAAACGCCGTTATAACTCCTATGTTCGAGCATGCGCGCCTTGCGGCCAATAGACCGGTTTCAAACGGCGCCTTCAGCGGCGTCCCCTTCCTGCTAAAGGATATTCTCCATGCCTTTGCCGGTGTCCCTTTGACCTGTGGAAGCAGGTCTCTTAAAACCTTCGTACCGGAAGTGGATTCGGAGATCGTAACCCGGATGAAAAAAGCAGGCCTCATTGTGGTTGGCAAGACCAACGTGCCCGAATTCGGTCTTATGGCGATAACAGAACCGGAAGCTTTCGGGCCCACGAAAAACCCGTGGAATCCGCTCCATTCTCCGGGAGGTTCCAGCGGTGGATCAGCCGCTGCGGTGGCCGCCCGCATAGTCCCGATAGCCTCGGCCAACGACGGTGGAGGCTCAATCCGAATCCCTGCTTCCTGGTGCGGCATCTTCGGCCTTAAGCCCACGCGGGGACGCACACCGACAGGACCCTATTTCGGCGAAGTCTGGGACGGAGCGGTAGCCGACCTCGCCGTGTCCCTTTCGGTCCGCGACAGCGCAGCCCTCCTCGACGCACTCCAGGGACCCGAACCCGGAGCTCCCTACTCGATCGCACCACCCCAAAGGCCTTACCTAGAAGAGGTAAACCGGGAACCCGGAACCC
Source organism: Syntrophobacteraceae bacterium (assembly GCA_049976905.1). Lineage (GTDB taxonomy): Bacteria > Desulfobacterota > Syntrophobacteria > Syntrophobacterales > Syntrophobacteraceae > SbD1. The sequence goes on along the minus strand of JBMFHI010000051.1, from coordinate 3,679 downwards.
TTCGCATCGCCTTTTCGACCCGCTCTCCGCTTGGCGCCAAGGTCCATTTCGAATGTGTCGAAGCGGTCAAAAAAGCCGCGGCGCTTCTGGAAGGCCTGGGACACCGCGTGGAAGAAACCGAACCTGTTTACGACGGTCAAGCTCTGGCGAAGTGTTATATGACGCTCTATTTCGGCCAGGTATCCGCGGATCTTCAATTCATCGCCCAAAAGCTCGGCGCCGATAAAGCGCGACTAGTCGAAGAGTCTACCCAAACCCTGGCCCTTTTGGGCCGAAAGCTAAAAGCCTGCGACTATGTGGCTTCCAAGCGGCAGTGGCACCTCTTCGGCCAGGTAATGGCCCGGTTTCTAACTCAATACGACCTTTTCATGACTCCAACGACCGGCTGCCCTCCACCAAAAATCGGTGAACTGGCGCCCAAAACCTCGGAAATCCGCGCTTTAAAAGTTATGAATAAACTCGGTTTAGGTTCGATTTTCCTTGGCCGGCTCAATAAGGTTTCCACTAAAGCCCTTAGCAAGGTCCCTTTTACACAGCTTGCCAATCTGACCGGACAGCCCGCGATGAGCGTGCCGCTTCACTGGACGGCCGAAGGGCTCCCATGCGGCGTTCAGTTCATGGCGCCCTACGGCGACGAAGCCACCCTGTTTCGCCTGGCGGCTCAGTTGGAAAAAGCTTGTCCGTGGTTCGATAAGAGACCGGCATAGCACGATAAAAGGACCTTCTGGAGGCATTAGAGACTGTTTCCCAACTGCGGATCTCCCGCCTCTGACTCTGTGCATAATGCTTTAACTCTTTGCCGAACTGGAGCAAACCTCTAAGGGTTTTTGCGTGCCTTAAAAAACCCAAGACTCCTAAATAAAATTTTTAGGATCGCTCGAGAGGCTTAGATCACGCTCAGGGCATTCCTGGCACCCCTTGACTTGATTTAAACTTTCAAACCGACCTCGCCCGCTCCGCTGCCTCCTGCTTACGTTTGCACTCTATGCACAAGGCCGTAACAGGGCGGGCTTTCAACCTTTCTATTCCAATGTCATCTCCACATTCCTCGCACTCTCCAAACTGGCCGTCTTCAATTTTTTGGAGTGCCTCTCGTATTTTCATAACCAACTTACGCTCACGTTCTCTTATACTAAGGATAAAGTTTCTGTCCGATTCGGCGGTCGCCCGATCTGCGGGGTCAGCAAAATATTGCTCATTTTCCGTTAATTCAACCGTAGTCTCTGCAGCTTTCGAATAAAGCTCATCGAGTCTTTTCAAAAGCAAATCCTTGAAATATGCTTGCGTTTGCTTATCCATTCAGGGCTCCGCGCAGTTGGAATTGAAAATTTTCCATAATCCAACCTGTTTTTGATCCAAGCGATTTCACAATCGCGCCTCCCATCGCTCTCCGCTACACTATCTGCCCGCTGGAGGCCGCTACAACTCAATGTCTGTAAAACTTTTTAACCCAATCCTTTCCATCCCGAGCAGGCTCATAAAATGGTCTCCCCCTTTTCCCCAAGTCCTCTGACGCTCCTGGGCACCTCGCACAAAGCTAGCGCAGGCAACACCACTAAACAAGGCCCAACCGGCCCGCAACCGGCCTAAGACTTTAAGCTTTCCTCCACATCTACCTTACCCAGGTTTCCGTACGTCCAAATAGTGAAAACCCCAAATATCCCCTTAATTTCAGATCCTTTTTGCCATCGAGCCAAATCATGGCGCTATACTCTTTGCCATCATCCGGATCGTAGATCTGTCCGCCCTCCCAAAGGTTGTGACCCGCATAGTGGAAGCCGCTAAGAAGCGGCAGGCCCACAAGGGTTCTTTTCCTGAGCCTCGGATCGGGATTATGGCTATCGCGCCTGGGCAGGCCCGCAAGACCCTCTTTGTTTTCGGCAGAGTAATTGGGTTCGCGCAATGATGAGATTTTCCCGCAGTATTGCCTCCCGCATTTGTAGATCATAAACTGAGCGTCGCGATCAGGTGTGCTCCAAAACCCAAGAATCCCATCCCCCTCAGCGCCATAGGCTAAGCAGGTCCCAAAAAGCCCGGCAACCAATAATAACCCTACGAGCAAACCCCGCAAATCAGTTCTCCCCTATTTTCAAATTTGCCGGCATTTTTTGTGAGGCGCCATAATAATGCGCTCCAAGCCGCAAGGCAAGAATGACAAGGCCATAATAAACTTTTCACAACAAGCGAGTTCGCCGCCGGAACGAACCACTAAACAACAGATGAGGCGAAATTGCACGATCTTACAGCCACGGTCGATATGTTTTCCTTCCCCTAAACTTTGTTCTGCTCTAAAATAGTATCAACTTGGGCGAAATGCTTTTATCTCTATTTTTTTGTCTCAGGGCAGACTTGCCGGGTCGGATTTTAAAAACTGCCCTGAAAATTTGACCGCTTAGCAAAATTTTGTTTATCCAAACGGTCGCAAACGCATAAAGGCCCCCGGCTGGCGTGGCAGCTCATCAGTGGCCGCTCGAGTCATCTTAAACCGATTTGGTGTAAAAATATGGCAACATCCTGTAGTGCTTTAGATAGATCGAGAAGCGTGTTCGCAATATCCATCCTCTTTTTTGCGATTTTGCTTCTGGGCGGATGTGATAGGCTGTCGCAGATCGCCCATGAACCGCAAATTATCAAAAAGCAACAAAAAGAAATTGCGGCTCTAAATGCACAAATCCACAGCCTGCAATTGCAATTAACCGGTGTTACGCAAGACTTTAAGTCAGAAAGTATTAACAATCAACACACAATGTCCACTTTTGACTCTTCTTTTCATGTACTTGCAACTAAATATGCAGAACTCGACTCGGACGCAAACAAGTATAGAACATGTATTCTTAACAACACTTCTAAGGCTATTCACAGATTGGACACAAATTTTGGTTTTCTGTATATAAGTTCCAATGGAATAGCTTCTGATCACAAACACTGTAAGCTCAGCCTGAATATTGGAAATCCTTACATGTCTGAAGTTTCAGGATTTACTTTAAACATGCGTTATGGACCCTCTTTTAACCCAAGTGGACCGGATTCTTACACACATTGGTTCAAATCATTAATTTCCTTAAGTAAATCTTTTACAAAACCTCTAAGACCAGGTCAATGGAATAAACTGGAAATACCTTTAGCTACCCTAAAACCTGACGATGTTAAATATATCAGACTTGAGATTACGATTGACAATATCATATTAACAAACCAATAGACTGAAGCCGACCTTTCTGAAAAAGGCGAAAGCTTTCAGTTGACTCTGTCCGGAAGGTAACCATTTCCCACAACAAAATAGAGGAGGAACTCCCATGCCCTTTGTTAACATCAAAATGGCAAAAGCTGTCGGTGCCCCAGGCGCAACCGCTGATCAGAAAGCCCAAATCATCAAAGGCGTTACCCAGGTCCTCGTTGACGTCCTGGGAAAACCCCCTCAGTCGGTTCTTGTGGCCATCGAAGAGATGGATTCGGACAACTGGGGCAAGGGCGGGGAAAGCCTAAGTCACATTTGGGCAAAATCTTAGGTGTGAGCGCACATCCCTTGGGCCATCCTGGTCAAAGCGCAACAATTGCACTCTGCGCCGTAAGGCAGAAGAAACGATTTGGAAACCCGTGACGGTTGCCATCGATAAAATCACAGTCTACCGCGACGTGCGAGGAGCGGTTTTTGAACCCCTTGCCCCCGAAACCCTGA
>JBMFHI010000050.1:0-27027 GCA_049976905.1 Syntrophobacteraceae bacterium | reverse complement strand
CGGCCGGCTTCGCTTAAAAATTCCTTTGGGAATTTGATCTTGTCCGTGTCCATGTCCAAAATCATCTGCCGTGGAACCCACTTTACAAAATCACGCACCTCATCGCGCAGCTTCAGTTGCTGCTCGGTAAATAAAAAATCAAACGACATCGCATTTCCCCCCTTGCGTTCAATATTGCCCGTCATTTAGCCTTTGTGCCGGCCCCTGTTGTTTATACTTCACAGGTCTTGCTTTGTCTTTGCCGCAAAAGTTTTCTGATCTCGTATTTCAGAAGCTTGCCCGAAGCGTTTCGTGGAAGCAAATCAAGGAAATAGACATTGCGCGGAATTTTATATCCCGCCAGATGCAGACGGCAAAAGTCCTGAATTTCGGAAACATCAGCGCTCTCGCCCGGCTTTAGTACCACCACGGCACACACCTTTTCCCCCCAATCCGGGTCCGGAACACCGACTACGGCCGCCTCCAAGACCTTGGGAAGCTTGTAGAGGACGTTTTCCACCTCTACCGAGTAGATGTTTTCGCCCCCCGAAATGATCATGTCCTTTAGCCGGTCCACAAGAGTTATGAAACCCTCTTCGTCCATTATGGCCACATCGCCCGTATGAAGCCAGCCGTCGACAATCGTTTCGGCGGTTTCGGCCTCCTTTTTGTAATATTGCTTCATCATCAGTTCGCTTCGCAGCACAAGTTCGCCGTGAAGGCCTGGAGGCGTCCGGTTGCCGTGCATGTCGACCACCCTGGCTTCGGTTAGCAGCAAAGAGCGCTTGCCGGAGCATCCGGTTTTTATCCGATGGTCCTCGGGGGTAAGATACACTCCGCTTGGGCCCCCTTCGGTTAGACCCGCAAGGCTGTAAAAGCTCTCGGTTTTAAATAAATCCATACTTTGTCTTACCAGCGTGGCGGCCATGGGAGCGGCCCCGTAGGCGCAGTTGCGAATCGAGGACAGATCGTAATCGTGCGACTTTGCCGCCTGGATCATCATGTTGTACATGGTCGGGACGCCGAAAAAGTAGGTAATCCGATTCTTTTCAATCGCTTCGAGCACCTTTGCGGGGCTAAACTCGCGTAAAACGAAGTGAGAGACCCCAAGAAAGATGCCCGGATTTAGAAAAATATTGAGCTGGGCCGAATGAAACAGCGGAGCCACGTGCAGGAACCGGTCATCGACGTTGAACCCCAAAGACCCGGTGAAGGCGATGTTTCCCTTAATCGTGCTCATATGGTCGAACAAGGCCCCCTTGGGCCGCCCCGTGGTGCCGGAAGTGTAGATGATCTGCAGGTCGTCTTCGGGCAGGACCTCGATTTCCGGTTCCTCCCCGCAGTCGGACAAAACATCCCTGAAGGATAAATGATCCGGCTGGAGCGAAGACGGGTATAAAATCATATGGCGCACCTCGGGAGCCTCCTTTCTTGCCTCCCCGAGGATCCGTTCAAATCCCGCATCCGCAATAACCGCCACGCTGTCGGATTGCTTTAGAATATAGCCTGCTTCCCCGGCAACCAGACGGAAATTCATCGGCACGACTACCGCTCCGATTTTGGCCAGCGCGTAATAGCTGATCGGAAAAATATCCGTATTGGTCAACATCAGGGCTACCTTTTCGCCCTTTGCGATACCCAGGGCTCTTAGCCCGTTGGCCAACCGATTGACCGTGCGATTTAACTCCTCGTAGGTATAGGCGCGCTCCTCGCAGGTCAGCGCCGGTTTTTCCGGATGCCGCCGACTGTTTAAAGCCAAATAGTGACCGATATTCATAAGACTCCTCCGTTTGGATAGTCAATCACTACTTTTCCAACTCCACACAATCAAAATTTTTGTCGTAATCGAAGCGGGGATGCCGATGATGAACGGAGCGTAAGTCTTCGCCCTGGGAGTCGCAATGTGCTAGGATAAAAGAGATCGAAATTTGGTAAGTGAAACATACTTAACGCCTGTTCGCTTGTCAAGATAAAATTGGGCAAGGACTATGGGCTTTCCGCTTCCGCTGCGGCAGAAAGGACAAAGGATGCGCATTCGTCAAGGGCTCAAACGGGAAATCTTGAGGGTCTTTTGGGCAACCTTGTTTATCCCGGCATTGGTGCTGCTGTGCGCGCAAGGCGCGCTTGCGCTGGCGGGACAGCCCCAGAGCCGGGGGGTAAATCTTACCATCCTTCATATCAACGATACCCATGGCCATATCCTTCCTTTCGTCTCCCTGTTCGATAAGATAGCCGGCAGGGGGCAAAAAGCGGGAGGCGCGGCCTTTCTTGCGACGATGATCGAAAATCAAAGAGCCCAAAACCCCAAGGGAACGATACTCTTATCGGCCGGCGACATGTTTCAGGGGACCCCGGTGTCCAATCTTTTTTACGGAAAGCCGGTAATGGAAATCATGAATTACCTGCATTTCGACGCCATGGCCCTTGGCAATCACGAATTCGACTGGGGGCAGGGGGTACTTCACTCGATTATTTCCGAAGCCAGCTTCCCAGTTCTTTCGGCAAACGTTTCAAGAGGCGAGGGCAAGCTGATCGAAGGGGTTAAACCCTATATAATAATAGAGAGAAAGGGCGTGCGAATCGCCGTGATCGGTCTTACCACTCCACAGACCCGCTATACGACCAAGGCTGAAAATGTCACTGGGCTCACCTTCTCTTCACCGGAGTCGATAATGCCTTCCCTCATCGAGCAGGTGCGGGCCAAAGGGGCTTCGATCGTGATTGCGCTAACGCATCTGGGCCTTTACGCCGATAGGAATCTGGCGGCCGATGTCAGGGGTATCGACCTGATCGTGGGCGGGCACAGCCACACGGCCATAACGGATCCGGTTGTCCAATCGGGCACGGTCATAGTGCAGGCGGGTTGCTACGGGCTCTATCTTGGCGTTATGAAAATCGTTGTGGACCCGGTAACTAAAAAGATCGTCAGCTTCACGAGCAAAAACGAACTTATGCCGGTTTCGCCCCAAGCGGCGCCAGCCGATCCAAAAGTGGCCGCGATTGTGGATAAATATGAGGCCAAGGTTGAGCCTGAATTCTCGAAGGTCGTCGGTACGGCCTCGGTGGCTCTAACGAGGAGTCAAACGGGGGAGAGCAACCTTGGCGACCTGGTAGCCGACGCCATGCGCAAGGCCTCGGGCGCTCTTATCGCCTTTCAGAACAGGGGAGGGATTAGGGCAGACATACCCGCCGGACCCATAACGATGAACGCGATTTTTACGGCCCTTCCTTTCGATGACAATATCGTCTCGATGAATCTTACCGGAAAGCAGGTCCGGGAGGCGCTTGAGCATAGCGCCGTCTATGGGGATATCTCCCTGCAGGTTTCGGGATTACGGGTGGTGTTCGACATGTCAGAGCCCGTCGGCAGGAGGGTCGTGTCGATAGAGGTGGCCGGGAAACCCCTGGACGATAAAGCCTCCTACCGCGTCGCAACCAATGATTTCCTTGCTGCCGGCGGAGACAGGTTCGAGGTTTTTAAACACGGCAGCGATTTTTCGACCGGACAATCATTGCGCGAGGCGGTTGTCGATTATATCCGGGAAAATTCGCCTCTAAAAGCCGCAGAGGAGGGCAGGATAGTTACAAACAACTGACGCAGGTGTTAGCCTCTGGAAAAATAGTTCTTGACACGGCGTGTCTTCGGGCGCATTTAACCGCCGGTGGTTGGTCCCATCAAATGTATCAACCGGACGCAGGAAATGAAATGCAACTCGATTTGAAAGGCGCTGCGGATCTATTTTCCGTTTCACAAAAGACTGTCTCCTTTTGGATAAAGACCAGGAATTTGCCCGCCTATGAGGTTAATGGAAAATACTGGTTTAACCGGGCGGAGTTGCTCGAATGGGCTACCGAGCGCAAGGTGGCCTTGTCCGGGCACATTGTCGAGATCGGAAAGGGTGAGGTTGAAGTTAAACTGGAGGAAGCCTTAAGGCTTGGCGGTATTTTCTATAATATCGGGGGCACCGATAAAGCCTCTGTTCTAAACGCGGTGGTTGACGTAATGAACCTGCCGCCGGAAGTTGACCGCCTAACTTTCCATCAGCTGTTGCTGGCTCGGGAATCGCTTGGTTCCACCGCCATAGGCGACGGTATAGCCATCCCGCACGCGCGCCATCCGATAGTGCTTCCCACGGTAAATCCCACGGTCACGCTTTGCTTTCTTGAAAACCCCATCGATTTCGGCGCCGAAGACGGGCGGCCTGTGGATATTCTTTTCACCCTGGTAAGCCCCACGGTGCGAGCCCATCAGCATTTGCTGGCCGAACTGGCCCTGGGGCTAAAGAACAGCCAATTCAGGAGCGTGCTCACGAGCAGGGCTTCCAGCGAACTGATCATCGAGCAGGCAAGGCGGGCAGGGGAGAAAGTCCCTGGCTCCTAGCGGCCCGTTTCCTTGTGCCTCGGCCTGGCAAAATTGCTTCTTCGCGGTTTTGCGTGGGAAAACTTTTCGAAGTAGACATCGAAGGTCTTTTATGTTGATCGTCCTTTTGGCAATAGGTCTGCTTTTACTCTCCGGTTTTTTAGCTCTTCTGGCCGGCCGAAACAGTAGGGGGGCAAATCTTCTTGGCGGTTGCGGCGCTTTTTTTTGCAGTCTCCTCGGTTTGATCGAGGCTGTCCAAATCCTTGCATCCGGCCGCGCAGAGCAGATTCGATGGGCGTGGAACGTGCCCTACGGTTCCTTTTTCGTCCGAATAGACGCTCTTAGCGCTCTGTTTCTAATCCCGATTTTTATCCTCTGCGCCGTCTGCGGCCTCTATGGCTACGGGTATATGAAATCCTTTCGCGGGCGCAAAAACCTGGGAGCCTACTGGTTTTTTTTTAACGGGCTTGCCGCAAGCATGGCGATGGTGGCCGTCGCGGCCAACGGCGTGCTCTTTTTGATGTCCTGGGAACTAATGGCGCTCTGTTCGTTTTTCCTCGTAACCTTCGAGCATGAAGACAGAAGCGTTCAGCGCGCGGGTTGGATATATCTGGCCGCAACCCACATCGGTACGGCCTTTTTGCTCGTGCTGTTCCTGCTGCTTGGCCGGCAGGCGGGAGACGGCTGCCTGGATTTTAGCGCATTTTTTGGTTCGCGCGGCAACATGGGCGGCTACGCCGATGTCGTTTTCCTTCTAGCCGTGATCGGCTTTGGCTCGAAAGCGGGTTTTGTTCCCTTCCACATATGGCTGCCCGAGGCCCATCCCGCGGCGCCAAGCCCGGTTTCGGCCGTGATGTCCGGCGTAATGCTTAAAACCGGCATATACGGCATCCTGCGGATACTGACTTTTCTTGGACCCGCGCATCCGTGGTGGGGATATCTGCTTTTGTCCATAGGGCTAGTGTCGGGAATTCTCGGCGTGCTCATGGCTATCGCCCAGCATGATCTAAAGCGGCTGCTTGCCTATCACAGCGTTGAAAACGTCGGAATCATAGCCCTTGGGCTGGGACTTGGGATTCTGGGGGTCGTGTGGCATTTGCCCGCCCTGGCGGTCCTGGGATTTGGCGGCGGACTTCTCCATGTGATAAATCACGCGCTGTTTAAAGGGCTTCTTTTTATGGGGGCCGGTTCCGTTCAGCATGGAACCGGGACGCGGCAAATAGACCTTCTGGGCGGCCTCATAAAGCGCATGCCCTGGACCGGCGCGACATTTCTAATCGGTGCGGTGGCCATATGCGGTTTGCCGCCTCTAAATGGTTTTGTAAGCGAGTTCCTTATCTATAGGGGCGGCTTTCATGGTGTTGGCCTGGCTCGCTCGGCCGCGGCCGGGTCCGTGCTCATTATTGGGCTCGCTCTTATAGGCGGGCTTGCCGCGGCCTGTTTTACAAAAGCCTTCGGAGTCGTCTTTTTAGGAGAACCCAGAAGCCCCCATGGTGCCGATGTCCATGAAGCGGGGTTGAGCATGCGTATTGCGATGTTGCTTTTGGCCGCCGGGTGCGTTGGAATCGGGCTCTTTTCTCCGTGGGTCGTAAGGCTTATGGGGCATGCCGTGGCCCAGTGCAGCGCAATTTCCTATGAGAGTGCGCAGAGCTTTCTTGCCCCGGCTTCGAGCGCTCTTTTAAAAGTCGCTGTCGCTTCCGGATGTTTTCTTTTGGCTGTACTGTTGGTCTACCTGCTCCGGGCAAAAAATCTTTCGGCCAGAACCTCTTCGAGCGAGGGGACCTGGGATTGCGGCTATTTTCGGCCTACGGCAAGAATGCAGTACACGGCCTCTTCTTTTGCCCAGCCTGTTACCACGATGTTTGAAGCAATTTTGCGTACGAGGTCTCACACGCCTTCCTTTGGCAACCCGCAGGGTCCTCCCGTGTTTTTCCCGGGCCCTGCCGTCTTTGAATCGCACACGGAGGATTTCTTCCTAAAAAGCGTCTATGCGCCGATCTTTACCGGTGTTAAAAAATTTGCGCTAAAGTTTCGGTTCCTGCAGGCCGGTCGCGTGCAGTTCTATATCCTCTATATCGCCCTGACGCTTTTTGTCCTCCTTATCTGGTGTTTGAGGTAACGCCATGAACTTCGGCCGACTTGTTCTTCCCGTGCTGGCCCTGGCCCTTGCGCCTCTTTTGCCCGGCATCATTAATCGCACAAAGGCCGTCATTGCCGGCCGTGACGGGCAGCCGCTCCTTCAGCTCTACTACGATCTGGCAAAGCTTGTAAGAAAGGGAGCGGTCTACAGCCATACGACCAGCTGGGTGTTCAGGGCAGGTCCCGTGGTGGGCCTGGTTTCGGCAGTGGCCGTGCTGGCGGTCCTTCCCCTCGGGGGAGCCTCCGCCCCGGCGGGTTTTTCGGGCGATCTTATTTTCATGGCCTATATGCTGGGGCTTATGCGGTTTTTCACCGTTATTGCCGCCCTTGATACCGGGTCTGCTTTCGAAGGAATGGGGGCAAGCCGCGAAGTGCAATTTTCCGCCCTGGCCGAGCCGGTGCTTCTAATGGCCCTGGCCGCACTTTCTCTTGCCGCCCGAGTCCCCGGGGCTTCCCCTGGCGGAGGGCTGTTTTCCCTTTCCGCGATCTACTCCCGTTTGTCAATATCCACCTGGATGCGCTCCGGCCCTGCGCTGCTTATGGTTGCGGGGGCCCTTTGGGTGGTCTTTCTTGCTGAAAACTCAAGGATTCCCTTCGATGATCCCAATACCCACCTCGAACTTACCATGATCCATGAAGTCATGGTGCTCGATCACAGCGGCCCTGATTTTGCCATGATCCTCTATGGGGCCTCGCTTAAGATGTGGATTCTGGGGGCGCTGCTCGCAGGACTCCTGGTTCCGGTAAGGACCGGCAATACCTGGATCGACGCGGGGGCCTGCGTTCTTGGCCTTTTCGTTCTGGCCGTTTTGACCGGTGTGGTCGAATCGGTCATGGCCCGGCTGCGCCTTATCCGCGTTCCACAGTTGCTCGTAAGTGCGGGTTTTCTCTCCACCTTCGCCCTGGCGCTCATTCTTTGGAGTTAAAATGAACCTTTTTACCGACGCGGTGATCGCGGTGCTGATCCTCACTAATCTCAGGCTTATAGCCTCGAGCCGGATCTCGGCCTGCATCTATGCGGTAGCCTGTCAGGGCGTTTTGCTCGGTGTTTTGCCTTTGCTTGTCGGTTCGTCCCACCTGACGGTGCGGCCATGCGCGCTTTCCGGCGTAACGGTGATACTCAAGGGCTTTTTTTTCCCCTGGCTGCTGCTGCGCGCTCTTAAATCGGCAAACGTTCGCCGCGAAATGGAGCCTCTCGTAGGCTATACGTCCTCTCTTATGATCGGGGCGTTGCTGCTTGCCACGGCGATGTGGTTTGGAAGACAACTTCCACTGCCCGTGCCGGCTCATTCGCCCATGGTGCTCCCGCTTGCCATGTTCAACATCATGGTGGGCCTTTTCGTAATTGTGAGCCGCAGCAAGGCCATTACTCAGGTCCTCGGATACCTGGTGATGGAAAACGGCATTTATGCCTTCGGCCTGGCCTTTGCTCTAAGCGAACCTTCCCTGGTTGAACTGGGAATTTTGCTCGATGCCTTCATGGCCGTTTTCGTTATGGGTATAACGATCTTCCACATCAGCCGGGAATTCGATCACATGGATACCGACCGGCTAACCGCCTTAAGAGATTGATTGAACATGATTCTGTTTTTGGTTTTTCTGCCCCTTGTTGCCGGCCTGGCGGCCTGGTTCATCCGCTCAAACCGGCTGCGCCGATTGCTATTAATAGCCGCCGCCATAACGCATCTCGGATTGACCGGCCACGCATGGATCGATCGACCTGGTCCGGTATTTTCGGGCTGGCTGCTTCTAGACGACCTGGGGCTGCTTTTTCTTAGCATTGTGAGTGTTTTATTCCTGGCTGCCGCCTTCTATGCTGTTGGCTATTTTCAAAGGGAGGACTGGGGAAAGCGCCAGGACTTCGAAGACGACTTTCTTTTCACCAATGCTCGCGAGGCCACGTTTACCTGTTGCCTGCTCTTCTTCCTGGCTACAATGAGCCTCGTATGTTTGAGCCAGGATTTCGGTCTCCTGTGGGTGGCAGTGGAAGCCACGACTCTTGCCAGCGCGCCCCTCATCTATTTTCACCGTCATCGAAGGTCCCTTGAAGCAACCTGGAAATACCTGATGATCTGTTCGGTGGGAATTGGACTGGCGCTGCTGGGAAATTTTTTTCTGGCCGTAGCCTCAACGATCGGTCCCAATAAGTCCATTCCGATGATTGTTGGCAGCCTTATAGCCAATGCCGCTCTTCTTCATCCGCTCTGGCTAAAAGTCGCCTTTCTTTTCCTGGTCGTTGGCTACGGAACCAAACTCGGGCTGGCTCCCATGCACACCTGGCTGCCCGATGCCCACAGCGAAGCGCCCTCGATGGTGTCCTCGCTTTTATCCGGGGCTCTTCTAAACTGCGCCTTTCTGGCTGTGCTGAGGATCTTGCAGGTTTGTATCGCCGCCGGGCAGGGCAAGTTCGGCCAGGAGGTGCTTCTGGGTTTCGGGTTGTTCTCCATGACCATTGCGGCCGTCTTTATCGTAGGCCAGACGGATTTTAAACGCATGCTCGCCTATTCGAGTATCGAGCACATGGGGATTCTCGCGCTGGCGGTTGGTCTTGGAGGCGCCGCCTATTTTGGAGCGCTCTTTCACGCGGTCAACCACTCCCTTACCAAAGCCATGCTCTTCCTGGTAGCGGGAAATATCCTTACAGCGTATAAAACGAAATCGGCTCCAGAGGTGCGCGGAGCCGTAAAATTTCTGCCCATTTCCGGGGTCCTCTGGTTTGCGGGCTTTCTGGCCATAACAGGCTCGCCTCCCTTTGGGCCTTTCCTAAGCGAGCTGATTATCTTGAAATCTGCCCTGGACCAGGGTCGAATTGCAATCGCGATAGCCTTTCTGCTCTTGCTTAGCGTGATCTTTATCGGCATGGCGGCCATAGTTTTGAAGATGTGTCAGGGTGCTCCCGTTTCGGAAGCCACAGGGGAGTCGCTCCAGCTTGAGAACTCACAGGATCGGCCAACTGAATCGGCCCTTGCCGTCATTCCTCCTCTGGCCCTTGGTTTGGGGGTGCTTATCCTTGGCATCTATCTGCCGCCGGCCCTTAACGGGCTCATAGAACATGCCGCCAAGGCAATAGGGGGCTAGCAAATGTCGGTTTCGATTTCAAATATCTTTTCGATCTCCAACGGCCAGGCCGCTGATATCTGCGATGTTACGGCAATGGAATGCCACGATTTTTGTCAGTTTATAATTGAGGCGATAGAGCAGGGTTTGAGGATATCCGCTCTTTTCGGGCAGCCGATCGAAGGGGGCCGGGTAAGGCTTTGGGCGGTTCTTGCCCGCGACAATAAGTCGTTACTGCTCCTGCTCTATACCGATATCGTTGGCAAAGGTTATGACTCCCTGACCCCTTACTGCACTCAGGCCCATTGGTTTGAACGCGAAATTTTCGAGCAGTGCGGCGTTGAGCCCTGGGGCCATCCGTGGCTTAAACCCATAAGGTTTTCCTCCCGCACTAAAAACGCTCCCGGGATCGGAGACGCCGATTTTTTTCGGCTCGAGGGCGAGGAGGTCCACGAGGTTGCCGTAGGCCCGGTTCATGCGGGGATTATCGAACCTGGGCACTTTCGTTTCCAATGCCATGGGGAAAATGTTTTTCATCTGGAAATTTCGCTTGGCTATCAGCACCGGGGCGTGGAGCGAAAGCTCCTGGGAGGCCCCGACCCGCGCACCCTTCATTACATGGAAACCCTTTCGGGAGATTCGTCAATAGGGCATGCGCTGGCCTATAGCGAGCTTGCGGAAGCTCTTGGGGCAACCTCTTCGCCGGCCAGGGCACAGGTGCTTCGCGGTATTGCCCTCGAACTGGAACGTATCGCAAACCACACCGGAGATCTTGGGGCGCTGGCAGGCGACGTCGGATACCTTCCAACCCTTTCCTACTGCGGGCGCATACGTGGCGATGCGCTCAATATGACCGGTCTCATCTGCGGTAACCGATTTGGCCGGGGGCTGGTAAAACCCGGCGGGACCGGCTTCGATATAGAAGACCAAAGGCGAGATGAACTGCTTCGGCGCCTCGATATTCTGGAAAAAGATCTCTTTGTTGCGATCGGTTTGCTTTGGAATTCTTCCTCTGTTATGGCCCGGTTTGAGGCAACCGGAACAATAAGCGGAGAGGATTGCATGGAATTGGGCCTGGTCGGACCGGCCGCCCGTGCCAGCGGAGTCGAGCGGGATATCCGGCGCGACTTGCCCCACGGTATTTTCCAGCTCGAGCAAATTCCCGTATCCACATGCCCAACGGGCGATGTCTTTGCCCGCGGCTACGTGCGGTGGCTAGAAATTCAGCGCTCCGTCGCATTTATTCGCGAACAGCTAAAGGGGCTTCCCGGCGGAGCCCATCTTACTACGATGCGTCCCCTTAAACCGGGCCGTATCGCCGTGTCTTTGGTCGAAGGCTGGCGTGGTGAAATTTGCCACGTGGCCTTAAGCCATGCGGATGGAAAATTTGGCGCCTATAAGGTGGTCGATCCGTCGTTTCATAACTGGTTCGGACTCGCCTATGCTCTGCGAGGACAGCAAATATCCGATTTCCCGCTCTGCAATAAGAGTTTTAACCTGTCTTACTGCGGTCACGATCTGTAACCCGTTGCTTCGATAAAGGTGTTCGTATGCTCGACATACTCTGGGCAAGGCTTCAGCAGAAACATCGAACAATTGACTTCCCCAAGGGGCCACCGCCCGTCTTATCCGACCGCTACCAGGGCAGGCCGGCCCTTTTGCCTGAAAGATGCAATCCGGGATGTGACAGGTGTGCCCAAATCTGCCCGACTTCCGCTTTGCTTTTAAACCCGCTTCGAATCGATCTGGGCAGGTGCCTTTTTTGCTCGAGTTGCGCGGACGCATGCCCGTCGGGGTCCATAAAGTTTACAGACGACTACCGTATGGCTCAATCCTGTCGCGAAAACCTTTTCGTCTGCCCGCAGTCTGAGGGGACCCAGCCGATCATAGAGGTACAAGCGCATCGTTTTTTCGCCAAATCCCTCAAGCTCCGCCAGGTTAGCGCGGGAGGGTGCAATGCGTGCGAAGCCGATACGAACGTGCTTGGAACCGTCGGATGGGACCTTGGACGTTTTGGAATCCAGTTCGTCGCCTCTCCCAGGCATGCCGACGGTTTGCTTATAACCGGGCCAGTTCCTGAAAACATGAGGTTGGCCCTGCTAAAGACCTACCGGGCCGTGCCGGAACCAAAGGTGGTTGTCGTGGTGGGCGCGTGCGCCATATCCGGGGGGGTGTTCGCCGGTCACGAAGAAGTCCATAACGGGGCCGCCGGCCTTGTACCTGTCGATCTATTTATTCCGGGCTGTCCTCCGAGTCCTCTGGCAATCCTCGACGGTCTTTTGAGACTAACGGGGCGCATCGGCTGAGAGTGTTGTATCCGACTGGCGGGTTTAAGCGATGCTATCTTCTTTTAGCCAGGGTAAAAACTCGTCGACCGTTAGGATCCGGACTCCGATATTGGCCATATCCAGAAGGTTTGCTTCATGGATTTCCGGCGTCTGGGCCGCTGTGGCATCCCTTAGCAAAACAACGCTATAGTCGCAGGCAATCGCATCGGTTACGGTGGCGCGGATGCAATTGGGAGTTTGAACACCGCAAATAACGATCGTAGCGGTGCCAAGCCTTCTTAGAATCGTTTCCAGATCGGTGCGGAAAAAAGCGCTGAAACGCGAGCCTTTGACAACGATTTCGCCTTCTAAAGGCTTTAGTTCCTCCAATATCGCAGAGCCCGTGGTCTCATCGACAAGAAAGGGATTTTTCCTAAATCTCTCGATTCTAAATTTTTCAACATCCATGCCGTTGGCCCGATGTACTCTTCTTTTGTGAATCACGGGCAGCCCAAGGCTTCGGTAGCCATTCAAAACGCGACGTATCGCCGAAACGATCGAGCGGCCGGCAGGCACCATGTCCATCGCATCGTTTTGCATGTGGATTATGAGTAACGCTGTTGAGCGGCTGCAGGCGGGGCCAGGATCCTTTAGCGAACAGAGACCGGCTAGAGTTGCTGTTTCCAACCGATTGGAAGAGGTTGAGCCCATATAAACTCCCGTCAGTGAATCGTGGGCCTTTTATCTTCGGATTTTACGATCTGGAGATAGACTTTTTGGGGTGCTTTTTTCCCGCGAGCGCCGCGCTGCCTTGGGGGCATACGGCCCCCAAGGCGCGCTCTCAAAAACATGATGGCTTTCAGAGCAGGTCTTGCCAGAAGAGCCAAGCCACCGCAAGTTGCGGCAATCGCCGTTTTCGTGTGGTCGGCCGAAGCGAGAAAACCCGTATATAGCAAGGTTATTCCGAAAAAGGTCAGTATCGCAGAAATCATGACAAACACGCTCTAAACTTGTTTCAATATATCTGTTGGCGGATTTGTTTCGGCTCGATTCACAGCTATCGGGCCTCGCCGGTCCGGCCGGGGCTCGTTAAGGTTCTAAACTTTTTCATAACCTCCAGCCTGTCATAATTATAGATATGGATGGCGAATACGAGCATCACCCCGTCTTCGAAAACCTTTTCCCACCCTATCGGCTCTCCACCGGCCGCAAAGCACCCGCAGGAAATCGGGGCGCCACGGTACATGTTTATGAGGATCATAACCTCGAACATCACCAGGAGCAGGGCGATCACTACGACAGAGGCACGCGATTTGAAGCGCATGATCAAAAACAGGCCCGTTAAAAACTCGATCCAAGGCAGCAGGACGGCCCCAAGGTTAATGACTATGTAGGGGACAATCCGATAATCGGCGATAGATTGCGCAAATTGGCCCGGATGGGCGATCTTGCCAAGGCTTGCGTAGATAAAGAAGGCCCCGAGTATAAGTCTGAGGACCATGGAAAGATACTGGCTTGTTAACGCGCGCTTTATGATGCCGGGAATCATCTCGAACCCTTCTTTTCGACCGGATAGCCGCTGTCCTGCCATGCTTTCAGGCCGCCTTCCAAAACCCTCACGTCATTATAGCCGCGCAGCATCAGCTTTTGAGCGGTTAGCAGGTCATAGGGGGAACTGATAGTGCTTCCGTAAATCACAACGAGGATGTTTTTGTTATCCTGCGGAAAACCCGCCGCGTACATGATGTCGAACTGGGCCGGAGGCAGGTTGAACGCCCCTCTTATGTGCTCGAGATTATAGAAGCTGATGGGCATTGCATCCACTATCAGGGCCTTTTTCTGCATGAAGTCCTGCATGGCTTTTGAGACGCTTATCCCCGGAACCGGCTTGGGTCGCGTTGGAATAAGCCGAATGCCCTGAGGATTTAAAAAATTGAACGCCAGTCCCAAAAAGATGCTTATGCCGATTACGATGATGTAGTCATACCACGATCCTGCCGATGATTTTAGCAATTCATCGGATTCTTCCTCAATGATCTTATCATTTTTGAGAAGCCATTCGCGCATCTCACGTAAAAATTTTTTCGACAATTGAGGATACTCGCGAAGGATCTGCTCGAAACGTTCACGAGGGATGACAAGCAATCGTGTTTCAACCAAACTCTGAGCGTTGGCTGTGCGTGTCTCATCGGTTAGAAGAGACATCTCGCCGAAATGCTCGCCGGGACCGAGGATGGAAAATTCCCTCTCGGTCCTGTTTTTATGTTGTATGAATATTCTGACTTGGCCGGAGCCGATAATATAGAAGGCTTCCGGTGGGTCTCCGGCTTTAAAGATAGCCTGGCTTGCCTCCACGCTCTTTATTTGCAGCGTTCGTGCAAGCTCGGCAATCTCCTGGTCCGGTAACTCCCGTAAGACAGAGTTTTTCAGTATATTTTGAACTTCTATGTCCATGGGTTGGCGTCAGTTCTTGTTTGCTAGTTCTGCAATCTTACTGGCGAAGCCGTCTGCGCTCCAAATGAGGCCGATGTGGCTGTCGAGGACCTTGCCTGTGGCGCACGAAACAATGAGAGTGGTTGGGGTGGGCAAATCTCCCATGGCCATTCCTACTCCGGTTGTGTCGTCCAGCATGGGAAAGGCCACCTTGTGCTGCTGTTTAAAGGCATTTAGCTGGCAAGCGGTGTTGGCGATCCCCACGGCCAGAAATTTTACCTGGGAGGCCAGTTGGGGATTTTGCCCGATGGTGTTGTATATTTCGTTCATCTTCGAAGCATTTAGAGAGCAGTATCCGCAAAGGGCGCTCATAATCTCGACTACGACTACTTTAGCCTTTATATTGCATACTTTAAAAGGCCTTACGGAACTGAGACCAAAATACTTGGCCTGTTGGAGCGATTCGGGTGCCGGGAAGGTTATATTGGCCTTCTCGAAATGTTTGTCCACATCGTAGCCAAAAGCCGCGCCGGTTCGGGGGAGTAAAAAAATCAACGAACAGATTATGATCTGACAGATTACCGCCAATTGCAATTTCTTCATCTTCCCTCACTCCATTTTTATCAAGATTGCACATGAAGAATACCGCCGCTGGGAGACCATTTTTCTTTCCTGCGGACTATTTCGTCGTAGCACTCGATGAAATCGCCTACCTTGCCGGAAGTAGAGCCCAGAATCCGCACCCCAACCTGCTGGCCGGCTCTTGCCTCCTTAACCTGGTTTTTTTCAATCTGAAGCGATTCGATCCTTGAGCTGTGCACAGGCCCCATAGCCGTAACGACACGGAAACGCTTGCCTACCTGCAAAGCCCCTTCCACAACGCGGCATCCCAGTATCACCCCGCCTTTGCGGGATTTAAAAGTCGCTACCACTTCGCATTTGCCGATAATGCTATCTTCGGTTCTGGTCGGGGCCATGGTTGCTGCGATTGCCGCCAAATCCTCGCCCAGCTTGTAGATCACTTTGTAGAGGCGAACCTCGACCCGGTGTTCCTTTATCCACTGCTCAAGCCTGGGGGTCACTTCGACGTTAAGTCCCACAACAAGGCCGCTGCCGCTCAACGCCATCAGCAGGTCCTGTTTTGTTACATCGCCCACCCCCGAAAGGATCACCTTGATTTGCGCCTCCGGGACCTCGATTTTAGAAATCAGAGAACAAACGGCCTCAACGCTTCCCATGGTATCGCACTTAACTACCAGCTCGATTACGGGCCTTGTCTCTTTTTGACCGGATTCCACGATGGAGCCTTTCACCTTTAAACCATTTGCTAAATTATTGAAATGCTTTTTTTCACTCATTGGCGAACTCCATCCCCGAACTGGACTAAATTCGACCTGAAAACGAGCACACATCATCTCAATCTAAGACCGGCGGCAAGGACAAACCACCGCCCCTCCCGCTCGCGCCGGCTCCAAAGGTAATCTGGGCTGCTCCCCCTTGCCCGCCGTCGGCTCACTATCCTACGCTTCTCAGGCAATGGCCCGGTCGAATGTTACGATCATCGCTCTTACAGGGCATGTCTTAACGCACAATTCGCAGGCGCTGCACAGTTCGGTTTCGAACTCTACCTCCATCTGCGGCCTTATCACGTGAAGGGCTCCGGTCGGACACACGGCCGTGCAGGCTCCGCACTGACAACACCTTTGCTCGTCGCGGCGAATTCCCTGGCCAACGGGTTCGACTTGAACGCCCGCCTCCTCCAGGTAGCGCAACCCCTTGTCAAAGTCCTCCGAGGTTCCGCGCAACTCCAAAACCAGCATTCCCTCTTTTCGCGGAAATATCTGCGCCTTTAGAATATTGAAATCGAGGTTGCACTCACGCACCAAGCTGGTGATTATAGGCTTATCGACAATTTCTCTGGGAAATCTTAACACGAGTCTTCTTGAATGCATCTTTATAGTCCTTCCCTGGTTCAATTATAGTAAGATAACATTCCGGGTTAAAACTCCAAGTTTTTTTCTGGTCTTTTTTCGGGTTTGCCAACCAATTCCGGCGCCCCTGCTTTTGGCCTCTATTCTATTTATCGCCATTATCTGTTTACCTCTTGACCCATTAGATGGCAAAAAGATATATAAATTTCCCTTGTTTCTGTCTTTATTCACCGCTGTCCCTGGAAGGTGCGCATGAAGCTCTCGACTAGAAGCAGATATGGAGTCCGGTTGATGCTCGATTTGGCTTTCCATTCCGAAAAGGGGCCTGTGCGCCTTGGAACCGTGGCCCAAAGGCAGGGTATCGGTGTAAAATATCTCGAGCAGATTGCGAGGTCTCTTACAAAGGCCAATTTGCTCAAAAGCTTTCGCGGGCCCAAAGGTGGCCGCCAGTTGGCCAGAGCTCCTCAGGATATTAACCTTGCCGAGGTCGTGATGCTTCTGGAAGGAGGCCTGAAACTCACCGATTGCGTTGCTCAAACCGGGACATGCGAGCAAAGCGGGCAATGTGTTGCCCGAATTCTTTGGACCGAGATCTCCCAGGCTGTTATAGAAAAGCTCCAGGCGATGAGCCTGAAAGACCTTATGGACAGGGCCCAGGCCTTGAGCGGTCCCGAAGAGTGTAAAAATAGCGGCGGCAAGCCTTCATCGCCTGAAAAAGAGGCGTGCCGCGCCGTTTTATCAATGGAAAAGGTGTTGTGAAATGAAGCAAGCGCGTCTTAGCGACGAGGAATTGATCGAAAAGATCCGGGTCAGGAAAAAAGAGCTGGGAAGCCGCCTCGTGATCTTAGCCCACCATTATCAGAGAAAAGAGATCGTTGCCCTCGGAGACTTCGTTGGCGATTCTTTCGAGCTCTCCAGAAAGGCCGCGCAAGACCGGCAATGTCGATACATTGTCTTTTGCGGGGTGCACTTCATGGCGCAGAGCGCCGCCATTCTGGCAAATCCCGGGCAGATTGTCCAAATTCCCGATGAGGAAGCCGGATGCCGGATGGCGGATATGGCTGATATTCATACGGTTACCTCGGCATACCGGCAACTGGAGACTCTCCTGGGGCAGGGGGCGATAATTCCCGTAGCCTATATGAACTCGGAGGCCGATCTTAAGGCATTTTGCGGAGATAACGCAGGCATTGTGTGTACCTCCTCAAATGCGGATAAGGCTCTTAAATGGGCCTTTGAGCGGGCGCAAAAGGTGTTGTTTTTCCCCGACAGGCATCTTGGCCACAACACCGGCTGGGCTCTTGGGCTATCCGCCGAACAGATGGTCGTCTGGTCGCCGGAAAAGCCTCTGGGCGGAAACGACCCGGAGGCCCTGAAACGGGCGCGCCTTATTCTTTGGGACGGCTTTTGCCATGTGCATACAAGGTTTACCTGCGAACAGATTTTGCTAAGACGCGCCCAGTTTCCGCAAGCCAAAATAATCGTTCACCCCGAATGCCCGCGGGAAGTGGTGGCTATGGCCGACGCCTCCGGTTCGACCAGCCGCATGGAAAAATATGTTAAAGAGGCACCCTCGGGTTCGACGATAATCATTGGCACCGAAATAAACCTGATCGAAAGGCTCGCCCTGGAATATCCCGATAAAACAGTGCTCGACCTGGAACGATCTCTTTGCCCCAACATGTTCAAGATAAACCTTGCAAATCTTTTGGAGACCCTTGAACACCTGGGCGAGAGAAACGTCGTGAGGGTTGACGAAGATATAAAGGCGGGCGCAAGAGTTGCCCTGGACCGCATGCTCTCTTTGGCTTAAACGGTTCGTTTCTTTTTGCGCCTTCCTCTTTGAAAGCTTCCAATACGATGTTTACGATGCTTCAGCCTCTCGTGCTGGCTTCGCAATCTCCGCGAAGAAAGAGTTTGCTTCTGTGCGCCGGCGTTTCTTTCGAGGTGCGCCCAAGCCGTATAGTCGAACCTGTCCCGCCGGACGGCAGCCTGGGGCCGGGTGGTCCCTGCGAAGTCGCTAAAAAATGCGCGTGCCTCAAAGCACAAGCCGTCCAGACCGACTTTCCTTGCGCCCGGGTGCTTGGCGCCGACACAATAGTTGTCCTGGAAGGCTCCATTTTCGGAAAGCCCCGTGATGGGGCCCAGGCTGTCAGGATGCTCCAAAGCCTTAGCGGCAGGGAGCACGAGGTTATTACCGGGATGTGCCTTCTCGGGCCCTCGGACAGGGCTCCAAGGGTTGGTTGCGTTACAACTCGCGTTACCTTTAAAGCGCTTACCAGCGCTGAGATAGAGGCATACGTAAAAACCGGTGAGCCAATGGATAAGGCCGGAGCCTACGGCATCCAGGATCGAGGGGCCTTTCTCGTTCGCTCCATCCAAGGCTCTTATACCAACGTCGTCGGTCTGCCTCTTTGCGAAACAATCGATTGGCTGCTGGAAGAAGGTATTATTCAGCCGGCGTGATGAGCGGTCCCTTGTCCGCGTTTTTGCGCAGCAAAACGTAGAATGCTCCCCAACCGCCGTCACAGGGGAGGGCGCAGGCAAATGCCAGAACCACTCTTTTTAAGGGGGCGCGCATGAGCCAGCTCACAAGGCTCTTTTTTAGCACAGGTTCCCTGTCTTTGGAATTTAACCCCCTTCCGGCGATTATGAGAACGCATCTTCTGCGCGCGGCAAAAGAGTCCATAAGAAACTCGCGGACCTCTTCTCTTGCCTCCAACCTGTTTAGCCCGTGCAGGTCGAGGTGTCCCTGCGGGCTAAAATAGCCTTCTCGCAGTTTTTTTAGGATATCGGGGGAAATCCCCAAAATTGCGCCGTCGATGTATTCATCCGAGTTGTAAAGCTCGAAGGGACCCTCCCCGGCGACAAGGTCGACAAGTTGGGCGTAAGCCTTATTTTCCTCTTCGGCCAAAAAGCGGGGAGCTTTGCGTGAGGAGCGAAGTGGGACCATTGCTGAGGGTCTTGCGCACAGCGGCGTCACATCGGCCATGGCATTGCGAAATAGCAGGCCATCGTCGGTTTCTCCTTTAATCTTGTCTATATAGAATTCGGGTTTTTCCGATGATGCGTCCAAAGGGGCTTTGGGGGTGGAAAAATTTAACCCAAACAGTTGATCTAACTCCTGGAACGGAGTATAGAAACCGGAAGGCGGCTCTTGCCGTGTGGACCGGCGCGCAGGTTGAAAACTTTTGCCCTTGTGTTTATTCATCTCGGCCTCGTTTTCCTGTCTAAAAATAACATAGGAGAAAAAGGCGGAAAAGCTTCATCATGGAATTTAGCAGCGTAGTTCTGATCGAAAACCGGCGCGCTTTCTCGACCTTCCTCCACGAACTCGAAAAGTCCCCTCACATCGCCATCGATACCGAGTCCAACAGTTTTTACGCCTATTTTAACCGTATTTGTCTGATACAGGTATCCACCTGCGAACGCGATTATGTGATAGACCCTCTTTCGCTGGGCGATATCCAGGCCTTTGGGCAAGTCCTGGCCAATCCGGAAGTCGAAAAGATCTTTCACGCCGCTGCAAATGACATCGCCGGGCTTAAGGGGGATTTCAACTTCACGATGCGAAACGTTTTCGATACTTCGGTGGCGGCGAAAATGCTAGGCTACACGCAACTCGGGCTTGCCCCGATTCTAAAGGAACTCTTCGGCGTTAGTCTTGACAAGAAATGGCAGCGCTGCGACTGGGGGAAACGGCCTCTAAAAAATGAGCAGATCGAATATGCCCGCTTCGATACCCACTATCTTATCCCGCTTAGAGATAGGCTGGTTGCCGAACTCGAAGAAAACAGCCTCCTTGATGCTGCTCGCCAGACATGCGAAAAGCTTTGCTCCCAGCAGATAACAAAGAAAGAATTTCGCCCTGGAGATTTTGTCCACATTTACGGCGCACAGTCTCTTGACCTTGCGGGAAAGCGTGTTCTTAAGGCCCTCTACCTTTTCAGGGAAAAGGAAGCCCGCCGTCGCGACCGCGCCCCTTTCAGGGTCCTTACCAATGAGACGCTTGTAAAGATCGCTCTCCAACGCCCTAAAAGCGTTCAGGATTTCAATAAAATAAAGGGGATGCCCCGTGGCTACCTTTCTTCCAACGTTGCTGTCCATCTCCTTGAACTCATTCGCAAAAGCGAAGAGCAAGAGGAATCGGCCGCAAAATAACAGGCTGCTTGCAGCCGGAACTGCGGGGCCCGCCCCCGAATGGAATTGGTGGTGAAATTTATGAAGTCAAATATCGAGATTAAAGACAGTTTTAAAAAGTACAGCTACGACCAGGATAAGGCCGTTACCCCCGAACAGACGATAAGCCGGGTGCGCGAGCGCTTGTCGCGGCTCGACAGGGACGTGCTCGCCAAAACCATGCGAATCGACACCGGGAGGCTTGGTATTCCCGTTTTTATAAGCCTTTGCGGAGAAGACGCCACCCGCTTGATCGGAACCAAAAAACAGATGGGCAAAGGCGCAACCGCCCAACAGTCCGAAGCAAGCGCCCTTATGGAACTAATGGAGCGGTTTAGCTTTTTTTCCTTTATGGAGCGGTTTCCATTTCCTGTAATGACTTATAAGGAACTCGAAGGCTACGCGGTTTCCGTCGAGGAGTTGAAAAAGTCCATCTATGACACGGAGACTCCGGCTGATTTGTGCCTCGAGTTTTTTAAAGATTTGCCCTTAAGGTGGGTAAAGGCCTTTAACCTTACGCTCGGGCGCGAGCAGTGGATCCCCATCGACTGGTTCTATACGATTAATGAATATAACGGTCCGGCCAGTGGAAACAGTATCGAGGAGGCAATCCTTCAGGGAATGTGTGAAGTTGTCGAAAGGCATGTGGGTTCGATTGTGAGCAACGATATGGCCCTTACCCCGGATATCGATATGGACTCGCTTCGCGATCCGGCTGCCATCGAGCTTGTGGAAAAGTTTCGCTCCAACGGCATCCGGTTGTTTCTCAAAGATTTTTCCCTCGATACCGGTATCCCCACCATCGCCGCCCTGGCCTACGATCCGACAACCTTTCCCGAAAGCAGCGAAATAGTCTTTACCGCCGGGACCACCTCCAATCCGGAAAAATCGCTCTGCCGGGCTTTGACCGAGGTAGCGCAGCTGGCAGGCGATTTCCAGAGCCGCACTTCCTACAGCCCCACGCTTCCAAAGTACGAAAATCTCGAACAAGCCTCCTATCTTATGAAAAGCGGGGGGAAAAAATCCATACTTGAGCTTCCCAATCTCGATGACCAAAATATAAGGGTGGAAATCGAAAGGTGCGTGGCCGCCCTTTCAAAAATCGGCCTCCAGGTTTTGGCCGTAAACACCACTCACCCCCAGTTGGAGGTCCCCGCTGTTTACACCATTATCCCCGGCGCTCACTTTCTGGACCATACCCGCAACACCGATTTTGCCCAGCACGCCGCGAGAACCATGCTCAAAAGCCTTGACGGCGACGAGTTGGTAGCTCAGATGGACCGGCTGCTCTCCACCTTTGGGCCTCGCTATGATCTAAGTTTCTTTCTGGCCCATTCTCTTGAGTTGCGAGGAGATGTCGAGGCCGCCCTTTCGCTTTTTAGGCGCGCTCTTGAACAATCCCCGGAGCAGGGGGAAATCGGCAGCATCCACGTTCATATCGCTTCGTGCCTCAAGGATTTGGAAAAGTACGAAGAAGCCCTCCAAGCCCTTGGCCTGGCCGAAAAAGCAAATCCCGAGCTAAAGGAAATCTTTAACCTTCGGGGGTTTTGCTTGTTTAAGCTAAAAAGGCACGAGGAATCGATCGCTTCCTTTGAGCGGGCAATAGAACTCGACCCGGGCTCCGCGATAGACTACGCCAACATCGGCTCCAATCTTAGAGAACTCGGGCATAAGCGCGAGGCTATCCGGCTCTACTCCATTGCCCTCGAACTCGATCCGGATATCGATTTTGCCAGGGCCAACATCGAAAAACTAGAGGCCCAACTGCAAGAAAATTAGCAAGTGGAATAAGTGAGCCCGGTGTCCGGGCTCACTTGTTCCTGCGCCAGCGGCTGTGGGTTATGCCGTGTTTTTTGATCATGTAGTTTAGCTTTCGAGCCGTTACCCCCAGCCGCACCGCGGCGTCTTTCTGAACCCAGTCGCTATTTTCAAGGGCATTTAGGAGCAGGTCTTTTTCACTTGTTTCCAGGTCTTTTATGGGTTTGGAGGAAACTTCGACTTTATGCGAAAAACCCGAAAGAGATATGCTCTGCAAGGTTATCCGGTTGCTTTCCTCAAGAAGAACCGCACGTTCAATGGTGTTTGAAAGCTCTCGGACGTTTCCAGGCCAGGGGTGGCGTTTGAAAAGCTCCATGACCCCCGAACCAAAGGTGTTGAATTCTTTTTTGAGGTCGCGGCAGTTCTTTTCAAGAAGGTAGGTCGAAAGAGGTTCGATGCAATCGGCCCTTTCTCTTAGAGGCGGAAGATGCACCCTTAAGACGTTTATCCTGTAATAGAGGTCTTCTCTGAATGTGCCGGCCTCGACATTGGCTTCTAAGTTTTTGTGCGTCGCCGCTATTATGCGGATGTCCGTGCGGATGGTTTGATTGCCCCCCAGCCTCTCGAAACTTTTATCCTCGAGCACACGCAAAAGTTTAGCCTGCAGCGATGGCGTGAGCTCTCCTATTTCGTCTAAAAAAACCGAGCCCCCGTTGGCTTGCTCCAAACGTCCCGTTCGTGTTTTGGCTGCCCCCGTGAACGCCCCTCTTTCGTGTCCGAACAATTCGCTTTCGAGCAAAGTCTCCGGAATATTTGCGCAGTTTATTTTTACAAAGGGTTTTACACGCCTGCGGCTGTTAAAATGCACCGTTCCCGAGAGCATGCTCTTGCCTGTTCCGGTCTCTCCCGTGATAAGTATGGTCGCTTCAGAATCGGCGATCCTTTTCAAGGTGGAGATGACCTTTCCCATCGCCGGGCTTACGGCTATAATCCTGTCGAAATCATAGGGCATATCCTGGGTGCGCCGCAGATAGTCGATCTCGTTTCTTAGAGCCCGGTTCTCGATTGCCTGATCGACGGCGAGCTTTATTCTGGTCGCGTTGTAGGGCTTGGCCAGGAAGTCGAAAGCACCTCCTTTTACCGCCTCGACAATGTGTTCGGTTTTTGTCTGCTCGCTTGCCACAAGGACCGGGGTGTGGGCGGGGAGCTTGCCCTTGAGGCCTTTTACATTGTCGCCGTAGTTGGTTTCTATGCTCACCACGATTACGTCGAACGCCTGCTTTTCCAGCAGCTTGTAGGCCTCGCCCAAACTCGGACAACATTCTACCCTGTGTGAGGCGAGGGCTTGCATGGCAACATCTCGCCAGGCCCGATCGTGTTCGACTAGCAGCACTTTCGCCATGTCAACTCATTGCCCTGTCGCAAGGGAAGATAAATAAACGCATTGATTAACCCCAGAATCATTTTTATCTATATCGGCTGAGTGGCATCGATACTTAACATTTGCCGAAAAATTGCCGTACTATAGCGTGTCCATTATAGGGTATTTCACACCAAATGGCTAATTTATTGCGTTTAGTTCGGATTTTTGGTAACAAAACGGCTCAATGTGTGCTATGCGCCCTGAGGCGATCCTGAAGCTATTCGGCATTGTGTCGCAGATCATTTGAGAGGATCGGTTTTTAGTGCTCCGGAGGAGAGGATCGTAAGTGCAGACTTTGGAAGCCTTCAGAAATTTCAGGGTCATTGTGGTCGACGACAACCCCGGGAGCCGCGAAAATCTCACGGTGGCGCTTCTGGGCTGGGGGCTTCAGGTGGTGGCCTTCACTGCTTGTGATGCCGCTGCCCAAAGCCTTGAGCGCGATAGAGCCGATATAATTTTTCTCGATATCACACTGCTTGAGGCCTGTGGGCTGGAGCAGATTTGCCGCTTTGGCGACGATCTAAAAATCATTGTCGTTGCCGGGCCTGTCCATAAAACGGTTGCCGTTAGGGCACTCGAGTCCGGGGCTTTCGATCTGGTGGAAAAACCCTTCCAGAGCGAACTGCTATACCATTCGGTGGTGCGTGCTCTGAAAGCCGTTGAAAATGAGCGGGAAACCAAAAGACTGGCAGGTGAGCTTAAACGCAGCCGCGAAGATCTTCTCGGCCAGCAGAAAAGACTTGAAAACCTGAGCTCCGGCTTTGCAATTGACTCCCGTATATCCGCGGCGCTCTCATTTGCCGAATTGAAGATCGCCTCGTTTATAAAGAACGGAATAACAACCCAGGAAATAGCACGGCAACGCCATATAGCTCAAAGCACCGTTCGAACACACAGGAAGAATATTCGTAGAAAACTCAAAATCAATAACGCTCAATTCAGTTTGAGAAGCTATCTCAACTCGAAAAGCTAACTGCCGGCGGTCTAACTAATGATTGAATGTCTTGATCTCGCAAAAGATTTGATACAAAAACAAATAGGCTCTCTTGAGTCTGTTCGCGACCGGATAGGCCGCGAGTTCGAAGAGGCGGTTCTGTGCCTTGCCCGGATGGAGGGCAAGGTGATTGCCTCGGGGTTGGGAAAGTCGGGCATTGTGGCCGGGAAAATTTCGGCTACCCTTTCAAGCACCGGGACCCCGTCTATTTTTATCCACCCCGTGGAAGCCATGCACGGAGATCTGGGGATAATTCAGTCCGGAGACGTAGGGCTGTTTCTTAGCAATAGCGGCGAGACCGCCGAAGTGCTGGGCTTGCTCCAGGTATTTAAAAGATTTGGCCTCAAAACCATTGCCATAGTGGGTAAGACTCAATCGACCATGGCCAGGGATTGCGATATCTGCCTGGACGCATCGGTTGAGTCCGAGGCCTGCCCCCTAAATCTTGCTCCCACCAGCTCCACCACCGCAGCCATGGTCATGGGAGACGCCCTTGCGGGTTGCATCCTTACGCAAAAGGGCTTTTCCTGCGAAGACTTTAGCCGCCTCCATCCCTCCGGGGCTTTGGGACGGCGTCTGCTCCTGAGGGTAAAGGACCTCATGCATTCGGGAGCCGAACTGCCGGTTGCCCTGAGCGGAACGCTTATGCGCGATGCCCTCCTCACCCTGACCGGAAAAGCCATGGGCGCGGTCCTGGTTCTTTCCGCCCGCGGAGAGCTGCTTGGGATTTTTACCGACGGGGACCTGCGCAGGGCCGTTCAAAATAACGAGAGATTTCTCGATATTGAAATCGACAGGCTCATGACCTTAAATCCGGTAGTCATCCATGACAGCCGGATGGCGGCTGAAGCCCTCAGTCTCATGGAAAACCGCCCCTCCCAAATCTCGGTCCTGCCGGTACTCGACGCGCAAAACCGTGTGTGCGGCATTATCCGGGTTCACGACCTTGTGCGCGCAGGCCTTTAGTGTGGCGTTCCATAAATTCGCCGATATTTTCCGCTACGTTGGTGGGCACGAAAAGCTGTGCCCACCCTACGTTTTTGACCGGTTTGAATATCATAGAACTTAAGGGACGTCACATTAGAATATCAACTCGCTCGCGGAGAATCGGCGCCTTTTTTATAAAAGGAGATAAGAAAATCAGCATCCTTTGGTGAGAGGTCAAACCTTGCCACGGCCTCGGTTACCAGTTTTTGCACCGTTTTTTCCGGGTGTTGGGTGATCTCCTCCGAGATCCACTTTACGGCCTTGCGCAGTGCTTCGCCTTCAGGCATTACGGTTGTCATAACTTAACCCTCCGAAAAAAAGACTCGATTAGCAATACGCTCTGGATTATAGCAGGTTTTTATGTCGGCTCGAAATACTCAATTGCATTTAAAGGTCCTGCGCCGTTTTGAGAACTAAATTATCGGCTGCCGGTCTTTTCCCGGGGAAAAATAGTGCTCCCGCCCGGTTGCGGAAGTCCCCTTATCAGCCTGCCCATCTTGGCCCCGAGGGTGGCTTTCGTACTTGACTTTAGAAAGAACTTTGTTTATTGTCTCGCCTCGTTGGGGGATCGTCCAGCGGCAGGACTGCAGACTCTGGATCTGCCTACCTAGGTTCAAATCCTAGTCCCCCAGCCATTTTTTTTATGGTCCCATCGTCTAGTGGCCTAGGATATCGGCCTCTCACGCCGGAGACACGGGTTCGAGTCCCGTTGGGACTATTGGGCAAAATTGGGCAGTTACGGAATACTCCGTAGCTGCCTTTTCTTTTCATCGGGACTACCAGTAGTCTTTTTTTCAAAAACACCCAGCACGCTGTCGGTGGGTTCGCTAAAAACATCAAGGCGCTACATCAAGCGCACGCGTGGCGAGCGCGACAACACGCGGGATCGGCTTTGTACCTTGCTCATAATAAGCCACCATACGGCGACTTAAACCGAGGGCCTGCGCTGCCGTGTCGAGAGTGTAGGCTTTGCGTTCGCGCCATTGTTTGAAAGCATCCGGCGACATGGTAATGCCCGCCTGCTCCTGCGCAAGTCGCCAAAGAGTGTCGGCGGCCATATCTATTTCATCAGACCAAACAACGTCCGTGCCATGCTCGCCAACCCGTACACGCCCGAACAATTCCGGCGAACGGCGCAACGGCTCATAAAGGCGAAAAGCGTTAATCAGTCCGGAAACATCAACGCGGCTTTCTTCGCCATTGTCCCAACAAATAAGCAAGGTCAACGGCTTTTTGTCCGCAGCAACCGCCGTGATCCGAGGTAAGATTTTTTTCGGCATGATCGTCACCCCCGTTCATTGAGTTCAGCCCATCGAAGCGCCAACGCCTCTCTGGATATTCGATATAGCGTTCGGCCCAAAGCGACCAAAGCAGAACATGGTAGTAAAAAAAATAAGAAAAATTGCCAAGAGCCCGCATTTCCTCACTTCGTTCCATGGTTGACATAACCATCCGGATAGGGGTCTAGAGGCGCATGGCTGGCCAGTTGGGGTCGTCTAGAGCCATGAACGCACCCCACC
>JBMFHI010000049.1:0-27620 GCA_049976905.1 Syntrophobacteraceae bacterium | reverse complement strand
GAGGCCGATGGTACGATTTTTGACGAATGCACCCGCACGATCATCCAGCAGGTAGATCACATGAAGAGCCTGGTAAATGAGTTTTCTCGTTTCGCAAGACTTCCCAGGGCCAGACTGCAGCCCTGCAGTCTTCATGAAATAGTCGAGGAGGGCCTGAGCCTCTACAGGCATAATTACAACAGCATCTCATTTACTTTGCAAAAAGATGATACTATGCCCGATCTTGGGCTTGATCGTGATCAGTTCAGGCAGGTGATCATTAATTTGCTCGAAAACTCCGTGCAGGCCATCGGGGGCGAAGGCGGAAAAATCTCCATCCGCCTCTTCTACGACTCAGCCTTAAAGATTGCAAAAATGGAGTGCGCGGATACCGGCCACGGGATAGCCCCGGAAAACAGGCCAAGGATTTTTGAGCCCTACTATTCGACCAAAAACAAGGGTACCGGCCTGGGGCTTGCCATCGTATCGAGCATCGTGGCCGATCATAACGGTTTTATCCGGGTGCGGGCAAACCAGCCGCGCGGAACGGTCTTTACGGTGGAATTGCCCGGCTAGCGGGGAAAAAATGAAACAAAAAGTTCTGATCGTTGACGACGAGATTAGCATTCTGCAGTCTCTTAACGGGATTTTGGGCGACGAAGGCTATGAGGTGGTCCAGGCTTGCTGCGGTGAAGAGGCCCTGGAAAGGGCAAGGAGGGACCCTCCGGATCTCATCCTGCTTGACATTTGGATGCCTGGAATCGACGGCATGTCCGTGCTCGATGAGATAAAAAAGCTCTATCCCCTGCTTCCCGTTATCATCATCTCCGGCCACGGCAATATTGAAACCGCTGTCAAGGCGACCAGGATGGGAGCTTTCGATTTCATTGAAAAGCCCCTGTCCATCGAGCGTATTCTGGTTTCCATTCAAAACGCCATAGAGTTTTCCCGCCTTGAAGAAGAAAACCGGTTGCTGCGCAATAAATACGAACGGGCTATGATTGGCGAAAGCCCCGCGGTGCACGTTTTGTGGGAGCACATCCGGCGGGCGGCCCCCACGAATGCTACCGTGCTCATTACCGGCGAAAACGGAACAGGTAAGGAACTGGCCGCCAAGATGATTCACTTTTTGAGCCGGCGCAATACCCGTCGCATCGTCGAGGTCAACTGCGCGGCTATCCCCGAGGAACTGATCGAATCCGAACTCTTTGGCCACGAGAAGGGCGCCTTTACCGGGGCCCACGAAAAGCGCAAGGGAAAATTCGACCTGGCTAACGGAGGCACCCTCTTTCTCGATGAAATAGGGGATATGAGCAACAGGACCCAGGCCAAGATCCTTCGAATCATACAGGAACAGGTCTTTGAAAGGGTAGGGGGCCAGCGCCCCATCGAGGTAGACGTGCGAATCGTTGCCGCTACCAATAAGGATCTGCAAAAGGAAATCGAACTGGGAAGGTTTCGCCAGGACCTCTATTACCGGCTGAACGTAATCCCGATTTTTGTGCCTCCGTTAAGGGATCGGATGGAGGATCTGGAGTTGCTGGTCGAGCATTTCGCAGCCGAGATAACAAGCGAGAGCGCTCTTGGGAAAAAACGAATCGACCCGCGAATCTACAGAATACTTAAGTCCTATGCCTGGCCGGGCAATATCCGCGAACTTAGAAATTTCATTGAAAGGCTAATGATCATGACTCCGGGCAACACCATTGGGCCCGATGATCTGCCGGCGGATTTTAGAAATCTCGTAAAGGATCAAAACGGCGACACTTCCTGGCTGCAATGCGATAGCCTTGAGGAAGCCCGCTCGCGTTTCGAACGTGACTTTTTGGAGAAAAGACTTGAAGAAAACGGATGGAACATATCCGTTACTGCAGCACGAATCGGGCTTGAAAGGACTCATCTGCACCGGAAAATTAAGGCCCTGGGGATCAAAAAAGAAGGAAGCGGTTAGGCCGACGTCCAAAAAAAATATTCCAAACCCGGTAGTCTCAGGCGGATCGATTTTCATTGAGAATGGTGGTTGCTGTCTCTGGAGTTCCAGGTACGCCTTGGGTGTCCTGATCTAATCTGATGGCCTCTTGAAGTTCGAGGTTCTCATTTACATTTCTTATCGCTTTTTAAATAGTCCAAATCCGTGGAACCTATTGTCAAGCGCTGGGCACGAAAAACATTCGGTTTTCTTACACCCCCCGGTGTCAAGTTCAAAAACTTATTGTAATGATGGTCCCTGAATTCTATATCCCTGAAATCAGCTTCTGGAACTGGATGCACTGGCTCTCTTGCCTGAAGTGCTCGTGCCAGAGATTAAGATTTTTGACACAGAACGAGCCTTTTGCGGGTTTCTTCTCCGTTGCTGCGCGGATCAATTTCCATTCTGCATGCCGAAATTTTACATGGCGGCCAGTCCAGCGCAGATTCGGGATTCATGGTTCCCGAATTCGTGGCCGGGGTCGCGGGTTTTTACGCGTCGAACAGATAGGGAAGGTTGCGGGCGCCGTGCAGGATGCGTTCAATGCGGACATTGTTCGCTTCGACGGTGTAGAAAATCAGATAGCGGTCGAAGACCACCATGCGAATGTCTTTGCCCAACTCCGGGTGCAAGGGCGCGGCTAACGGCATCAGGGTTATGTTGGTGCACCGTTTGCGGATTTCATCGATAAAAGAAGCCGCGCGGGCGGGATTGTCGCGGGCTATGAAGTCTGCGATATCCTCCAGGTCGTTTTCGGCGAGCGGGGAAAAGGTGCAGGGCATGAAGGGTCTCAGCGTTCGTTTTGCAGCTTGCGATACTTGGCTTCGAGCCGGTCAAGGACCTGATTGGCCGCAATGCCGGGTCCGCTTTCCTTCCCCTCCTGGATCTGGCCGCGCAAAATCCTGATCTGGTTTTCTCTCAGCTCTTCCCGCTCTTCCAGCAAGCGCAGGGCATTACGAATGACCTCGCTGGCGCTGCTGTAGCGGCCGCTCTCGATCTGCTGTTTGATGAAGTCTTCAAAATGCTTGCCGATGGCGTAACTGGATGGCATGGCCCACCTCCATTATCAATATTTATCATTAAGTGATAATAACAAACGCCGGGCAGTTGTTCCAGCCGATTTCATGTAGCGGTCGCATAGCCCGATGCTGGCCTTAGTTTCAATCCAGATTACCATCCTTGACGCATGGCCAGGAACAACCTCACCGTCATCTTCCAGTATGCCGATAATGAGCTCGAACCGGAACGAACTATCCGGAAATTCCGGATAGTTCGTAAGGAAGGAGAGCGAGCGGTCGCTCGTTTGATCGAATAATATAATCTTGAAGCTATCCTCGCGGTCGGCTAGAGGTTTCGCTCTGAACGCGGCATCCAGTTCCGCCGTTGGGCCACAGAACGTCTGCGAGAATACTTGATCAAGGGTTTCACCCTGGACGACCATAGACTCAAGAATCCACCGGTAGAGGGTTCCGGAGTACCCGATTATTTCGACGAACTTCTCGATCGAATTCGAGACATCCGCGCCAGCGAGCGTAGAATGTATCTGCGAGTGAAAGAAATTTTCGCCCTCGCGCCGATTATCGGCCAAATGTCCCGGAGACCACCATTTTTTTCAAAATCATGCGGAATACGAGCAGTTTGCCCTTTGCCGGCGCGCGTTCCTCGAACAAGAGGGTGAACACGACATGATCACGACTTTGTAGGAAGTCGCCAAATCGAAACCGCGTAAGAAGACAAAAAAGCCGTAGCGGACTGCCTCCTTCCACCACACTTGCTTCGGGCGATTTTACCGTTGAAAATATTGCACAACCGCCTTGCCGTCTATAAGCCGGGAAAGGGCTGGTTTATCGGGGAGTGGTACATCGGGATGAGTGTAATTTGCGCGAAACGCTTTTGGGTACCGGGGCGATAGTGAACGGCGATAAGAATTTAGGAATATGGACAGATCCCCGGTGAAGTGTCGCATTATCTTCGGTTACCGTTTCCTGTTGTAAGTTGCCGAGCCCAGGTGAGGATTTGAAAATGGGAAATAAACCAAATGTTGTTCACGGTGCCAGGTGCTTAAGAGTTTCACTCTGCCCCCCATTTGCGAGATGGGAGACCTACTTGATAGGCTCTACGTCCTCCAGGTCGAGTTCGACGGCAACCGACTGCTTTATGATGTCCACGCCCACCACCAGTCTTCCTCTTTTGGGATCGCTTCTTTTCAGTATCCCTACGCATCCCGTAAGGGGGCCGCGCACAACGCGCACCAGACACCCCACCTTTAAATAAGAGTGGAGCTCAAGAGGTTTTTCCGAGAGGAGCAACGTCCTTAGGTTTTCAATCTGGTAGGATGGGATGGATAGGGGACCCTCGGAGTTTTGCAGCAGTCTTAGAGCCCCCGGCGTTTTGACTATGGTCAGATTGGCGCTGTTGTCCAAAAGGACATGGATGAAGAGATAGCCTGGAAACATGGGCAGTTGAATTCTTTTCCTGCGATCGCGCCTCTTGCTCCAGGTTTCCATTAGAGGTAAAAAACAGCACATCTCCTTTTGCTCGAGTCTTTTTGCCACCTCTTTTTCATGGTTTACCTGGACGTAGAGGGCAAACCATTGTTCCAGGGAGGTGGAATGGATACATTCGGTTGTCCCCGTTGTTTCCAAACCGCTTCTGTCGCTTATCATCGGGAGCCTCACAATAGGGGTGGATTGCAGTGCCAGGCGGTCATTATTTTTAAGCTGAAACCAAATCGTCTATCTTCCACGGAGTAGGAAAACGCAACATCCTGCCTGCCTTATTGGTGTAGACCAAATAGCCTTGATTGAGGCCGTGGTAGAACAGGTCTCGCGTAATCGCCACATCCTCGCGGCAGTATCTTTCCAGGTCGTGCCAGTTTCCCTCCCGGAACCAGTCGACTGCCTGCAGTCCGTCACCTCCTTTGGGACGCCCAAGAGTCGCCTGCGCAAGGTGTGCCAGACTCAGACGAAACTTAAGGCCCTTGTAGATTTCGTCAAGAATGTCAAAAGTTGGCAGTTTGTCAAGATCAAAGGTGGTATAGGCCCGCAGGACCCGGTAATCGAAGCGCGAAATATTAAAGCCGACAATGAGATCGAGTCGTCTTAGATGCTCGATCAGTTCGCCGATTTCATGTTCCCGGTAGACTTTATAGACTCCCGAGGGGTTTTCATAAAGCACGGCTACCGATACGCGCATAAGATGCGTGTTTTGCCAGCCGCCGACCTCGGAGGCGAGCTTTTGGGTTTCCAGGTCGAAAAATCCTATCCTGTAGTGTCTGCCCGACTTTTTAGCCTGCGGCTCGCCCCTGCGCTCTAAAGGAGTCTTTTCACACGCGGAAGGGCAGTCGCCCAGGTTTTTTTCCCCGGAAAGATAGCTTAGAAGTTCGATGGCCGCCGCCTTGTCAAGGGGTTTGTTTCCTGAACCGCACTTGGGGGAGTGGATGCACGCCGGGCAACCTTGCGAGCAGGGGCAGGAGACTATAAGCTCTTTGGTTCTTTCGATAAGAAGCTCTATGATCTCAAAGCCTCTTGCCGATAGTCCTATCCCCCCCGGATAGCCGTCGTAGATAAAAATCGCTCCCTTTTCGATCTGGTGGTGCATGGGTATGGAGATCCCCCCGATGTCATTGCGGTCGCACACCGCGAAAAGAGGAAACATGCTGATTAAGGCATGCTCGATCGCATGAATTCCGCCCATGAAATCCAGACCGCTATTTTTGATCGTTGCCGCGAGAACCGGTTCGATCTCTATCCAGAAGCCAACGGTCTCAAAGGTCTGGGGGGGCAAATCAAGCGGATTTTTTGAAAGAAGCTCCTGGGTGTGGAGACGGCGCGCCTCAAAGCCTGAAATGTTTTCGGTTACCCGCAACCGGCCCATTGCTGTTATGAAGTTTCCAGCCGGCTTGGAGGCAACTCTTTCGAGTATCTCGGTTTCCTTCTCGCTTAGGGCCCGCGTAAAGTAGGCCGCGGCGGCCGGGGTCGCCCGTATCAGCTTCTTTTCCAGATCCAGGGATTCAATGACGTAGCTCGCCCCTCTATGCAGATAGATTGCCCCGGGATGGCATTCCTTAAGAGCCCTTACTCCCTCGGTTTTGCCCAGGGCCGAGGTCTTGCCCCCAGCCGTCTTTGTGATCGCATAGGAAGGTCCCACCGAGCGAATGTCCAGGAGACGGTGGGGCCTTGCCTCGGCGCTTATCCATTGGTTTCCCTCAAGAGTCTGGATGAGCCTGCCCCGTGAAACTAGTTTCTCTATCGCCTTTAAGACCGGAGGAGCCGAGAAATTATCTTCGGCCGCGCCTATCGGAAGCTCGGCGGCCGCGCAGGGCAAATGAGCCTTTAGAATCTCGGGATTCATAGGGTCGATTACCGCGATCTCGTAGCTGCTTTCAAGAAACCTTGCCGGGTGGTTTACTATGTACTGGTCCAGCGCGTCCTGGTCGGGGATCAATACGATTGCCGACTCCCGCCCGCTCCTTCCAACCCGTCCACCCCTTTGCCAGGTGGTCATTACGGTCCCGGGATAGCCCACCAGAATGCAAAGATCCAAGCCGCCTATATCTATCCCAAGCTCCAGGGCGCTTGTTGAAACCACCGCGCTTAAGGCTCCGGCCGCGAGGTTTTGCTCTATAACCCGCCTTTCCTCGGGCAAAAAACCGGCCCGGTAGGAGCTGATTTTGTTGCGAAGCCCCCCGTCCATTTCGATGACACTCATATGGACGAGCTCGGTTAGCTTTCTGGACCGGGTAAAGGCGATTGTCTTTAGCCCGGCACGGGCCGCCTGCACAATCAAACGCGCGGCCGTTTTTGCCGAGTGTCCCACACTCTCTTGCGCGGGGCGCAAAAAAACAAAGTGGCGTTTGGCCCCCGGCGCCCCGCTTTCTTCGCTGACCGTGGCAATCTCGTGCGGGTTTACCCCCGTAAGGCTCGCGGCAAGCTCGCCGGGGTTGCCGATGGTTGCCGAAAGCAAAATGAACCTGGGGCTGCTGCCGTAGTGGCGGCAAATCCTTCGGAGTCTGCGAAAGATCTGGGCCACATGAGAGCCGAAAACTCCCCGGTAACTGTGCATTTCATCGACGACCACGTAGCGAAGCTCCCTCCAGAATTGCTCCCATTTGGAGTGGAAGGCGAGCAGTCCGTAATGGAGCATGTCGGGGTTGGTCAAAAGCACGTTTGGATGGCGCTGGCGTATCGATGCCCTCTGGTAGGGGGTGGTGTCGCCGTCGTAGACGCACGCTCTGAAGCGGGCGACCCCATAGGATTGCGCAAGAGCGGAGAAAAACTGCTCCAGGCAGTCGAGTTGATCTCGGGCAAGCGCCTTTACGGGAAAAAGATAGAGGGCGCGACTTTTGGGATCTTTTAGCAGGGCCTCCGCCATGCAAAGGTTATAGATAAGGGATTTGCCGCTGGAAGTGGGCGTTGAGACAACGGTGTGCATTCCCGATCGGATGTGCCTCAGTGCCGTTGCCTGGTGGCTGTAGAGTGCCGTTATGCCAAGCTTTGGCATCGCCTGTGCGAGGGGGCCGGGAAGCGGGGTCGAAAGATTTTCAAAAATTGGCGGCCGTGCCGCAATTTCGGCATGATAGGCGACTTCAAAATCTTTCAGGGGATAGTTCAAAAGTCTATTTAAGAAGTTTTGAATCACTATAGAGTCCGGCTAGAGGATCCTGGCATCATGGAGATCTAAAAGACTACTATTTTATGTTAACCCAAAAAGCAAATGGCGGGCAAGTCAAAGAACAAGCTTGCATTTTTAGCAGCCGACTTTACTATAGACCTCATCGGGGGGATTTTGGGGCTGGCCTGCGAAAAAAATTCGTGGGATTAATTGCCGGGAGGCTGTGCAAAAGGAGGATTCGATGAGCCTTGAAGAAGCGGTAAGGAATATACACTGGCTTGGTCATGACGGGTTTCGCATTGACGGGAGCACGGTCGTAATGATCGATCCTTTCCGGATCTCGGTTTTAAAACCTGCCGACCTGATTTTGCTCACCCATGACCACTTCGATCATACTTCGCCCGAAGATATCGAAAAGATAATAAAAAGCGATTCTGTAATTGTGGCCTGCGAAGCCTCGGCAAAAAAACTAAAAGGCGATGTAAGGGTGGTCTCTCCGGGAGACAGATTGATTGTAAAAGGCGTTGAAGTCGAAGTGGGAGCCGCCTACAATATCAATAAAGACTTTCATCCCAAGTCTGCGGGGATGCTTTCCTTTGTCTTTACGCTCGATGGGGTTCGATACTACCACGCGGGAGATACCGATTTTATCCCGGAAATGAAACAACTCCAGGTCGATATTGCCTTCCTGCCCGTCTCGGGCACCTATGTCATGACGGCGGAGGAAGCCGTAGAGGCCGCAAGGGCGATCAAACCCAAAATCGCCGTTCCGATGCACTATGCTGAGATAGTCGGTTCGGAAGATGATGCCCAAAGGTTTAAAAAAGAGCTCGAAGCTGAGGTGAATGTTGTGATTTTAAGCCGGGAACTCTAGCACCCTGCAATGGCGGATTGCCCAGTCTTTTGGGAACCTTTTAAATTGCCCCGCTCTTTGAGCTTGACATGGGGGGGAGGCAAATGGTAGTGAAGGCGTTCGAGTTTGAGCATGGGGGCCGTTAACTCAGTAGGTAGAGTATCTGCCTTTTAAGCAGAGAGTCGCCGGTTCGAATCCAGCACGGCCCATGGATTTAGAATGATTGGTCGCCATTTCTTCTTAAACCCCCACTTTTGGGGGTTTTCTTTTTTTCTGCATCTTAGTCAATTCTCTTTTGAGTCCGATTGGATCTGGCCTAGAAAGTAAGCCGATTTCCCGTAAAAACCAATTGCACAGTTAATAATATGGGCCTGCGCGTAATACCTGGCTGCGTCAAGCATGTTTTGCGAAGGTTTTTGCGGAAGCAGCGCAATGGCTCCAATAGATCCAAAACCGGGCAATTTTTTCTTCATTTGCTTGCGGGTAAAACAAATATCCATAAATTCATGGGGATGAATCTGCTGCAGGCCGCATACCTCTTTTTTGAGGTCGATATATATGAGGAGAGGTGCGAAGCGATTTTGCGTGAGCGCGTTAGCCCAGGTTGCGATCTTTTTAACTGTGTCTGCCCTTTCTTCGAGCCCTTCCCGCCGCATGCAACAGGTCCAATCACCAGAGGACGGGGACAGTTTCTCTGCGGCCGGGTCCACTGCCGAGCTATCCAAATGCTTATATTTATTTGAATTTATAGTGATGCGGCCTCTGTACTGGGGGATTGAGGCCGCCAGAGCCCAGGAGGTCATAGCCTCGACCGCGGAGGTCTTAGGATTTTCCCTCGACCGGTTACCGACCAGATAGAAAGATGTCGCGCCAAGTCTTTTGACCCGTGCCTTAAGGCGTTCGATTTCCCGGCTCAAATATTTGCCCCCGCGGCCTCTTAACGGTTCCGAATGGATGGGGGCGCCTCTTTCGTGATCGATTATTGTTTCTCGATCTAAAAAGACATACAGGAGGTCTTTATTGTCTGACTCTGTTAACCGGGCGGCAAACGAAGCTAGATCCGTGAGGTCTTTGATCTTTTTGCCAATTGCTCGAAACGGCCTTGCCCCGGTCGGAAGGACTTGTTTTTCGGGGGCCCCATCGGCTGCCTCGCTACCCGATGGGGCGACGCCGTGAGCGTGTTTGCTCGCAAAACCTTTTTGTGGCTCGCGGCAATTTTGCGTCTTTTCTCCCTTTGGCTCAATCTCGCCTCTATAGAAGAACTGATCGGTCAGGGGAGATTTAACCTGTTCAGGTGAAAAAACCGCATAGGTGTAATCTCCAGCTTTATTTTGCCAGAAAAGCCCGTCGCTACCCCTTGCTTTGGCCTCGGCTATCGCTTCGCCTATGGTCGAGAAATTGTCGGGCTCGAGCTCCACGCCATTTTCAATTCTAAGAAAGGCCGGGATCACCGCCGAGTTTTTGCCCGAAAGCCTTTCGGTCATGCTCCGGTCGCTTCTAAACCAGATCGCCCCATGCTCATCGGAGCAAAAAATATCCAAACCACTCTCTGTGTTGACGCCATGGTAAACAGCCCTTGGCATGCCGCAGACCCCTTCGGGGTTTTGAAAATAGTCCGACTCGCCTTCCTTGAAAACCACCGCGCTGTCTCCAAACCATGTCTTGAATTCGGCGCTGCCGATAGTCGATTCATACGCATTTGGACGCCGCGCTTCGGGTGGTTTTGCCTTTGCTGCCTGCGCTCCTGCAGGAGGACTTTTTGTTGCATTCTTAACAAAGTTTTCTGTCTCTCTTGCCAGGGGCAGTGTTTGCATGACACCTTCCAATCTGGATGTGACGAGAGAGGTTGCACTTTACTGCTTAAATAAGAATGCCAATGCTTAAATATTTTAGTGAAATATAATACTGTTTGGACTGTCGGATTCTTCCCGCCAATCCAGCAGGTTGCTACCTTTGGGAAATGGTTTGGCCACAGATAGGGCACCCTCTCCGGGAAAAACCCCAAGGGGGGCGCCTCCCGGAGAGGGTGCCTGGCCGTTTTCTCCCCACCGTGCGCGCCTTGCCCCAAGGCCCTTGCGGGTCCTTCTGCGGCAAAACCAACATGAGATTTGGCGCAAAAACAGTGGGTTCTTTATGGCTTTTGTGTATAAACGGATTGATAGTAGGGAAATACTACTATAAAGAAGTTTGTGTGTAAAGGTATATTATTTAAGCTGTTAAAATTTTTTCCCTTGCCCCGATAGGCCGGCATGGCGACCGGCTAGGGATGCAAAGTTGTCAAATAGGTCTGAAGATTAAGTTTTTTTCCGGTAAGGCCGAGTTTTTTCCGAATATTGTGCCGATGGAAAATAACGGCGTGTTCTGAATGTCGGAGAAGATCGGATATCTCTTTTGTGCTCTTGCCCTGACGGATCAGATCTGCAACGCGGATTTCCATGGGAGTTAGCCCCAGCAGGGGATCGGAGATTTTGCGAACAAAGGGAGAGGTAATTGCGTGCAGATTGTATTCCACTATTTCGAGAAAGTTTTTCTTAGCGCAATCTTGGCTGCATTCTTTTATCTTCTCGAGGTAGGGAAAGATGAGGTGCTTGACATTTTTCATAAGAGCTTGTTCAAGCTCGACCCTGTCGGTTTCTCTTTGTCTTAGCAAAACCTTTAGAGCGCTGTTGGCTTGTTTAAGGTTTTCGTCCCGCTCCCGGATGGTGTCCATCAGTTGGAGGCGCGCGAGGACGCCTCCGATTTGAGCCGCAATTAACTCCAGGGCTCCCCGCACATTTTGGGGGATCTCCCAGTGCTTATGAGATGCCAGGTCCAGCACCGCCACCACTTCTCCTTTGGATTTTACCGGAATCACGGCAAAGGCCGTGATGGCCTCCCGCACAAAGAGTTCTTTGCTGTCGAAGAGATCGCGGGGGGAGGACCAATAACCCGGTTGGCCCCGCATCGCGAAATGTGCCGCCGAAGAGTGGGGGGGAAAGACAGAAACAAGCTTTGCAAGGCTTTCGGAAACACCCCTATGAACGAAGAGTCTTAGCTCTCCGGTTTGCGGTTCTATCAGGTAGATGCCACCCGAGTCGAAAGGATCTAATTGAAGGCAGGCTTCGAGCAAGTATCCCAGGGCTTGGGAGAGGGTGGAGGCGGAGCCGAGTCCAAAAGCCATGTCCCTTTGAATCCGCACAAGCTCTTCGGCTTCCTTTAGGGTAGTAATGTCTTCTATAATTCCAACGGTGCGAACTATTCTGCCATACTCGCTTACAGGAAAGGACCGGGCCCGGTTCCACCGCTTTGTTTGGTCTTTTCGAATAATTCTAAACTCTACCTGGGAGGGCTCCTTTCTTTCATAGCTCGCAACAATTGCCTGTCGCACACGGTCTCTGTCCTCGGCAAGCACCATTTCCAAAAAAGAGGCCGGGTTTTCGTAGAGCGCGTTGCGGTCGATGCCCCACATTTCTTCGCAGGCCGGGCTGAGGTAGACAAGCTGGTCGCGGGTGGCGACCCAGAAGACATCGCGGATATTTTCCGCCAGTTCGCGAAACCGCTGCTCGCTCTTTCCGAGTATTTCCTGTGTTTGCTTTTGCCCGGTGATGTCTCGCGCGCTAACCACGGCCCCGACGATCTGGCCGTTTTTATCGCGGATGGGACCGAAGCAGTAGCTGGCGGTCCAGGTCTTCTCCGTGTCCCTTAGCCGCAAAGTGTACTCTGCGCAGGTGGCCGTCTCGCCCCTTAGCGCTCTTGGGCCCGGCCACTGATCGAGGGGTGCCGGTTTGCCTCCGGGCGTGAAGATCTCCAGGATTTCGTGAAGTTTGGCGATACTTCCAACGCACTCTTCTTTATTTCCAGACCGGTATAAGGAACCAAAAGCATCGTTAAAGTGGATGAATCTTCCCTCTGTGTCGCAGATGCACACGGCATCGGTCATGCCGGCCAAAGCCGCCTGCAGTGTTGCCCGGTTTTTACCCAGGGCTTCCTCTGCCAGTTTGCACTCGGTAATATCAACTGTGGCGCCAAAATAGCGTATGAGCTTGCCGTTTTCATCAAAGCAGGGCTGCGCGCGCCCATGTACCCAGCGTACGCTCCCATCGGATCGTACGATTCTGTGTTCCAGTTCATAGGGCGAAACGTTTTCAATAGCCGAGGTACAGGCCGCGTGAAACAGTGTCGCATCCTCTGGATGGATGCACTCTTTAAGGACGAAGTCATATGTGGGAGAGTGCCCCCGGGGGTCAAGTCCGTAGATGCTAAACTCGCCCTGGGACCAAATCATTTCCCTGGTAGAGGTTATGTATTCAAAAGTGCCCATGCGCGCGATCTTCTCGCCCTCGAAAAGACGCATTTCCAGTTTGGACGCATGTTGGCGCAAACACTTTAGTTCCTCGAGAAGTTGCTCATTGATTAAGTTTTTATCCTTCATCCGCTCCACCTTGAGGGACCTTTTGCGGCAATGCCTGCAAAAATCTTTTCCCCTGGCTCCGAGGACTTTGCCTGTCAATGGTGGCGCCCTCGGGCGCTCCCGGGACCCATGGTAATTAGATTATAGGCTGTTTCTAAGCGTAAAATCAGGATTATTACCAAAAGAGTGCAATTTTTAGCCTTCTCCCGTGGCCGTGGACGAGTTAGTCCCCAGGATGGTTTTCCCTTAAGTTTCCAAAGCTTTACTTAATAAACCTTTACAGCTTCAACTGCCACATGTTAAAGTTATTTCCGAGCTGTAATCATTTAATTTGATTAAAGAATTACTTGGCAATTCGTGCGCCCCGGGTTGTGCGTGACATGACGGAAGAATCGCAGGATTGCAAGGCAGATAACAGAGCGATGTGTTGAGAGGCCGAAAATGATCTCCAGGGCAAAGGTTGCGCAGATAGTGATCCTTCTGATCATCGTGACTCTATGCGCGATTCTTGTCGGCGGCGCCTGGCGAAAGAAAGCTCAGCCGGTCGACAAGAAAACCAGACAGGTTGCTTCGACCCAGGATGAGATGAAGCTAAATGATATGAAATTTACCGAAATGCAGGAGGGAAAGAGGTACTGGATGCTGCGTGCCTCGGAGGCAAAGTATTTCCAGGAGCAGCAAAAGACCCTCATGCAAAGCGTGCGTTTGACTTTTTTCCTTGATAATGCCGGCCATGTGCTCCAACTCAAAAGCCGTGAAGGCGTGCTCTACGCTGGAACTAAAAATATAGATCTTAAGGGCGATATAGAGGTAAAGCTGCCCCACGACTATATTGCGACCATGCAGACGGCCCATTACAATCACGGAGAGAAAATAGTGAAGTCGGCTTCTCCGGTCCATCTAATCGGGCCGGGCCTTGTTTTGGACGGAAAACGCTGGCAGTACAGCATGGACAACCATATCGCCGAGGTAGATGGCGGGGTTTCTGCTTCACTGGTTCTGGGCGAACTCAGGATTGGAAAATAGGGGAACGTAATGAAAAAACTGATGACTTTTAGGCTGCTCACAGGTCTGGCGGTCACTCTTTTTTTCTGCTCGATGTTTTTTTGCGTGCCGGTTTTTGCGGCCACGGGTTCCGCGTCCGCGCCACAGGGCGGGGTTGCCAATTTTTCGCCAAAGCTTGATGATAAAGCGCCGAT
The DNA here is from genome assembly GCA_049976905.1 of Syntrophobacteraceae bacterium. Classification (GTDB taxonomy): domain Bacteria; phylum Desulfobacterota; class Syntrophobacteria; order Syntrophobacterales; family Syntrophobacteraceae; genus SbD1. The sequence goes on along the minus strand of JBMFHI010000049.1, from coordinate 13,617 downwards.
CCATATCACCTCTGATAGGATGGAAGCCCACCAGCAGGCAAGAACTATCCTTTTTGAAGGCCACGTGCGTGTTCGGCAAAGTGACCTTACCATCACGTCCAACAAGCTAAAAGTTATAATGGCACAGACGAAGCAGAAATCTACGGCGTCCCAGTCCGGCGATCAACAAACCGATCCCCAGCAAAGAATAGACTATATAGATTTTAAGGGAGATGTTAGAGTCACGCAGCAGGATCGGGTCGCCACGGCTCAGGAAGCCATATTTTACCAAAACGAGCAAAAAATACTCCTGGAAGGTTCGCCTGTGGTCACGAAGGGGCAGGATAAAATCCAAGGCAAACTAATCACGATATATCTCAACGATAATCGCTGCGTTGTCGAAGGGGGAGGGGGCTCTCAGGTGCGCGCTGTTTTGTTTCCGGAGAAAAAACAATGAGCGTGCAGCAAGAGCCTAAACGGTTGATCGTCGAGGATCTGGTAAAACGCTACCAGGGCCGCACCGTTGTCGATCATGTCTGTTTGGAATTGCACGAGGCCCAGATCGTGGGTCTTCTTGGACCAAACGGGGCCGGAAAATCGACCACCTTTTACTCAATGGTGGGTATAATTCATCCCGACAGCGGCGCGGTCTATTTAAACGGTGAAAATATTGTGCGCCTGCCGATGTATCTGAGAGCCAGAAAGGGCGTTACCTATCTGCCTCAGGAGGCCTCGGTTTTTAGGAAGTTGACCGTTGAACAGAATGTAATGGCTATTCTCGAAACCCTTAAGATCGGCAAGCAGGAAAGACAGGCCAGGCTAAAGGAACTTCTTGGAGAATTGCGCATAACTCATCTGGCCCGTAACAAGGCCGACAGGCTCTCCGGTGGGGAACGAAGGCGCTTGGAAATCACCCGGGCCCTTGTCACTCAGCCCAGTTTCATCCTGCTCGATGAGCCGTTTGCAGGCATTGATCCCATTGCGGTTATGGAGATCCAGGGGCTCATAAGGGCGCTAAAGGATAGAGGCATTGGGGTTATCATTTCCGACCACAACGTCCGAGAGACCCTGAAAGTCTGTGACTGGGCTTATATAATGCACGAAGGGCGGATTCTCGAAAAGGGAGATCCGACTGCTATTTCTCACAGCGAGCTTGCTAAACGCACTTATCTTGGCGATCAGTTCAGTTTGTAGACGGATTTTTTGATGGCATTGGAATTAAAGCAACAACTAAAACTGAGCCAGCAGCTCATCATGACGCCTCAATTGCAGCAGGCGATCAAGCTATTGCAACTCTCCCGCCTGGAACTTCTGGACACCATACACGAGGAACTTGAAGCCAACCCCCTGCTGGAAGAAACCCAGGAGGAACTGCAAACCGAACAGGACGCCGAACTAGAAACTCTTACCACCGAGGAAGCCCCTTTCCAGGAAGTCGAGCTTTCCGAAAAAATTCGCGAAGATTTCGACTGGGAGGGTTATCTGGAAGAATACAACACCAGTACGCCCGTACTCGTTGAGACCGATCCCAATCAGGAATGGCCAAGTTTTGACAGCAGGCTCTCCGAGCAGACCACGCTACAAGATCACCTGGAGTGGCAGATCAGGCTCTCCGATTTCTCCGAAGAGGAAAGGCACATAGGGGAGTGCATCCTGGGCAACCTCGATAACGACGGCTATCTGGACGCTACGATTGAAGAGATCGTCGCATTGTCGGGAACCGATGCCTCCAGGGTCGAGCAAGTCCTTGCAAAGATCCAAAACTTCGATCCCGTAGGTGTTGCAGCAAGGGATTTGAGGGAGTGCCTGCTGGTGCAGGCTAAAAACCTCGCGCTGGAAGACAAGCTCGTAGAACGGATCATTTCGGACTATCTGCACTATCTGGAGACGAAAAATTACACCGCTCTTGTGCGTGCCCTTAAACGCAGCTCCGAAGAGGTTAAGGCCGCGGTGGATATCATCGTCGGCTTCGACCCCAGGCCGGGCAGCGCCTTTAACAATGTCTCGGTCGAATATATCAGCCCCGACATCTACGTGTTTAAAATCGACGAGGAATGGGTGATATTGCTAAATGAAGACGGAATGCCAAAACTTAGGGTAAGCTCTTATTATAAGGACGCCCTGGGGGAGGGGGATTCTGTTTCCGCCGAGACCAAAGACTACATTCAAACCAAGCTCAGGGCCGCGGCCTGGCTTATAAAGAGCATCCACCAAAGACAGCGCACCCTCTATAAAGTGTCGCAGGCGATCGTAAGGCTCCAGGAGGATTTTTTCGAAAAGGGCGTGGCCTTCCTAAAACCGATGGTTCTCCGTGACATTGCCGAAGACGTTGGTATGCATGAATCAACCATCAGCAGGGTAACCGCCAGTAAATACATGCATACGCCCCACGGGATTTTTGAGTTGAAATATTTCTTTAACAGTTCCATAAATAGCGTGATGGGAGAGGCTGTCGCATCGGAGAGCGTTAAAGAACGGATCCGCCAGATTGTGCGGGAGGAGGATTCCTCCCAGCCCCACAGCGATCAGGAAATAGTGGATATGCTGGAGAGGGAAAATATTAGCATAGCCAGACGCACTGTGGCCAAATACCGTGAAATGTTGGGGATTTTGCCTTCCAACAAAAGGAAAAAGTCTTCCTGGGGACCCTGATGCGTGGATGGGTTTAAGATTGACAAGAGGACGTCTAATGCAGATTAATATATCTTTCAGACATATCGAATCTTCGGATGCAGTGAAACTCTATGTTGAAGACAAGCTCTCGAGGCTCAAAAAGTACCTCGAAGAACCAATTGAGGCTCACGTTGTGCTAAGAGGCGAAAAATTCCGGCGTCTTGCCGAAGTATCCGTAGACGCCTCGGGCGTCCGGTTAAACGGCACGGAAGAAACCGACGATATGTATTCGAGCATCGACCTTCTGGTCGATAATCTCGAGGCCCAGGCGGCACGGAAGAGCAGGGAAAAAATCAGTCGGCGAAGATCGAGCGGCCCGGTAAAAGAGCTTGGCGCGGCAATCGAGCCAAACGGGCCCGCAGAAGATAATGTGCAGGAGCCACGAGTGATTCGGGCCGAGCAGGTTCATGCCAAGCCCATGCATATCGATGAGGCGGTCATGCAGCTCAATCTCACGAGCAAGGATTTTATGGTGTTCACCAATAGAAGCACCAATAGAGTCAATGTTCTCTATAAACGCAAAGACGGCAATATCGGCCTGATCGAAACTGTCGGGTAACGATATAGAGCGGAGGAAACGGGCGGAGACAATGGCAATGAAAATTCTCGATATCCTGAAAGTGGACTCCATCGTTCCCGAGCTGAAGGGGAGGAACAAAAAGCAGGTTTTGGAGGAATTAATAGATGCGGTTAAGCAGAACAAGCCCCACATAGACCGGGATCGGTTTATAAAAGTTTTGCTCGAAAGAGAAAGGCTTGGCAGTACGGGCATTGGCGATGGCATTGCTATTCCCCACGGGAAAATGAGCGGTATTGACGATCTTGTCCTCTCTTTTGGGCGCTCCTCGGAAGGGATCGATTTTGAGTCCATGGACGGCAAGCCCGTTCACCTCTTTTTCCTTCTGGCCGCTCCCGAAGCCTGTGCGGGGGTCCACCTGAGAGTTTTGGCAAAGATCGCTCGACTGCTAAAAAATGGCGCTGTGCGAAAAAAACTGGCAAAAGTCGATAACCGTGATGATATTTTTTCCATAATTGAGCAGGAAGACGAGGAATTCTAGGCTTTCGGCTTTTTTTCCTGGAAGAGCGCTTCCCGTTTGCGCCCTTGATCTGGCCCACCCCCGGTGTAAATGAAAATGGATGCAGCTAAACCCCATGTAGTTGTAGTCACCGGGCTCTCGGGCTCAGGTAAAAGCACGGCCATTAAAGCCTTTGAAGATATAGATTATTTCTGCATTGATAATCTGCCCGTGCCGATGCTTGGCAATTTCTTGCAGCTCTGCGAGCGCGACATGCCCGAAATAAAGCGGATCGCTTTGGGTATAGACATACGGGAACGCAATTTTTTAAAAAACTACAACCAGATTTTTAACGTCCTCGAAAAGGCCGGCTACAGGTTCGAGATCATCTTCCTTGAGGCCGACAATCAAATATTGCAGCGAAGATACAGCCAGACGAGAAGGATACACCCTGCTGCCCCTTTGGAGAATCAACTGGTTCAGGCCATCGATTTTGAACGCGACCAGCTGCGTGCCCTGCGTAGCAGGGCTACCAGAATCATCGACACGGGAACCCTTTCGGTCCATCAGCTTAAGCACTGTATCACAAGGTCTTATTCTCACATTGGAGAAAGCGAACAGATCAGCATCCAGTCGCTTTCCTTCGGATACAAATACGGCCTGCCGCTTGAATCCGACCTGGTGATGGACGTGCGGTTTTTGCCAAATCCCTACTTCGTTGAAGATTTAAAAGAAAAAGATGGAACTTCCCAGCCCGTTTGCTCCTGGGTACTCCAATGGCCTGCTGTGCAGGAATTTATGGACGATTATTGCGCGCTTCTTCTGAAGCTGTTGCCCTCCTACATTGAGGAAGGGAAACGATACCTTACGATAGCTTTTGGCTGTACCGGAGGAAAGCACCGCTCCGTTGTGATTGCCGAGGCGATTGCTGACAGGCTTAAGCGAAAGAGTTATCATGTAAAGGTATTTCACCGAGATATTCATTTGGAATGAGAGGGCTTGGTTGGACCGGGATAGCGAAGAGGGAATCATTGGTATTGTTGCGGCCTCGCATTGCCGGCTGGCCGAAGAGATGATGGTCGTTGCCGAGATGATCGTCGGGCCGCTTCGCAACTGCAGGGCTGTTTGCTTTAAACCCGACAAGGGGACCGATGAACTTATAAAGCTTATGGAAGATGCCATAAAGGAGGTCGATCAGGGAAAGGGCGTGCTGGTGCTTACCGATCTTTTCGGCGGAACTCCTGCAAATATCAGCCTCTCCTTCAGAGGACCCAGTGTTGAGATTATTTGTGGAATGAACCTTCCCATGCTCATAAAGCTTGCCGGGTGCCGCGACGGCCACAGCCTAAACGAAACCGCCTCTCTTGTAAAAGAGTACGGTCAGCGCCACATATCCTTGGCGAGCGAGGTGCTTGCCCGCTCGGCAAAAGTGGTGCCTTAGAGGATATCCATTGGAGCACGACATTGCCGTTTCGGCTTCGGTTAAATTTGATTTGCCCTCGATTCTTCAAATCGAACAAGACAGCCAGCCGGAGCCGTGGACGCAAAAATCATTTCTCGAAGAGATCGGGCGGGGAAGCCTTTTTGTCGCCAGAGATGCTTTCCGCGACGTTGCGGGCTATATCTGCTTTTGGTCTGTAAGCGATGAGATCCAAATACTTAATGTGGCTGTGAGGGCGCAGATGAGGCGAAGAGGAATAGCTGGAAAGCTTGTTGCCTTCGCTTTGAGAGCCGGGCGGCTAAGCCGGGCGAAAATAGCCGTCCTGGAAGTCAGAAAGGGTAACCTTGGGGCGCGAAGACTCTATGAATCCCTGGGGTTTAAAATCACTGGAGAAAGGCCCGGCTATTACGGGAAACGGAGCGAATCCGCAATCCTTATGGAACGGCTTATAGAGACCGAATAACCACTTCCGGTTTTTCGCGGTTCGCTGTTAGAAAGGGTGTTTCCAAATGTTTGACCAGTTTCAGTCCGAAGCTCTTACCAGAAACCTGGATCTTACAAAAATCGCCGTGGTCATTCCACCAACCTTCCAGACCCTTGAGGATGCGGTAAACGGGTATGCCGGTAAGGAAAAGCAGGCCCGGGAGCTTCTGCTCGAATATCATCACAAATACAGAAACTGGCTTTTTGTTGTACAGGAAACCCAAAGATATGCCCTTGGCAATTTGCGTCTCTACCGCAGCGGGGCTTTGGCCGGAAAGGTGATATATCTTCTGGGCGATATGTTGCTTGATGCCTTGATCAACTCGGAGCAGTTTGAAATAAGGAGCCTTGCGGCCGATCATATTCTTGCCTACCTCTTAAAGCTTGTCGAGGAAATGGGCCAAGAGCTGGCAAGGCTTGCTCCGTGCCCGATAAGCGCCGAAGCAATAGAGAAGATTTTCCAAAGCGATACGTCCTGTCATGAGGGTATTTTGAGATATTTTTTCCTCAAAATGTCCGAGCTTCCCGAAGATGCCTTTGAATTTCTGATGCGCAGTTTCTACCCTCCAAGGAGGTTGGGCGCGGAGCTTCTAAAAATCTGGGGTCGAAGCGATTCGATGGCCGAGCTGAGGGGGTTTCTCCAAAGATTTTTTAAAGACACCTATCTTTTCTGGCTGGGTAGAGAGGACCCCTGCACCTGGTTGAATCTACAGGACCAAAAGTGGAAGCCGCCCCAATCCTGGATGGAAGACTTTGGGCCGCTTAGTCATGAAAGTCTGCGTAGTCACCTTCATTTCCTGGAAAACACGGTCATCGTCGAACCCGACCACCGCAAAGCCGTTGAGTCCCTTGTCGTCATGACCGATTTTCACGACCTGATCCAACTCTATTTGCATTTGCCCGAGAAAATCGTCGAGCGAGGAAAATCCCGGAGCCCCATTTTTGCCCCGCCATCGTCTCCCACGGGGAATGAAGTTGCAAAGACCCCTATTGAGCCTTCCGATCTTGCCGGGCACATGAGCATGCTTGTGCGTCTGAAGATCCTGGAGGTAAAGGGGCTTGAGGCTATTCATGAGGATGTGCTGAGGGAAATCAACTTCGAGATCGGCAGGTGGATGAAGCGCGAATCCGGAGACCAGCTCGAAGCCCTTCTAAATCGCATATTGAAGACCCTGGGGAATTCTTTCCGGGATTACCCTCAGGCGGCTCTCCAGATTATCCGAACTATGGGGCTGGAGGTCACCGCAACCGATCAAAGGCCCATAATAGACTTTTTTATCAGGCGCATTATACGGCTGGGGTTCCAATCCCCCATGCTTGGGCGTGTAAGCAGCAGGTGGCACATAAATGTTAATCCGGCTCACCTGGCCAACGTGCGGGTGTGGCTCGATATAATAAAATCCAACCCGCTGCGGTGCAGGCATCTTCTTTCGGCTCTTATCGTAAACCTCTCTCTTGGTGGAATCTTTATCCGCGACACCGACTTGTTCCAAAAGGACGTCTCGCAGCTCTTAAACTCCCCCATCCGTCCTATTTACAACCTGGTAAAGCAACTGGCCAAGTTGTTTCCGGTCTATTTCAGCCAGATCGGGGCCGAGGGGCTTCTACGGAAGGTTTCAACCGAAATTGACGAAATCACGGCCAGAAGCGACAAGCTGATCCATTTTTTAAGAAAGCAAAGCCACGTTGAAAGCAATAATACGATAGTGGCCTTTATTCAGGCGATTATCCTTTACTGGCGCACAGCGGACAAAAAAAGACTCGAGGGTCTTATCCCCGACGAGGTCTATTCGGAAATCGCCGACTCGGGGCCCCTTGTCGATGATATTCACAAGATTTTTGAACACATTTTCAGCGCCAGGACCATCAACCGCACTCAGGACCTGCTCGATTTGAGCGAAGAGCAGACAAAGGCCATGATAGAGGAGGTTGCCGGTGTGGCGGAAAGCGAGCGCAATCGAGCTTTCCTCATGATTCAGTTCTACCAGCTTCTCCATGAAAAATACGCCTTGAGCTTTAAGGACATAAATATTTCGCTGCAGCGGGCTCAAACCATCGGTTTGCCCGATCCGACACAGCTCCTCGCGGCCCTAGACAAAGGGGCAGATGATAAATATTGTCTTCTGGACGCCATCCTCGATTACCTGGGCGAACTGCGCGAAGTTATCCTCACCCCGGGCGAACTCAAGACCATGGAAAACATCTACTACAAGCGCCACATCGCCGTTGATATTCCCTCCATGTACGGCTCCTATAACGAACCGCGCTTCGATGCCCTGGGGCTCACCTTTAGACTGGAAAACCTTGCAAACGTCATATTCGAGGAAATCATTCTTTCCATAAATCTTGGTTTCATCACCAAGGCCACTTTCTACAGAATCTCGCGTTTCATTCCGCTTTTCATAAAGGCGCTCGAAGTCGATGGGATCTCATCGAGCCGCCTGCAAAACCAAAATGAGCTTTTCAACAAGGCTCTGGAAATCCCGCGGTTTTCACATTCTCAGTACATAGATATCTTTAGAGGTTTTTCCGAAACCATTAAGCAGATTATCCAGACCCATTACGGTTCGATCCATGATGAAAACCTGGAGGTTGTAATAAGGCAGCTTGGTCCTGAAAGACTCATTGCAAAGCACCAAAGAGAGGGTGACGGTACGGCCGAAAGGATACAGAGGGTCTCGGAGAGCTTTCTGCGCGATCTGATAGCCAGGACCTTCGGACTGCAGTATTTCGACCACTTTATTGCCAGCATCCTGACTACGCTTTTAACGCAGCGCGAAGAGCTAAGCGTCGAGGATCTGGATTTATTGCTGAGCTACGATCCCGGCAGAACCGTCTCCCACATCTATTACCCCAATCCGGAAACCCACGACTCCATTTACATGGGCAGTAAGGGGCACACTCTGGCCAATCTGTATGCCCTTGGGGTAAGGGTCCCGCCGGGCTTTGTAATCACTACGGAGTATTTCCGGTGCAGGCGGGTTATAGAAGGTTTCTGCCAGCCCCGGGAAGATTTCGAGCAACGGGTGATGCAGATGGTGGCCCGAATCGAGATGGAAACGGGCCGTAAATTCGGCCATTCCTGCAATCCGCTTTTGTTCTCGGTGCGAAGCGGTTCGGCCGTCTCCATGCCGGGCATGATGAATACTTTCCTGAATGTGGGTATTAACGAGCAAATAGTTGAGGGCCTGATTGTCCAGACCGGGGAAGCCTGGTTTGCCTGGGATAATTACAGACGCTTCATTCAGTCCTGGGGAATGTCTTTTGGTATACCCCGAGACGAGTTTAGCGTGGTTATGGACAGGTATAAAAGAAAATATGGCAGGGCGGTAAAACGTGAGTTTTCTCCTTCGGAAATAAGGGAGCTTAGCCGCGCCTACCGCGAAGTGCTAAAATCCCATTCCATAGAATTCTACCAGTCTCCCCGCGAACAGCTCTTTACGGCCATAAAGCTTGTGGTCGAATCCTGGGAATCCGATAAGGCCAAAACGTACAGGGAAATAATGATGCTCTCCGACAATTGGGGCACCGCGGTTTCGGTCCAGGCGATGGTGTTTGGAAACCTCGATACGCATTCGGGCGCCGGGGTTTTATTTACTCACGATCCCCGCACCTCGGAAGACAAGGTTGAACCGGTTGGCGACTTTACCTGGGGCAATCAGGGCGAAGACGTAGTGGGAGGTCTGGTTAAAACCCTGCCCCTTTCCGAAAGGCAAAGGATAAAAGAGGACAAGGAGACTTCGCTGGAGGCCCTTTTCCCCCAGGTCTACAAAAAACTGGTGGATACATCCAGAAATCTTGTCTACGAAAATCACTGGGCCCCTCAGGAGCTCGAGTTCACCTTCCAGGGGGAAAACGAGGAAGGTGTCTACGTTTTGCAATCGCGCAACATGACGCCTCGTATAAAACGCTCCTATCCGGTATTTAAAAAGAGCGAAAACCTCGGGGCGAACTATCTTGGAAGCGGTATCGGGGTGAGCGGCGGGGCCATCTCGGGGATTGCGGCCTTCGACTTGGAGTCCATCGAGCACATAAAGAAGCAGCAGCCGGGCAAAGCGGTAATCCTTATTCGCTCCGATACGGTTCCCGACGACATACACGAAATCTCGATCGCTGACGGGGTTCTAACAGCCAAAGGGGGAGCCACCTCGCATGCGGCTATCGTTGCCCACCGGCTTGGGAAAACGTGCGTGGTGGGCTTGAGCCGCATGAGGGTCCACGACATCCAAAAGACATGCACTATCGACAGCCACACCGTCAGGGTCGGCGATGCGATAAGTCTGGACGGTAGAAGTGGGGCCGTGTACTCTGGAACGGTGGAGATCGAAAGGGTGGATTTTTCGGCGGCCTTGGACTATGAGTAGATAAAAACAGGGAAGGGCGGAAAGATGGGCGAACAAGCAGCAGTTTCAAAAACACTCGGAATCAATGGCCTTGGCCGAATCGCAAAGCTATCCATCTGGAGCCATGTAGAGCGGAAATACTTCTCCGAAATCGTGGTCAATATAGGTCGGGAGGTCGGCACAAGGCTTGCCGACATAGCTCATTTCATCGAAAGGGATTCGAGCTATGGGGCACTGCAAAACTATCTCTACGGCTCCCGGGCAGGCAGGGTTATAGAAAATATTGACGAAAAGTCGGGTAGTTTTGTGGTAAACGGCGTAAAAACAACTTTTCTGCGCAGTGCCAGAAACCCGGCCCACATCGATTGGCGAAAGTATGGGGTCGAACTGGTCGTGGACGCAACCGGCAAATTTATCGACCCCACGGTGTCTGCCGAAGATCCTAAAGGGGCCTTGCGCGGCCACCTCGCCGCCGGAGCCAAAAAGGTTATCCTCTCGGCGCCTTTTAAAATTAAGGATAAAGCCCGTGCCATGCCCCCCGATGCGGTCACTACCATTATGGGCATAAACGACACCGAGTATGATCCAAAAAAACACCTCCTCGTATCCAATGCATCCTGTACGACCACCTGTCTGGCCTACATGGTAAAGCCTCTGCTCGATTACTTCGGCGCCGATCGAGTCCTCTCGGCCGCAATGACTACCGTTCACGCGGCTACAAGTTCCCAGTCGGTTCTCGATCATTCGCCCAAAGCCGGGGCCACGGACCTGCGCAAGTCCCGATCGGTTTTTAACAATATTATTTTGACCAGTACCGGGGCCGCCAAGGCCCTTGGCCTGGTAATTCCGGAAATGAACTCGATTGGCTTTATAGCCGAGTCGGTTCGGGTGCCCGCCACTACAGGCTCCTTGATAATCCTGGCCGTGATGCTTCAGGATAAAAGTTTGACCGAGCCCATCAACCGCGAACTGATAAACGACATCTACAAAAGAGCCGTCTCTCATTTTCCGGAGGGCTATCTCGTTTTTTCCCAGGAACAAAACGTATCCTCCGATATCGTCGGGTTGCCCTGCGCGGCCGCGGTTATCGAAGGCCACGAAAACCACACGCGAACCTCGGCGGTTCGCATCGACCTCGATTACCTGGCCAACGAGGTAAAAAAGCTTCAAGCCACGGGGCAAACCCATTCTGCCTCCCTGGATCTGGGCAGCGTTTCCAGCGGCGATAAGGCCCCGGGGTCACGGTCGCAAAAGTTTATCGAAGCCCCCGTTACTCAAGCCGTCATATACGGCTGGTATGACAATGAGCTGGGAAGTTACACGAATATGCTGCGGGACCGCACCGTAAGCATTGCCAGGCTCATGGAGCGGGAAAATCTCAGCCCCGTTGCCCTTAGAGATTGACAATCGCTTAACCTGAGGCCTTTTGGCATGGATCGCCGGGTTCTATCGCCCGGCCAGGGTAGTTAAACCGTTAGCCTCGCTCGCGGGAGGGTCCCCTGTGATAGTGCGTCACTGGATGTCCACAGATCTGGTAACGATAGGCAAACATGCTTCCATCCAGGAAGCCTTGGCGCTTATGAAACGTCAATCCATTTGCCACCTTCCCGTTGTCGATCAGCAGATGCGTCTTCTGGGGTGGATTACGGATGCGGATTTAAGGGGTGTGCTCATTGCCTCGATGATCGAGGAATTGACGCTTGAGGACGTGATGATCAGAAAGCCTTTGATCGCCGGACCTGAAACGCCCCTCGAAGAGGCCGCGCGCATTTTGCTCGACAAGCGAATCGGCGGCCTGCCCATAGTGGAAAACAATGTTTTGATCGGAATAATAACCGTTGCGGATATCCTTTCGGCCTTTATCACCTTCCTGGGACTCTTTACCCAGTCTACCCGTATAGATATTAAGGTTTGCGGCTCGCCCAACCCCCTGCCGGAGATTACAAAAGTGGTCAGAATGCACGGGGCTGAAGTCATAAGCCTTTGCCAAATCCCTTCAGCCGAGGAGAGTTCTGATTTTTCCTATTCCCTGCGACTCAAAAAAACCGACCCGACGCCTATCATCGCCGATCTGGAAAAAAACGGAATCGAAGTGGTCTCCGCTCTGGATATGTAGTTGGAAGGACTCGATACTGTGATTGCGCCCACAGGACGGATCGTGGCCGCCATGAGTGGAGGGGTGGACTCGAGCGTTGCGGCTGCCCTGCTTTTGGAGCAAGGTTTCGAGGTTATTGGAGTAACCCTGCGGATGCAGGAGGCCTGCGAAGGAACAGCCGGGGATGAGGCCTGCTGTGGCGCAGACAGCGTCGCTCAGGCCAGAGCCGCGGCAGACCATCTCGGAATTGCTCACAAGGTGCTCGACTGCCGTGAACCTTTCGAAAAGAGCGTGCTGCTAAGAAGCTGGCAGGAGTACCGGCGGGGCCGCACGCCAAATCCCTGCGTCATGTGCAACCGGGAAATCAAGTTCGGCGTTCTCCTTGATTACGCACAAACGCTTGGGGCGCAAAAGATAGCCACCGGCCATTATGCGCGGTTGGGTGTAGCAAAAAACGACCGCGGTTTCATCCTAAGGGGCGTAGATCATCGAAAAGACCAGTCCTATTTTCTTTTTGCCGTCGATTCCGGCAATCTATCGAAAGTGTTGTTTCCTCTTGGCCGCTATTTGAAGGAAGAGGTCCGTGCCATGGCCCGTCGGATAGGTCTTGGAAACGCCGATCGGGTGGAAAGTCAGGACTCCTGTTTTGCAACAAAGCAAACAGGTTTTGCGGAAACCCTGCGCCAAAGGTTTGCTCAGGGTGCTGCCCCTGGCCCTATCCTGGACGAAACAGGCCGCAAGCTCGGCGTGCATGAAGGCATTCACCTCTTTACCATTGGGCAGAGGCGCGGAATCGGTGTGAGCCTGGGGGTCCCGGTCTGGGTAAAATCGATAGATCCGCAAAGCTGCGCGGTTTCTCTAACCACTGCGAAAGAAAATCTGGCGGCGCGGGCGCTGATGGCAACCGGGGTGGTCTGGCAGTCTTTGGTTCCCCGCTCCAGGCCGCTACGCTGCTCGGTGCAGGTTCGCTACAATCAGGCTCCCGTTCCCGCTATAGTCGAACTCATAGAGCCCGGCAGAGTGCTGGTTAACTTCGAGCGTTTCGTAACCGCTGTCTGCCCCGGACAAGCCGCGGTTTTCTACAGCGGTCCCCGCCTGCTTGGCGGGGCGTGGATCGACCAGTCGTTTAGCCGGCCGGTTACAATCAGTGAGGTTGCAGGAGAGATAATAGAGTGATTTCCAGTTCCCCGGGTCGCTATGCCAGACATGAGATGCTGCCCGAAATAGGCGTGGCCGGACAGCGTAAACTGAGCCAAGGCTCGGTCCTTATCGTGGGCTGCGGTGCCCTTGGCGGCTTCCAGGCCGAACTGCTTGCCAGAGCGGGGGTGGGAAGGCTTCGCATCGCGGACCCCGATATCGTCGAGTTGCACAATCTCCATCGCCAAATCCTTTATAGGGAAAGCGATGCCGAGTCCAAAGTTTTAAAGGTTAAAGCCGCCGCAAAACGCCTTGGAGAGGTTAATTCGGGTGTCGTTGTGGAAACCCTGTCTGAGCGCTTTAGCGTCCAAAATTCCCAGTCTCTTCTCGCCGGTATGGATGTCGTCCTTGACGCAACGGATAATTTCGAAACCCGCTACCTGCTAAATG